>CBFGQM010000157.1:0-11400 GCA_965650905.1 uncultured Streptomyces sp. | reverse complement strand
AGCATCGGCGGCTGTCGCGCCGGGCGCGGGTCAGGCGCGAGCTGACGGGCTGGATGTTCCTGGCGCCGCATCTCGCTTGCTTCCTCGTCTTCCTCGTCCTTCCCGTCATCGGCACGGTCTGGTGGAGCACGCGCGCGGGCAGCTCTGCGGGCCCGCGGGCACGGACGCGGTCGAGGCGGCGCTGAAGCTGGTGCGCGCCGCGACCGGGCGCACTGGGCTGGTCGCGTTCGCCGGCGCGTACCACCAGACGACCGCGGGGACGCTCGAAGCATCCGGGGGCGCTTCGGACATGCGTGTCGTACACCTGCCCTTTCCGCAGGACTACCGGTGCCCGTTCGGCGTCGGTGGCGAGCGCGGAGCCGAACTGGCTGCTTGCTGGACGGAGTCCCTCCTCGATGACACCGAGTCAGGGGCGCCCAGACCCGCCGGAATGATCCTGGAGCCGGTGCAGGGCGAGGGCGGCGTGATTCCGGCGCGCGACGACTGGATGCGCAGGATGCGAAAGATCACGTCCGCCCGGTCCATCCCCCTGATCGTCGATGAGGCTCAGACGGGGGTCGGGCGGACCGGCACCTTCTGGGCCGTGGAACACAGCGGCATCACGCCCGACGTGATGGTCCTGTCCAAGGCCATCGGTGGCAGCCTGCCCCTGGCCGTGGTGGTCTACCGCGACGACCTCGACGTGTGGGAACCCGGCGCCCACGCCGGCACGTTCCGCGGCAACCAGCTCGCCATGGCCGCCGGCACGGCGACCCTCGCGTACGTCCGTGAGAACCATCTCGCCGAACGAGCCGACCTCCTGGGCGCACGCATGCTGACCCAACTGCGGGGCCTGTCCTGCGACTTCCCCTGCATCGGCGATGTACGAGGCCGAGGGCTGATGATCGGCGTCGAGGTCGTCGACCCCGAGGAGCCACCCCGGCCAGGCACCGGCGGCCCCTCCGGGGGGCCGCGCCCCGTCGCCCGCGACCTGGCGGCCGCCGTTCAGCGGGAGTGCCTGCGCCGCGGCCTGATCGTGGAACGCGGCGGACGCCACTCCAGCGTGGTGCGGCTGCTTCCGCCTCTGACGATCACCGATGAGCAGGCGAACGCGGTGCTCGACCGGCTGGCGGACGCGGTGGCGACTGTCGCGGCGGCGGCTACCGGCCCCCGAGGGCGGCGAGCCTGAACCGAGCCTGAACCACCGAGCCTGAACCACCTCACAGGGAACTCTCTTGAACGTCACCCCCGCCCCCGACGGCCGCCCTCACTTCGCCGAGCGAGGAACGTGCGGCACGCAGGTCAAGGCCCCGCTCGGCCTGGGGACCGAATCGGTCCCCAGGCAGGCGGGAGGGCCCGGGGACTCCTCACGGCTGCGCGGTGCCACCGCCGACCTGCTGGAGCATCCCGACCCGCACACCGCAGCCCAGGCCGCAGCTGTCGAGAGCCTGCTGCGCTGCTGGGCGCGGGAGAACGACCTCGCCGCCCCCGCCGACGGCACGCTCCGCATCCCCCTCCCTGCCAGCGGCACCGCCCTCGTCGTCCCGGTGTACTACTGGTCCCCGGCAGGCTGGCACCGCTTCGGCCTTCCCTACCTCGCCGACGCCGCGAACGAGTCACCCCCCACAGACGCGGTCACGCTGGCGGCGCTCCTCGGACGAGAGATGCAGACGGGCGACAAGGAGGTCGGGGCGCAGGCGGGGACCGCCGCTCCCAGAGCGCACGCCACCTCGGACCGCGCAGCACCCCCGACCCGCCAACCCCGCTCTCCCGACAGCGGGGACCTTGTGGGCCGAGTAGCCGACTCCGTCCGGCGAACCGTCGTGTTCATCGGCGACCGCAGGAAGCACCCCGCCGACGGACCTGACCTCTTCCTGGCCGCCGAGCAGTCGCTCTTGCTCGGTCACCCGCTGCATCCCACCCCGAAGAGCCGCGAGGGACTCTCCGAGGCCGAGACCCGGCTCTACTCACCCGAGTCGCGCGGCTCCTTTCCTTTGCACTGGATGGCCGTCGCCCCCTCCGTACTCGCCACTGACTCGGCCTGGACCGATCGCGGCCGCCCCGTGCCTGCCGAGCGGCTCACCACCCGGCTCGCCGGCGCCGGGCTGCCGCTGCCCGGCGGGTACACCGCACTGCCCATGCACCCCTGGCAGATCCGCGAGGTCCGCCACCGCCCCGAGACGGCGAAACTGCTGGACGCCGGCCTGCTCCGGGACCTCGGACCTCATGGCTCCCCGTGGTACCCCACCTCTTCCGTACGCACGCTCTACCGCTCCGGCGCGCCCGCCATGCTGAAGCTGTCGCTGGGCCTGCCCATCACCAACTCCCGCCGGGAGAACCTTCGTAAGGAACTCCACCGCGGCGTCGAAGTCCACCGCCTGCTGCGCAGCGGCCTCGCAGAACTATGGCAGGCCGCCCACCCCGGCTTCGACATCGTCCGCGACCCGGCCTGGATCGCCGTCAACGACCCGGACGGCAGCCCCCTGCCCGGGCTCGACGTGGTGATCCGCCACAACCCGTTCACGTCGGCGGACGACGTCTCCTGCATCGCCGGACTCGTCTCACCCAGGCTCCGGGCCCGGGCCGGCGGGCAGTCCCGCCCAGAGCCGGGCAGGCCCACGATGCCGTGGTCCCGGCTTGCCGAGATCGTCACACGTCTGGCCGGACGCACCGGCCGACCGCGTGGCGCCGTCGCCGCCGAGTGGTTCCTCCGCTATCTGGAACAGGTGATTCGCCCCGTCCTCTGGCTGGACAGCGAGGCCGGCATCGCACTGGAGGCGCACCAGCAGAACACCCTGCTCCTGCTGGACTCTCAAGGCTGGCCCGTGGGAGGCCGCTACCGCGACAACCAGGGCTACTACTTCCGCGAGTCCCGGCGCGCGGAACTGGACAAGCGGCTCCCCGGCATCGGCGAGCGCAGCGACACCTTCGTCTCCGACGAGGTCACCGACGAACGCTTCGCCTACTACGTCGCCATCAACAACGTGCTCGGCCTCATCGGTGCTTTCGGCTCCCAGCACCTCGCCGACGAACGGCTGTTGCTCGCCGCCTTCCGCCGCTTCCTTGCCCACGTGGCCTCCGGCCCGGCCCGGCTGAGTACGCCCCTGCCCGCCCATCTGCTCGACTCGCCCGTACTGCGCTGCAAGGCAAACCTGCTGACCCGGCTGCACGGACTCGACGAACTCATCGGACCGGTCGACACCCAGTCCGTCTACGTCACCATCGCCAACCCCCTTCATTCCTGAGGAACATGACGTACCCCGTCCCCTGAGAGGAGCGTCGCCGTGCCTCCCATCGATGCGAGCACCGGCGCCGGTACCGCCCCCATCACGTCCCTCGGCAGCGGCCCGGGCCACGGCACGGACAGCGAGGAAACCCTCGACCTGCGACTGCCGGACGAACTCATCGCGCTCTCCGCCGAGGAGGCCGAAGCGGCTCGGGGATCCGGGGGGGTGGCAGAACGGGGCGAAAAGCGGGGCACGGCGAAGCCCGACCCCGTCACCCCGGCAGGTGACGACCTGCTCGACCGCGTCGGCGACTGGGGGCCGATCGCCACCTCCGTGGGCGTCTTCCACCTCGTCCCCGTACGCATCGACCGCGACCTCCCGCTCATCAGCCGCTGGATGAACGACCCCGCCGTCGCGGCGTTCTGGGAGCTGGCGGGACCCGAGACGGTGGCCGAGCACCATCTGAGCGCCCAGCTCGACGGGGACGGACGCAGTGTCCCGTGCCTCGGAGTGCTGGACGGCACGCCGATGAGCTACTGGGAGCTCTATCGCGCGGACCTGGACCTCTTGGCTCGCCACTACCCCGCTCGCCTCAACGACACCGGAGTCCACCTGCTCGTCGGAGATGTCGCCAACCGCGGGCGGGGAGTCGGTTCAACCCTGCTCAGAGCTGTTTCTGACCTCGTCCTCGCCCGTCGCCTCTCCTGCGCGCGCGTCATCGCGGAACCCGATCTCCGCAACACCCCTTCGGTGTCCGCCTTCCTGAGCGCCGGCTTCCGTTACTCCGACGAAGTCGACCTGCCCGGCAAACGGGCCGCCCTCATGGTCCGTGACCGGACCCTGCGCGATCTGCTGTAAGGCAGGAAATCCTGCGGCCGAGCCGACGGCGAAGGCCGGGGCGGCTACTCCCGGCCTGGCATTGATCGCCCGGTTGTCAGTGCCGCACCGTAGGGTGGTCGCGCTATGACAGAGCCCTCACTTCCCGAACTCCTGCATGCCGCCGTCACAGCCGTCGGCGGTACGGAGCGCCCTGGCCAGGTGACCATGGCCGAAGCCGTCGCGGAGGCCATCGACGACGGCTCCCATCTGCTGGTCCAGGCCGGCACCGGCACCGGAAAGTCGCTCGGCTATCTGGTGCCCGCCATAGCGCACGGGATGGGGGTCTCCTCGGCCGAGGGTCGGGGGAGGGTGATCGTGGCGACGGCCACGCTGGCGCTCCAGCGGCAGCTCGTGGAGCGGGACCTTCCGCGTACGGTCGAGGCGCTGCATCCGCTGCTGCGCCGGCGTCCCGAGTTCGCGATGCTCAAGGGCCGGTCGAACTACCTGTGCCTGCACCGCCTCCATGAAGGCATGCCGCAGGACGAAGAAGAGGGCCTCTTCGACCAGTTCGAGGCGGCCGCCCCCACCAGCAAGCTGGGCCAGGACCTGCTGCGGCTGCGGGACTGGGCGGGCGACACCGAGACCGGTGACCGCGACGACCTCACCCCCGGCGTCTCCGACCGGGCCTGGTCACAGGTCTCCGTGTCCTCGAGGGAGTGCCTGGGTGCCTCGAAGTGCGCCTATGGCGCCGAGTGCTTCGCCGAGACGGCCCGCGAGCGCGCGAAGCTCGCGGAGGTCGTCGTCACCAATCACGCCCTTCTGGCGATCGACGCCATCGAGGGCGCCCCGGTACTGCCACAGCATGAGGTGCTGATCGTTGACGAGGCCCATGAGCTGGTCTCCCGGGTCACCGGGGTCGCCACCGGCGAGCTCACCCCGGGCCAGGTCAACCGAGCCGTGCGCCGCGCCGCGAAGCTCGTCAACGAGAAGGCGGCCGACCAGCTCCAGACGGCCGCCGAGGGCTTCGAGCGCCTGATGGAGCTGGCCCTGCCGGGCCGCTTGGAGGAGCTCCCCGAGGACCTTGGATACGCGCTGATGGCGCTGCGTGACGCCGCCCGTACGGTGATCTCGGCTATCGGGGCGACACGTGACAAGTCCGTCGGTGACGAGGACGCGGTGCGCAAGCAGGCGCTCGCCTCCGTCGAAACGATCCACGACGTGGCCGAGCGCATCACGAACGGCTCCGAGTGGGACGTCGTCTGGTACGAGCGACACGACCGTTTCGGCGCCTTGCTGAGGGTCGCGCCCATGTCCGTGTCGGGCCTGCTCCGGGAAAAGCTCTTCGCGGACCGTTCGGTGGTCCTGACCTCGGCGACGCTGAAGCTCGGCGGTGACTTCAACGGAGTGGGGGCGTCGCTGGGGCTCGCACCCGAGGGCACGGAGGGCGACGACCTCCCGCAGTGGAAGGGCGTCGACGTCGGCTCGCCCTTCGACTACCCGAGGCAGGGCATCCTGTACGTCGCCAGGCACCTGTCCCGTCCGGCGCGGGACGGGGACCGCGCGGACATGCTGGACGAGCTCACGGAGCTGATCCAGGCGGCGGGCGGCCGGACGCTCGGCCTCTTCTCGTCCATGCGGGCCGCGCAGCTGGCGGCCGAAGAACTGCGCTCCCGCATCCCTGAGTTCCCGATCCTCCTCCAGGGTGAGGAGACGCTGGGTGAGCTGATCAAGAACTTCGCCGCGGACCCGAGGACCTGCCTCTTCGGCACGCTCTCGCTCTGGCAGGGCGTCGATGTCCCGGGACCAAGTTGCCAGCTGGTCGTCATGGACAAGATTCCGTTCCCCCGCCCCGACGACCCGCTGATGAGCGCCCGTCAGAAGGCGGTCGAGGACGCTGGGGGCAACGGCTTCATGGCGGTCGCCGCCACGCACGCGGCCCTGCTCATGGCCCAGGGCGCTGGCCGCCTCGTACGCGCGACGGGGGATCGCGGTGTGGTCGCCGTACTGGACCAGCGCCTGGCCACAGCCCGTTATGGCAGCTATCTGAAGGCGTCACTGCCCGACTTCTGGTACACGACGGACCGTCACCAGGTACGCAGGTCGCTGGCCGCGATCGAGGAGGTGGCACGGAAGGCGGAAGCCGAATAGACGACTGCGCTGCCCCCGGATCACCCACGGTGGTCGCCTCGAACACCGCTTGGTTGGCCACAACGCAGTCACAGCCCGCCCAGGTCTCCGGATGCGGAGAGCGGGTGAGGCGTTGCCGTAGGCCGTTGTGTCCCAAAGCCCACGCCCGCGGGCGTAGCCGAGGCGGACGTGTCCGACCGGTTCGGCGCCGGCGCGCACGGGCCGGGGTAGGTCCACGCCGAGCCCGGCTTGCGTACGGCGGGAGTCGGCACGCTCAGGGCCTTGGCGAGTTGGGGCACGAGGCGGAAGCGGGCGGTGTGGTACTGGATCGCCACCCTGTTGCGTGGAGGCCCCGATCTTGGGCAGAGAGCGCGTCGTCGGCGTCCAGCGGCGTTGAAGGAAGGGACGGGACCGGAACACGCCAGAAATGTGCCGTAGTGACCGGTAAGCGCTGGTCAGCGGGTGGCCGAGCTTGGATTGACCAGATCCTCCGTCACGGGCAGGCACTCGGAGAGCAGGTCGACGACGTCGCGCCAGGCTCGCTGCGCGTGCCGTGGGTGGTAGCCGACGCCGGGGACCACGGGGTGGTCGACCGGCGGGTGGTGAAAAGCGTGCAAGGCGCCGCCGTAGACCACGAGGCGCCAGTCGACGCCCGCGGCCTGCATCTCGGCGGTGAACGCGCCCCGTTGCGCGGGCGGCATGATCGGGTCTTCCGACCCGACCCCGGCCCACACCGGGCAGCGAATGCGCGCCGCCTCGCCCGGTCGGCCCGTGGTCAGCGCGTTGACTGTCCCGATCGCGCGCAGGTTGACGCCGTCGCGCCCGAGTTCCAGCCCGACGGCGCCCCCGGTGCCGTAGCCGACGGCGGCGATCCGGTCGGGGTCGGTCCGCGGTTCGGCGCGCAACACGTCGAGCGCCGCATGACCGATGCCCCGCATCCGGTCGGGGTTGGCGAGCAGCGGCATGCAACGGGCCAGCATCTCCTCGGGGTCACCCAAATAGCGCCCGCCGTGAAGGTCGAAGGCCAGCGCTACATATCCCAGCTCGGCGAGAGCATCGGCCCGGCGGCGCTCGACGTCGCTGAGCCCCATGCCCTCTGGCCCGAGCAGCACCGCGGGCCGGCGGTCGACACCGGCCGGGAGCGCGAGGTGCCCGATCATCGTCAGACCGTCGGCCGGGTACTCGACCGTGCGCGTTGTAATCGTCGTCATGAGACTGGACTTTAGTGATCGTCGAGCCCGGTCGGGCCGGGGTTTACCGCTGCCAGAACAGCGCGGATGTCCTTCTGAAATGCGGCGATGGCTCACAAGAACCGTCAAAAACCCCGTTCCCACGGCAGCGCTATCGGATCACCTGCCCAGGCCACGGTGTTGGAGGCTGACCCTAGCGGCAGGATTCTGGCGTATACCGGCCCGGCCCCCTGAAGGGGCGTCACCAGCTAGGCGCCTCACGGTTCAGGCAGCCTGGTCGAGGCCGGCGGCGGTCAGGTCCTGCTCGCGAAGCGGGGTGAAGTCGACGTCGAGCTTCGGGTCGTACGCCTCGGGCTGGATGCCGAGCTCGTGAGTGCTGTACTCGCCGAACCGGTTGATGTGCTCGGTCAGGTACGGCGAGATGTGCTGCCAGGTCCTCCGGGTCGATTTCCCCGCAGATCCGAGGCATCCACCGCGTCTGCTTCCCGGCGAAGTCGGTGATCTTCCCTGCAGCGACTCCATCCATCCACACATCGGTGTCGCCGAGACCGTCCAGCCATTCCAGGCGCTTGGTCAGGTTCTTGAAATGCGACCACGTCGGGCCTTTGGCGGGCTTCTTCAGACGGTTGAACAGCGTCGTCCCGTCGCTGTCGCGCTCCTCCAGCAGCCGCATGAGCCCCGCCCGCTGAGCAGCGCTCATGCGGTCGTGGATGCCTGCGCGGATCGAGGCGTTCACCTCAGTGCGGATCTTCGAGGCCATCTTGTCAAAGGTGGAGAACCCCGGCAGCTCCAGCCCGGCCTCCACCACCTTCTCCAGCGCGATGTTGATCAGATCCGCCGGACGGTTCTTCGCCTCCGCCTCCTTGCGAATCGACTGCTCGACGATCCCCCTGGCCTTGGCCTGGTCGTACGTCACGCCGACCCGCTTGCGGACCAGGCCACGGTGATGCTTGGCCGTTCCTCTCCGCCCGGTACACCGGCAGCGTGCCCTCCGGCAGCTCCACCGCCCGCCGTACGAAGCCACCACCATCTCCGGGACGTCCTCCAGCGCCGGGAAACACCCCATACGCCGGTACGACTTCAACATCAGGAGCAGGGCCAGCAGATGCTCACTGATCAGCCGGACCTCGGTAGCCAGGGCCAGACGCCGTTGCCGCTCGTTCAGATGCGTAGCGACATCGTGAATCTGCAAAGAGTTGGGAAAGGTCTCCTCTGGGACCGCCTTACCAAGGCAAAGAGACAGAACACGAAAAGCAAAACCTCGATTCTTTACGGCTTCGCTCGCGAGGACCCTGCTGAGTCGGGTCCCCAAGTCGGTCCAGCCAGGCGTGCCAACCCCGCTGCGGACCGTCTTCGAGCGGCCCGATGCGGACTCGGTGAAGGCCTGGCCCAGGTGCGGCACCTCCGGGATGCTCTGGAGGCCAAGTCCCCAAGGCCGCCGAACACTTCGACACCGCCCCGCATAACCCGCTTGCCTTGACCGTTTTCCCCCGCGGGATCTGGCAACAGGACTGACACCACCTCAGCGGACGTGACCTGCTCCGGTGGCAGACGACAAAACCGTTGGCACTGGCGAAAGCATGTGCATGGCAGATAGTGTCCGTACGCCTGAAATCGCGCTCTGTTGCTGAGTGCGGTACCACTCAACTTCACATGCCTGAACACTGATGGGGACGTACATGCGCCCGGACGACGGCGGGGGAGACTTCCGCGGTATCAACCCGGACAGACTCGGTAATTTGATCAAGGTGGTCAACACCCATACCGGCGATGGTGGTGCAGCGGCCCAGCCGCGCGTCAACAGCTGGATGAGTCACGCGCGTCGACTTCAGATGGACACCTCGCGCCTGACGAAGATGACCAAGCACCTCAGCTGGGCGCACGATCAACTCCCCATGCTCCGCCGTCGGCACAGCCTGGCCATGGACGAGGAGAAGCGGGACAAGGAGATCGGTCTCGGCGGCGGCATGGTCTCCGCCGGCGCCGGTGACATCGGCAGGTTCAAGACCCAGTCCGAAGCCGAGAAGGCCGCGAAGAAGGACGCGAAGGCCTACAAGGACGGGGATATGGACCTCGACGAGTACATGAAGAGACTCGAGGCCAACCAGACCGACCCGGACTACTGCAAGGCCGCGATGGACGAGCTGGGCGACACGGCGCTCCTCCGGCTGCAGGACGGCCCGATGATGTACAACCCCGAGAACCCGGAAGCCGGCACACGCATTCTGGCGACAGCGGTCGCCACCGCCATGCGCAACGGAACGACGTTCAAGGACGACCAGGGGAACGAGGACCTCCAGCACTTGTCCGGACTCCTCGCCTACGCCGACTTCCCGACGGACGTCGTGGCCAACCTCGGCAAGCAGTGCCTGGCACCAGGCAACTACCTGTACGGCGAGAAGGTCTGGGAGGCCATGGGGAACGATCCTGCGGCCTCCACCAAATTCCTGCACGACAACATGGACGTCATTCCGGGCTGGATGAAGGACGATTCCGACCACCACGGCGGACTGCCGGACTTCCAGGCGAAAGCGTTCGCCGGAGTTGTCGCGGCGGGGACACTGAACGGCATGGGCGCGGACGAAAACGTAGCTGCGGACAACACCAAGAAGCTGATTCAGTACTACGCCAACCACGACGAGGAGCACACCCACTCAGAGGTCCAGGCTGTCTTCGCCAAGGACATCGCCTACTATTTCCCGGACCTTCAAGCCTCATTGACCGATCCCGCATTCACAGACCTGGGCAAGGGGCACGTCACTGTCAGTTCGAAGGAATGGGCGGCGTTCACCGGCGAGGCAATGCAGAACGCGGACGCAGGGGCCAAACTTCTCGTGTATGCGACGCAGCAAGCCGATGATTATTCGAGAAATAACCCAGACAATCCGGTGGCTACCCACGCCAGCGGGGTCATCGAGGGATTCTTCAGCCAAGAAGCAAATAACGTGTACCAGCAAATGGTGCATGACAAAAAAGAAAATGCGGGTGAATGGAAGAGTAAATTCCAGGAACAGGCAAATACAGTCGCTGACACGGTGATTGATGTAGCCCTTGATCCGCAGGGCGCTGCCAAGACCGTCACGGTGACCGTTGTGAAGGATATCATTCATCTTACTACGGACGCTTTCTGGCCGGATGGCGACGCGCCTAAACCTGCTCCGCCCAAGGATGTCTCCTGGGATCACGACTGGAAGACGGAAGCAGGAAACAAGTATGTTTCGAATGGCGGGAGATTCAAGTCGGTTACGACTCCTGACGGCATTACGTGGACGGGGGACGCAGCGGAGTACGCCAAGGAGTACAACTGTCCTGAATTCCTTGACTCGCAAGGGCAACTAAAATTGTCTGGAACAGTCGATCAGCAGGCTGCTCAGAAGGCGGCCTATAACGCGTGGCTGAAAGATCCCGCAGTAGGGCAGTCGATTGCCGGAAATGAAGGATTCACTACCCGTGATCTCGGCCGCCATGACGGTCAGGATTTGGCAGGTGCATCGTGATGCGGCGATGGCTGCTGACCGTTGCCCTCCTTGTGGTGACCGTCAGCGCCTGCTCAAGTGGCAGCAATAGGCCGAGCGAAGCGGACGGTAAAAAAAACGCCAATGAGACTCGGCGATCGGTTGCCGAGACCTATTGGCGACTCTATCGCTCGATTGGCGGTGCGGCTTTTACTACGCGTGCCGACGGGTCGTTCGCGCGATGTGAAAGGAACGACCAGAACTTGGTACGCTACACCGTCAGGACCGTACTCGATTCTCGGGGCAGCAAGGGAAGTAAAGAAACGGAGGAGCAACTCACGGCAGCGGTGGCCGCACGCTTCGCGCGCGTCGGCTGGCATCTGTCGCAAGGGCTTCACCGTTCCACGACGAAGAACGACATCAAGGTGGAGTTGTTGCCGCCAGAATTTTCTGGCGACACTGCGACAGTGGCATTCCAGGTGCAGGGCAAGTGTGTGGATGTGGGGGCGGCCACGGATAAGCTGGTAAACAGCTACGGATCGCAGACGGACGTCTATGAGAGCTCGAAGAAAGACGCAGCTCCCATTCCTACGACGTTCCCCA
>CBFGQM010000156.1:0-11440 GCA_965650905.1 uncultured Streptomyces sp. | reverse complement strand
GAGCCCCTCCCACTGTTCATCGGTGACGTCGTGGCTGTTCACCGGCTCCCCCCGACCTCACTCGCACTGATTACCCGCATCAGGCAATTCTTGCGCATCGTCACCCGTTCAGCCGAACAGCGACACGGTCCGCACACGGCGCGACGCGGCCGGTCGGTCCTCACACCGCGTCGGCGACGGGTGTGTGGCGCACGTAACCCCTCATGATCGCGTGATGTGACACAGGCGTAACGGGCAAAACGTACGCTCGCGAAGATCGAGGTTCCGTTCAGAAAGGGCATCGCGTGACCACGACCCCCATGACGCGGACCCCCACGACGCGGACCCCCACGACGCAAGTGCGCACGGTCTGCTCGTACTGCGGTGTGGGCTGCGGAATGGTCCTCGACATCGGGATGGGACCCGATGGCCGGCGTACGGTCCTGAAGGCGTCCGGCGACAAGGCGCACCCTGCGAACTTCGGACGGCTGTGCACCAAGGGCTCGACCACGGCCGACATGCTCGCCGCGCCGGGACGGCTCGGCTCCGCCCTCGTACGGGACGACCGCGGCGCGGAGCCGGTGCCCGCGCCCGTGGACGCGGCGATCGCCGAGACCGCCCGGCGGCTGCGCGCGATCATCGACGAGCACGGTCCGGACGCCTTCGCCTTCTACGTCTCCGGGCAGATGAGCCTGGAGGCGCTGTATCTGGCGAACAAGCGGGCCAAGGGGTTCGTGCGCACGAACCAGATCGAGTCGAACTCCCGGCTGTGCATGGCGAGCGCGGGCACCGGCTACAAGCTGTCCCTGGGCGCCGATGGCCCGCCCGGCTCGTACCAGGACTTCGAGAAGGCGGATGTCTTCTTCGTCATCGGCTCGAACACGGCGGACTGCCATCCGATTCGGTTCCTGCGGATGACGGAGCGGCTCAAGGCGGGCGCGAAGCTCATCGTCGTCGATCCGCGGCGCACCGCCACCGCCGACAAAGCCGATCTGTTTATGCAGATCAAGCCGGGTACGGATCTCGCGCTGCTGAACGGGCTGTTGTATCTCCTGCACGTCAACGGCCACACCGACCCCGCCTTCGTCGCGGCGCACACCGAGGGCTGGGAGGCGATGCCCGGTTTCCTCGCCGACTACCGGCCCGACACCGTCGCCGAGATCACCGGCATTCCGGAGGCCGACATCCGCGAGGCCGCCCAGCTGATCGGCCAGGCCGGCGAATGGATGAGCCTGTGGACCATGGGTCTCAACCAGTCCACGCACGGCACATGGAACACGAACGCCCTGGTCAACCTGCATCTCGCGACCGGTGCGATCTGCCGCCCGGGATCCGGGCCCTTCTCGCTCACCGGGCAGCCCAACGCCATGGGTGGCCGCGAGATGGGGTACATGGGGCCGGGTCTGCCGGGGCAGCGGTCCGTTCTCGTCGACGAGGAGCGTGCCTTCGTCGAGGAGCTGTGGGAACTGCCCCCGGGCACGCTCCGGAAGGACGGCGTCGGGAAGGGCACCGTCGAGATGTTCCAGAAGATGGCGGACGGCGAGATCAAGGCCTGCTGGATCATCTGCACCAACCCCGTCGCCTCGGTCGCCAACCGCAAGACCGTCATCGAGGGTCTGGAGGCCGCCGAATTCGTCGTCACACAGGACGTCTTCGAGGACACCGAGACCAACGCCTACGCCGATGTCGTACTCCCCGGCGCCCTGTGGACCGAGGCCGAGGGCGTCCTCGTCAACAGCGAGCGCAATCTCACGCTCGCGCAGCCGGCCCTCGAGCCGCCCGGGGACGCCCTTCCGGACTGGAAGATCATCGCGCGGGTGGCCTGCGCGATGGGATACGAGAAGGCGTTCTCGTACGAGAGCGCCGAGGAGATCTTCGAGGAGATCAAGCGCGCCTGGAACCCGAAGACCGGGTGGGATCTGCGGGGTGTGACGTACGAGCGGCTGCGGAGCACGTCCGTGCAGTGGCCGGCCTCACGGGAGGACGGGCCTGAGCGGAATCCGATTCGATACGTGGACGTGGACCGGGACGGAGAGAGGGGCGGGGAGAGGGACGGCGGGCCGGTCTTTCCCACGGCGAGTGGGCGGGCCGTTTTCTACGCCCGGCCGCACATTCCGGCCGCCGAGATGCCCGACGACGACTTTCCCTTCGTACTGAACACCGGGCGGCTTCAGCACCAGTGGCACACGCTGACCAAAACGGGGAAGGTCGCCAAGCTCAACAAGCTCAGTCCCGGGCCGTTCGTGGAGGTGCATCCGCAGGACGCGCGGGAGTTGGGGATCGCCGAGGGGGATGCGGTCGAGGTCGCCTCGCGGCGGGGGCGGGCGGTGCTGCCCGCGGTGGTGACGGACCGGGTGCGGCAGGGGTGCTGCTTCGCTCCGTTCCACTGGAACGATCTGTTCGGGGAGTATCTGAGCATCAATGCGGTGACCAGTGACGCGGTTGACCCTGTGTCGTTCCAGCCGGAGTTCAAGGTGTGTGCGGTGGGGTTGGCGAAGGTTTCCTCGCCAACCCCACCGCCCCCGCCTGAACGGCCTCGTCCCCGAACGCCGGACGGGCTGGATGTGGCCGGAGCGGGCAGCAACGCGCAGGTGGGTGGGCGCGGACCGGCTGACATGACCGTCCTCGGTCTGGATCCCGCGCCGCCGCCCGTGCTCACCGCCCAGGAGCGGCAGTACCTCAGTGGCTTTCTCGCCGGGCTGCCCACGGGTGCGCCGGGTGTGCCCGTACTTCCGCCGGACGCCCCGTTCGGCCCCGAGCACGCGCTGTGGGTGAACGGTGTGCTGGCCGGGATGTACTCCCGGGCGGCCGACGCCCAGCGGATCGTGGGTGGCGTTCCCGTCCGCGAGCTCGTCGTGCTGTGGGCCTCGCAGACCGGTAACGCCGAGGAGTTCGCGGTGGCCGCCGCTGAGCGGCTTGCCGCTACCGGGCACAAGCCGACCCTGCTCGGTATGGATGACGCCGATCCGGGTGAGTTGCCGCGGGGTGCGGATCTGCTGCTGATCACCAGCACGTTCGGTGATGGTGACGCTCCGGACAACGGCTCGGGTTTCTGGGAGGCGCTGGCCACGCCGGAGTCGCCGCGCATGGACGGGGTGCGCTATGCCGTGCTCGCCCTGGGTGACTCCTCCTACGACGACTTCTGCGGGCACGGGCGCCGACTCGACCGGCGGCTCGGCGAGTTGGGGGCGGTGCGGCTCGCTCCGCGTACGGACTGCGAGCCGGACTTCGAGCCCTCCGCGCAGGCCTGGCTCGACCAGGTGCTCACCGCACTGGGCGGCAGAGCCGGCGAAGCACAGCATGCTATCGATGCGCCGAAGGCGATCGAGGCGCAGAAGGTCCCCCGGCCCCCCAGGCCCGCGCCCGTCACAGCTCGCCTCACCGGCAACCGGCTGCTCAGTCTTCCCGGAGCGGACAAGGAGGTCCGCCGGTTCACCTTCGACACCCGGGAGAGCGAGACCCCGCTGATGTACGAGGCCGGGGACGCGCTCGGGGTACGTCCGGTCAACTCTCCCGGGCTGGTGAGCGAGTGGCTGGCGGTGACCGGACTCAATGCCTCAACCGCCGTGCAGGTGGGGGGTGTGGGGGAGACGGTCTCTTTCGCCGAGGCGCTGGGCCGGCATCTCGACATCACCCGGATCACCTCCGATCTGTTGCGCTTCGTCTCCGAACGGACCCGCGACAACCGCGAGTTGAAGAAGCTGCTGCGGCCCGACAACAAGGACGGGTTCGCGAGGTGGAGCTGGGGACGGCAGGCCGTCGACGTCATCGCCGAGTACCCCGTGCGGGCGAGCGCGCGGGAGTGGGCCGAGGTCCTCAAGCGGCTGCAGCCCCGCCTGTACTCCATATCGTCGAGCCCGCTGGTCGACCCGCACCTCGTGTCGCTGACGGTCTCCGTCGTGCGGTACGAGAGCCTCGGCGGCCGGGCGCGCGGCGGGGTCTGCTCGCCCTTCCTCGCCGACGCCGAGCCGGACACGCCCGTGCCGGTGCACGTGCAGCGCTCCCCGAACTTCAGGCCGCCCGCGGATCCGGCGACACCGACGGTGATGGTCGGGCCCGGGACCGGAGTCGCGCCGTTCATGGGCTTCCTGGAGGAGCGCCGGGCGCTCGGCCACCGGGCTCCCAACTGGCTGTTCTTCGGTGAGCAGCACCGCGCGACCGACTTCTACTACGAGGACGAGCTGACCGCCTTCCTCGCCGACGGCACCCTCAGCCGCCTCGACACCGCGTTCTCCCGTGACCAGCGCGCCAAGGTCTACGTCCAGGACCGGATGCGCGAACACGGACCGGAGCTGTGGCACTGGCTCCAGGGCGGCGCCCGCTTCTACGTGTGCGGGGACGCCTCCCGCATGGCCAAGGACGTCGACCAGGCGCTGCGGGACATCGCCGTCGCGCACGGCGGGCTCGGCGAGGCGGAGGCGGCCGCGTACGTCAAGCAGCTCGCGGCGGACAAGCGGTATGTCCGGGACGTCTACTGACGCCGAGGGTTTCCCAGCTGCGGCAAGGAGGTCGGTCGCCTGCCGGGGCGGCGCCCGGCGACGAGCAGAGCGCCCTCAGTTCTCAGCGGCGGTCGGGCTACCTGTCAGATCGGCACCACGGTCGCCTCGGTCGCCTTGATACTCGTCCACACGGACACCCCGTCCGCGAGGCCGAGTTCGGCGGCGGCCTGCGGGGTGATCTCCGCGACCACGTTCGGCGCCCGCTCGGAGGTGATCAGTACGCGCAGCCTGCTGCCGGTCGCGGTGATCTCGCGGACGGTGCCCGGCCAGACGTTGCGGGGGCTGCCGCCGGGCCGGTCGCGGTGGACGGCGACCGCTTCGGGGGCGATGATCGCGAGGGCCTCCGTGCCGACGGGCGGCGGTTCCGCGACCACGAACAGCCCGCCTCCCTCGGCGAGTTCGAGCCCGTCGGCGGTCGCCGTGCCGGGCCAGGCGTTGCGGCCGAGCATGCGGGCCACCCAGGGCGAGCGCGGATGCCGGGTGACCTCGGTGGGCGGGGCGTCCTGGACAGCGCGGCCCTCGTCCAGCACGAGAACACGGTCCGCGAGCGACACCGCCTCGACCGGGTCGTGGGTGACGATCAGACAGACCCCGCCGAAGCCGTCGAGATGACGGCGCAGGGTGTGCCGTACCCGGGCGCGGGTGGTCTGGTCGAGGGACGCGAGCGGTTCGTCGAGGAGCAGGAGCCGGGGACGTACGGCCAAGGCCCTTGCCAGGGCGACGCGCCCTGCCTGGCCGCCGGAGATCTGGGCCGGTCTGCGGTGCGCGAGACGGCCCACGCCTAGCCGGTCGAGCCACTCCTGCGCGGCGCGGCGGGCCTCGGCGCGCGGTACGCCGTGTGCGCGCAGGCCGTACGCCGTGTTGGCCAACACGGTGAGGTGCGGGAACAGCGCGCCGTCCTGGGGCACCCAGGCGATCCCCCTGCGGTACGGAGGCAGGTCGGTGACGTCGGTGTTCCCGAGGCGCAGCCCGGCGTGGGCGCGCGGGGTCAGACCGAGCAGGGCCCGCAGCAGGGTGGTCTTGCCGGCGCCGTTGGGGCCGACGACGGCGATGGTGGTGCCGGGGTCGGCGTCCAGGACGAGCTCATTGAAGCCGGTGACATCGGCGTGCAGGGACCAGCGTTCCTTGTCCGGGCGCTCGCGGTCCGCGCGCTCGCCGTCCGGGCGTTCCATGTCCGGGCGTTCCATGTCCGGGCGATCACTGGGATCACTGTCCGGGCGATCACTGTCCGGGCCTTCCTTCTCCGCGCGTTCCCTGTTCCCAGCCAGGGGCTCGGGGCCGTCCACCGGTGGACTCCCCCCGTCCACGGCTGACTTGGGGGCATTCAAGCGGGCGCTGCCCGGCGTACCCGTAAAGCGGCCGCGCAGTGCGACGAGCACCGTCATCGTGATGGCGAGGAGGAGGAGCGAGACGGAGGTCGCGGCCTCCGGGTCGTCCTGGAGCAGCAGGTACACCTGGAGGGGCAGGGTCTGGGTGGTGCCGGGGAGATTGCCCGCGAAGGTGATGGTGGCGCCGAACTCGCCGAGGGCGCGGGCCCAGGTCAGCGCGGCTCCGGCGATCAGGCCGGGGGCCACCATGGGCAGGGTGACCGTCGCGAACACCCGTACCGGCGAGGCGCCGAGCGAGGACGCGGTTTCCTCGTAACGTGGCCACAGCCCGGCGATCGCCCCTTCGAGGCTGATCACCAGGAAGGGCATCGCGACGAAGGTGGCCGCGACGACCGCGCCCGAGGTGTGGAACGGCAGTGTGACGCCGAAGGTGTCCTCCAGCCAGGGCCCGAGCAGCCCGCGCCGGCCGAAGGCGAGCAGCAGCGCGACACCGCCCACGGTGGGCGGCAGCACCATGGGCAGCAGGACGAGCGAGCGGACGAAGGCCTTGCCGGGAAACGGCACACGCGCCAGCAGCCAGGCCAGGGGCACACCCAGAACGAGGGACAGCCCCAGCGACCAGAAAGAGACGACCAGCGAGAGCCGCAACGCCTCGCTGGTGCCCGGACTGCTCAGGTGCCCGCCCAGGTCGCCCCAGTCGGTGCGGGCCAGGATGCCGGCCAGCGGGAGGAGCAGGAACGCGATGGCGAGCAGGGCGGGGAGGGCCAGCGGGAGGGGCGGCGTACGGGAGGCGAGGGTGCGCTTGTTCCGGGAGCCCGGTCGACTGCTCCTGATGCCTCTCATCACTTGCGCCTGATGCCTCTCGTCACCGTCACCAACGGCTACGGCTTCTCGAAGCCCGCGGCGCGGAGGATCCGCTGGGCCTCGGCCGAGGACAGCCACTTCACGAAGGCCGCGGCGGCCGTGGAGTGCTGCGATTCCTTCAGGGTGGCCGCCGGGTACGAGGCGATGGCGTTCTGGTCGTCGGGGATCGTGACCGCGTCGGTCCGGTCCGCGGCGATGGCGGCGTCGGTCTTGTAGACGAGGCCCGCGTCCGCCTCGCCGAGTTCGACCTTGCTGAGCACCGCGCGGTCGCTGGGCTCCTCGGAGACCGGCTTCACGGTGATGTTCCGGTCGTTCAGGACCTGCCTGCTGTAGCGGCCGACCGCCACCTCGGGCGCCGCGAGCACGACCTTCACATCACTGCCGGCGAGGTCCTCCAGGCCCTCGATCTTCTTCGGGTTGCCCGCGCCGACGGCGATGGCCAGCCGGTTCCTGGCGATGACGGTCGGGGTGCCGGTGTCGGCCCGAAGCCCGTCCATCGTCTTCGTGTCGGCGGTGACGAGCGCGTCGGCGGGGACGCCCTGCTCGACCTGCGCGGCCAGTTCCTGGGATCCGGCGAAGGAGAAGGTCACCTTCATGCCCGGATGCTCCTTCTCGTACGCCGCCCCCGCGGTCGTGAAGACATCGGTGAGCGAGGAGGCGGCCAGGACGGTGAGGTTCGCCATGCTCGAAGCCCCGCTGGTCTGCTCGGTTTCGTCGGTGCCGTCGTCACTGCCGCAGGCGGCGAGCGAACCGAGCAGGGCGCAGGTCAGCACCGCGGCACCGGTGCGGCGCCCGGTGAGAGTGAGGGCGAGGAACATACGGTGAGGCTCCTTGGGAATCCTTGGACCCGCGGGCGCGACGCGGTCAGCCGGCAGCCGTCGGCGGTCGGCGGTAATCAGCCGCGGTCGATGTGCACGTTGGTCGACTTCACGCGGGCGGTGGCCTGTATACCGACCTCCAGACCCAGCTCCTCGACGGCCTCCCGGGTCAGCAGGGAGACCAGGCGGTGCGGGCCCGCCTGGATCTCGACCTGGGCCGCGACGTCGCCGAGCTTCACGGCGGTGACGATGCCGGGGAACGCGTTGCGGACCGAGGTGTACGGGGTCTCGTCCTCGCCGGTGCCGCTCTGCGCGATCTCGACGGAGAAGGCTGCCAGGTCGCGGCCGTCGACAAGGCGGCGACCGGCTTCGTCGCGGTGGGTCGCGACCCGGCCGGCGTCAGCCCAGCGGCGCGCGGTATCGGGACTGACCCCGAGGAGGCGAGCCGCCCGTCCAATGGTATATGACTGCATGTGCGCCAGATTAAGCCGAGCAGCCTCTTAGATGCAATGAATCTAGCAAAAGAGTCCGGGCAGGTGCGGTTTGGCCATCGACTCCCGTGAGATAAAGGCAGCCCTCGATCGGATCGGCATCCGGACCGTCGCCGGTGCCCTCAGTAGTGGTACACGCGCCGCGATAACGATGATCTCGTTGTCCATGACCACATAGACCAGGCGATGTTCGTCGTCAGTCCGTCGCGACCAGGCGCCGGGCAGGTGGTACTTGAGCGGCTCGGGCTTGCCGATTCCTTGGAACGGGTCCCGTCGGACGGCCTCGATGGGGATTCAGAGCGTGCCATCACACCGCCGTCCGTCGCCGCCGGCGGGGACGGAGCGTTGCCCAGATAATCGCCGCCTTGGGATGGCCCCGAGCGGCGGAGGTGCGGTCGAGCCACGGACGACAAGGTCAACCGGCGGAAGCCTGACCGGTAAGGAATCCGCCTGCGGATTCTCGATGCACCGCACGAGCCGCTGGAGGCCCTCCTGAGCCACGGCGGCGAACGGCTGACGCACCGTGGTCAGCGGAGGGTTCAGGTATGCGGCAACCGGGATGTCGTCGCAGCCGACGACGCTTACGTCGTCAGGCACGCGGCGACCGGCCTCCGTCAGCGCGCGAATCAGGCCGATGGCCATGTCGTCGTTCGCGGCGAACACCGCAGTCATATCGACGTCGGCGGCCGCTTCGCGGCCCGACGTGTAACCAGACGCCGCCGACCAGTCGCCCTTTATGACGGGAGGCTCATGACTGCCGTGCGCGGCGAGCGCAGTCCGCCAGCCCTCGAGCTGATTTCGGGCGGCGTGCCATCCCTGCGGACCGGCGAGATGATGCACGGTCGCATGGCCCAGGTCCAGCAGGTACTCAGTGGCCGTCCGTGCCGCCAGATCAGCACCGACGGTGATCACGGGAACGTCCAGGCGGGCCGAGGAGTCTCCGTCGGGACTGGATTCGTCGATCGGCTCCGAGACGATGACGCCGTCCACGCCCTGGTCGAGAAGCGAGTCCACCGCGCTGCCGATACCTGCCGCGTCGCCCTCCCATGTGTTGACCACACAGAGCGCGTATCCCGCTTCCCTTACGGCGCGCTCAACCCCCATGAGTAGCGAAGCGGGCCCGTACAAGGTGGTTCCGAGCGTCACCACTCCGATGGACCTGGTCCGTCCGGAGGCCAGCGCCCGGGCCGCGTTGTTCGGCCGGTAGCCGAGTTGTTCGGCGGCTTGGAGAACGCGTCGGCGCACTTCGGCAGAGACATACGGCTCGGCGTTGAAGACCCGCGACACCGTCTTCTGCGAGATCCCGGCTAAGCGAGCCACGTCGACACTGCGCGGAGCGGCCGAAGTCCCACCCCGTCCTGACCCTCGCGTCATGGCGTCCCCCCAAGGACCGTAGACCCGCGGCCCACAAGCCGACGGACATGATGGCTGACCGCACTGTCATGGCTACGCCATGTCTACGCAGTCATGTATCGCTCGTCAAGAGTTGAACGCATGCGCGGCCACGCAAACCGGAGTTCGGCCGGCCGACTCCGGCCGGCGATGGTCGCTTGGGCCCGGACAGGCTATCCAACGACGACGGCAATGTGTGGCCACGGGCCCGCGACCTGGTCATCCAGGCCGCGGGCGTCATCGCCGACACCGTCATCGCCGACACCGTCATCGACCTCGTCGGCGCCATCGGCCGCCGCGTCCTGGCCGACCTCATGCCCGAACGGCGCATCCGCACCAGACCCCGTGTCGTCAAACGGGCGATCTCCAAGTACAACGCCAAGGGCACCGTCGACCGGACCAGCTACAAGGCCGCCATCAGCATCGACATCCTGACCACACAAGACCCTTGACAGCAGACTCGAGCCGCCAACTACACGGCATTGCAGCCAGAACTGCCGATGGGTCGTGCGGTCGCGCGCCGGAAACTCCTTGACCGACTCGGTGGAGATAATGGGGAAACCGCTCTCTCTACGCCTTCAAGCGATCGCGTCAGCACCGCAGTCGGAGGGGGTTGGGGGCAGCTCGGGCGTGGTGCGCCGAACAGGAACTGTCCAAGCCAGTTCTACAAGTCTCCGGCCGAGGGCCCGCGTTCGATCGCGTGGGTTGATCGCGCTGCTCACTATGCTCGCCGAGATCGCCC
Source organism: uncultured Streptomyces sp. (assembly GCA_965650905.1). Taxonomy (GTDB): domain Bacteria; phylum Actinomycetota; class Actinomycetes; order Streptomycetales; family Streptomycetaceae; genus Streptomyces. The sequence goes on along the minus strand of CBFGQM010000156.1, from coordinate 1,327 downwards.
GGCGACCCGAAGGTCCCGAGGCCGCCATCGGCGTCATCGAGATGCCGCTTCATCTCGACGGGGTCTTGCCAACAGGACCGTTCCGGGGCCCGCTTCACCGCGGAGCTGCGCACGGTGGCGGTCGCGACGCAGGAAGAGGAGACCCAGCGATGACAAACCTTCCCGAACCAGCCGCCACCTTGAGGCGTGTCTGTGGCCGACTGGCGAAGCTGCCCGGCATCACGGGCATCGTGCTCGGCGGCTCCCGGGCGCGCGGTACCGCCCAGGCCGACTCCGATATCGATGTCGGCCTGTACTACGACCCGACCACTCGGCCGGACTTTCAGTTGGTGCTGGCCGCTGCCGCCGACCTGGACGACCGGGGCAAGCCCGCAGGGCACGGAACGTACGGCGAGTGGGGGCCTTGGATCAACGGCGGGGTATGGCTGACGGTCGACGGCTACAAGACCGACATCCTGCTGCGTGATCACGTCCGGGTCGAAGAGGTGGTGCGGGACGCTGCGGAAGGCACCTTCACCACCGCCTACCAGCCCGGCCACCCGCACGGCTTCGTCTCGACGATCTACGCGGGTGAGGTCTTTCACAACCTGCCGCTGCACGATCCGGACGGCAGGCTGGCCAGGCTGCGCGCCCTCGTCGACCCGTACCCCCGCGCGCTCGCGGACGCCGTCATCGTTCGGTTCGGTTGGGAGGCGGGGTTCTCGTTGGACAACGCTCGGTCCCCTGCGCGCCGTGGCGATCTGGTCCAGGTCGCCGGACTCATATACCGGGCGGTGGCCTGCATGAACCAGGTCGTCTTCGCCCACAACCGTCAATTCCTCCTCAATGAGAAGGGTGCGCTCGCGGTGGCCGCTGAGCTGCCCCGTGCTCCCGTTGACTACCGGGCCCGTACAGAGGTGGCACTCAGCGGACTGTCCACGGACCCCGGTGAACTGCGGGTGGCCGTCTCCGCCCTGCGGGAGATCCACAGTCAACTGTCGGGATGGACTCTGGACGCATGACCGCGCGGCGGGACGGACGGAAGCTCGTTCCACCCCGGCCCTCACGATGTCGTACGTCAGGGAACGGGGAACCAGGCCGACAGGCGCTTGGCTATGACCGGTACATCGATGTCGTCCTGCGCGACTTCCTCGACGAACGGGCCGGCCATGGAGACGGGCGGCGGGACGGTACTGGCGCTGACGCCGTTGAGCCGCAGGAAGACGCGCATGGCGAGCCAGGCGGTGCGCTGGTTGCCGTCGACCAGCGCGTGATTGCGGGCAACGGAGTGCAGCAGTGCCGCCGCCTTCTCGTGCACGACCGTGCCGAGATCGGTCGCACGGTCCAT
>CBFGQM010000155.1:0-11445 GCA_965650905.1 uncultured Streptomyces sp. | reverse complement strand
GGACCTCTTCGCAGGGGCACCCACCGTGTCGGCACCCGCGCCTGTCGTACCGCCGCCCTTCGCGGCGGCACTCTTCTTGGCGACCTTCTTGACCCCGGTCGCCTCGACCGCGGCCTTCGCGGCTTCACCGGCGGTCTCCTTCACCGCCGCCTTCTTCGCCACGGTCTTCTTCGCCGCCTCCTTCCGTACCGCCGTCTTCTCGGCCACCACCTGCTCCGCGGCCACCTTGTTCGCCACGGTCTTCTTGCCGGCGGCTGTCTTCCTCGCCGCTGCCTTCTCGGCGACAGGCTTCGAAGGCACCGGCTTCTTCCTCGTGGCTGGTTTCGGACCCACCACCTTCCTGCTGGCCGACTTCGAAGCCGCTGTCTCGGTAACGACCGTTTCCTCACCGGCCGCCTTCGCGGCAGCCGGCTCCGTGACCGCCCGCTCCGTGACCGCCGTTTCCTTGCCGGCCTCTTTCGTGGCGGCCGACTTCACCGCGGCCTTCTTCCCGACACCGGCCTTCTTCCCGACACCGGCCTTCGTCCCGGCCACCTCCGCGGCAGCCGCCTTCGTAACCGCCCTCTTCGCAGCACCGGTCTTGACTGCGCCGGTCTTCGCAGTGGCCTTCTTCGAAGCCGCCGACCTCGCACCCGCCTTCTTCCTGGAACTCGCCCTCTTCTCGGTCCCAGCCGCCTTCTCGGTACCAGCCGCCTTCTTGCCGACGGCCTTCTTCTCGCCGACGGCTGTCTTCTTGGGTGGAGTGCCCGCCGTCTTCGGCGGCCTCCCGGCCCCCACAGGACCACCGGCCGCGGTACCGGAAGCACCTTGGGCCGCCTTCGCCTTCGCCGCACCCCCGCCCGCGGTCCCCCGAACCGGCTTCACCGTCTTCGCCGGAGTCGCTCCGCTCCGCGTGCTCTTCTTGCCGCTCACGTCCTTGGCCGCCGCGGCGCCGCCGACCGCCCCCGTCGATCTGCCGGACGCCGGCTGCTGTACGGCGGTCTCTTTCGCCACCATGGCCGCAGCCCCTTCACCTATTGTGTTCTTGCTCGTAAATCGCTCTGGGACGATAAATCGACTTCTGGCCCGCGGCAACGGGGCACGGTGCCCGATTCACCCGCCCCGCGGGTGCCACGCGGCGAGCCTGCAAGCGTTGTGCCCAGCTCCCCGCCGGGTAATCCGCCGAGCCGGCTGTCCCGGGATGAAAACACCGCCGCCTCGCCATTCGGGTCAGTGCGTACGTCCCGCCACACCGCGGCGGCCCGCACCCACGGGTCCCGCGGAAACCGGTCGGCCGCTGTCTGTCCGGCGCCGTACACTGGGCGGAGCGAAAAGCGTGGATGGGGACGAGTAGCGACGTACGCAGCCATGAGCGACCCGGGGACGGTGTGAGCCCGGGGGCGAGCACGACGTGAAGATCACCCCGGAGCCGCCGGAAGAAAGCCGCAGCAACCCGGCAGCGGCCAGTAGACCCGGCATCGCGACCCCAATGAGGGGGCCCACCGGCGCACACAGCGCACCGGAGGGCCAAGGAGGGTGGTACCGCGGGAGCACGCCGCACACGCCGCACACGGCGTATGAGGCGACACGGACTCTCGTCCCTCCGACGGAAGGCAGACAGTCCGCCGGAGGAAGATCGATGACGCAGTACCGCCAGGTGCCCGCCCAGGTCGACCTGCCCGCCCTCGAGCACGCCGTGCTCGACTTCTGGCGCGAGCAGAAGATCTTTGCCAAGAGCCTCGAGCAGTCAGAGGGCCGCCCCGAGTGGGTGTTCTACGAGGGTCCGCCCACGGCCAACGGCATGCCGGGCACCCACCACATCGAGGCCCGCGTCTTCAAGGACGTCTTCCCGCGCTTCCGCACCATGCGCGGCTACCACGTGGCCCGCAAGGCCGGCTGGGACTGCCACGGCCTCCCGGTGGAGCTGGCCGTCGAGAAGGAGCTCGGCTTCTCCGGCAAGAAGGACATCGAGGCGTACGGCATCGCCGAGTTCAAGGCCAAGTGCCGCGAGTCCGTGACCCGCCACACAGACGCCTTCACCGAGCTCACCGGCCGCATGGGCTACTGGGTCGACATCGACGACGCGTACCGCACGATGGACCCGGAGTACGTCGAATCGGTCTGGTGGTCGCTCAAGGAAATCTTCGACAAGGGCCTGCTGGTCCAGGACCACCGCGTCGCCCCCTGGTGTCCGCGCTGCGGCACGGGCCTGTCGGACCACGAGCTGGCGCAGGGCTACGAGACGGTCGTCGACCCCTCGGTCTACGTCCGTTTCCCGCTCACCTCCGGTCCGCTCGCGGGCGAGGCCGCGCTCCTGGTCTGGACGACGACCCCCTGGACCCTGGTCTCCAACACGGCGGTCGCCGCGCACCCCGAGGTGACCTACGTGGTCGCCACGAACGGCGAGGAGAAGCTCGTCGTCGCGCAGCCCCTCGTGGAGAAGGCACTCGGCGATGGCTGGGAGACCACCGGTCGGACGTTCACCGGCGCCGAGATGGAGCGCTGGACGTACCAACGTCCGTTCGAGCTGGTGGAGTTCCCGGCAGTAGCCCACTTCGTGGTGAACGCCGAGTACGTCACGACCGAGGACGGTACAGGTCTCGTCCACCAGTCCCCCGCTTTCGGTGAGGACGACCTCAAGGTGTGCCGTGCCTACGGGCTGCCGGTGGTGAACCCGGTCCGCCCGGACGGCACGTTCGACGAGGACGTCCCCCTCGTGGGCGGCGCCTTCTTCAAGAAGGCGGACGAAAAACTCGTCGCGGACCTCCAGCACCGCGGCCGGCTCTTCAAGCACATCCCGTACGAGCACAGCTACCCGCACTGCTGGCGCTGCCACACTGCGCTCCTCTACTACGCGCAGCCGTCCTGGTACATCCGCACCACAGCGGTCAAGAACCGCCTCCTCCAGGAGAACGAGAAGACCAACTGGTTCCCGGAGACCGTGAAGCACGGCCGGTACGGCGACTGGCTGAACAACAACATCGACTGGGCGCTGTCCCGTAACCGCTACTGGGGCACCCCGCTGCCGATCTGGCGCTGCGAGGACGACCACCTCACCTGCGTCGGCTCGCGCGCCGAGCTGACCCGGCTGACCGGCGCGGACCAGTCGTCGCTCGACCCGCACCGCCCGTTCATCGACGAGGTCACCTTCGCGTGCCCCCAGTGCGCGAAGACGGCCACCCGTGTGCCGGAGGTCATCGACGCCTGGTACGACTCCGGCTCGATGCCGTTCGCGCAGTGGGGATACCCGTACAAGAACAAGGATCTCTTCGAGGCCCGCTACCCGGCGCAGTTCATCTGCGAGGCCATCGACCAGACCCGCGGCTGGTTCTACACGCTGATGGCCGTCGGCACGCTGGTCTTCGACAGGTCCTCGTACGAGAACGTGGTCTGTCTGGGCCACATCCTCGCCGAGGACGGCCGCAAGATGTCCAAGCACCTGGGCAACATGCTCCCGCCCATCCCGCTCATGGACCAGCACGGCGCGGACGCGGTCCGCTGGTTCATGGCGGCCGGTGGATCCCCCTGGGCGGCCCGCCGCGTCGGCCACAACACCATCCAGGAGGTCGTCCGCAAGACGCTCCTGACGTACTGGAACACGGTCGCCTTCCAGGCCCTGTACGCCCGCACGTCGAACTGGGCCCCGTCGGAGGCCGACCCGGCGCCGGCCGACCGCCCGGTCCTGGACCGCTGGCTGCTTTCCGAACTCCACGCGCTCACCGACCAGGTGACCCGGTCCCTGGAGTCGTACGACACCCAGCGCGCCGGCAAGCTCCTGTCGGCGTTCGTCGACGACCTGTCGAACTGGTACGTGCGCCGCTCGCGTCGCCGCTTCTGGCAGGGCGACAAAGCGGCGCTGCGCACCCTGCACGAGGTCGTCGAGACGATCACGCGCCTGATGGCCCCGCTGACCCCGTTCATCACGGAGCGGGTCTGGCAGGATCTGGTGGTGTCGGTGACCCCGGGTGCCCCCGAGTCCGTACACCTGTCGTCCTGGCCGGAGGCGGACCTGTCCGTCATCGACCCGGAGCTGTCACGGCAGATGGTGCTCGTACGCCGTCTCGTGGAGCTGGGCCGTGCCACGCGCGCGGAGTCGGGCGTGAAGACGCGTCAGCCGCTGTCCCGCGCGCTGGTCGCGGCGACCGGCTTCGAAGCGCTCGACCGCGAACTGCACACACAGATCACGGAAGAGCTGAACGTCTCCTTGCTGGCTTCGCTGAGCGAGGTCGGCGGCTCACTGGTCGACACGACGGCCAAGGCCAACTTCCGTGCGCTGGGCAAGCGGTTCGGCAAGGGCGTCCAGGCGGTCGCCAAGGCCATCGCGGAAGCCGATGCCGCCGCCCTGTCCCTGGCTTTGCGGGAGGGCACGGCGTCGGTGGAGGTCGACGGCGAGTCCGTGACGCTCGCCCCGGACGAGGTCATCATCACGGAGACCCCCCGCGAGGGCTGGTCCGTCGCCTCGGACTCCGGCGCGACGGTCGCCCTCGACCTGGAGATCACCGAACAGCTGCGCCGAGCCGGCCTCGCTCGTGACGCGATCCGCCTGATCCAGGAGGCCCGCAAGAACAGCGGTCTGGACGTGGCCGACCGCATCGCCCTGCGCTGGACCTCCACGGAACCGGAGGTCGTCGCGGCCCTGTCCGAGCACTCCGGCCTCATCGCCGACGAGGTCCTCGCCACGGACTTCGCCCAGGGCGAGGCCGACCACAGGTACGGCAGCCCGTTCACGGACGAGCCGCTGTCGCTGACGTTCCGCCTCCGCAAGGCGTAGCACCGAGCCGAAGGCCCGGGCCCCGAAGAAAAACGGCGGGCCCGGGCCTTCGGCGTTGCGTACCGGTACACAGACGCACATACCGACATGACCACATCGAATACCCACAGCAGCCATGTACGGCACAAAGCGGCCATGTGCGGCAAAAGCGCACGGCAAGCAGCAGGCAGGTACGGCAAAGGGCGGGGCCCCGGAAAATCCGGGGCCCCGCCCTTGAACGCTGCCGACGCCTCAGGCGTATTAGAGGCCGTCAGTTGTCGTCCTCGTCGATGAGGAAGCCACGCATCGGCGAGGGAGCCTGCTGCATCGGCGACGGACCCTGCGGCCGCACCGGCGCCATCGGCTGGGTCATGGCCGGCGACATCTGCTGCTGGCCGCCGTAGGACGGAGCGGCGGGAACCGGGCCACCGCCCATGGACTGGTTGCCGCCGTAGGACGGGGCGCTCGCACCGGCCGGAGCCATGGACGGCGACGGCGACGACGGGAGCGAGGCGGCCGCCGGCGCGCGCGGCGGAGCCAGCGAGTCGTCGGCCTGGGTCTCCAGCTGACGCAGCTGGGACTCGAGATAGGACTTCAGGCGCGTCCGGTACTCCCGCTCGAAGCCGCGCAGGTCCTCGACCTTGCGCTCCAGCGTGGCGCGAGCGGACTCCAGGGAACCCATCGCGACGCGGTGCTTCTCCTGGGCGTCCCGCTCCAGGGCGTCGGCCTTCGCTCGGGCGTCGCGCTCCAGACCCTCGGCACGGCTGCGCGCCTCACCGACGATCTTGTTGGCCTCGGACCGGGCCTCGGCGATCGCCTGGTCGGCGGTCTGCTGGGCCAGCGAGAGGACACGGGCGGCGCTGTCGCCACCAGGGCCCTGACCGGGCTGACCCATCTGCGGGCCGTGACCGCCCATGGGGCCGCCCATGGGACCGCCCATCGGGCCGCCCATCTGCTGCGGCATCTGCCCCTGCATCGGGCCGGGACCCTGACCCATCGGCCCCTGACCCATCTGGCCGGGACCCATCTGGCCGGGACCCTGTGGACCGCCCTGCGCGCTGGGGCCTGCGGGCAGCTGCGGTGCGCCGCTCGGCAGCTGGGGCGGACCACCCATGGGGCCGCCCATCTGCTGCTGCGGCGGGCCCGATATGCCGGCGGGCACGGGAGCGCCCGGACCGCGCATGCCCTGCGGCGGCCCCTGTTGCTGTTGTTGCTGCTGATCCTGCTGCTCGGGCGGTTTGCGCATGCCCTGCTGCTGGTTCTGCGCGGCGGCACGCGTGGCCGCGGCAAGCTTGGCGCGCAGGTCCTCGTTCTCGCGGAGCAGGCGGTTCAGTTCGGCTTCGACCTCGTCGAGGAAGGCATCGACCTCGTCCTCGTCATAGCCTTCTCGGAGGCGGACGGTCGTGAACTGCTTGTTCCGCACGTCCTCGGGGGTCAACGGCATCTCTTCACCTCAACGTAGTCGTCGGCATCGTCGGCGTTCGGCAAGACCGTATCGTTCACAGCCGGCTCACAACGGAGATCAGGATGTAGACGATGATCATCAGCACGAAGAAGGACAGGTCGAGCGCCACGCCCCCGAGACGCAACGGCGGGATGAACCGCCGCAGAAGCTTGAGCGGTGGATCGGTGACAGTGTAGGTGGCCTCCAGAACGACCACCATCGCCTTGCCGGGTTGCCATGAGCGGGCGAACTGGAAGACGTAGTCCATGACCAAACGGAAGATCAGCACGATGAGGAAACACATCAGCGCGATGTAGATCACATCCAAGACCACGCTCATGATCCGCGCTTCCCTCTCCCCTGTTTTCGTGCCTGGTTCGGTACTGCATCTCAGCTCTGGTTGAAGAACCCGCCCTCTGCGATGCGGGCCTTGTCCTCCGCCGTGACATCGACGTTAGCAGGCGACAACAGGAACACCTTCTGCGTCACCCGCTCGATACTCCCGTGAAGACCAAACACCAAACCGGCCGCGAAGTCGACAAGTCGCTTCGCATCTGTGTCATCCATCTCCGTCAGATTCATGATCACCGGAGTGCCCTCACGGAAGTGTTCCCCGATGGTACGGGCCTCGTTGTAGGTCCGAGGGTGCAGCGTCGTGATCCGGTACGGCTCTCGTTCCGACACGACCTTGGGCATGATCACAGGCGCGTTCTTCTCCAGGCTCTGACGTTCTTGTGTGATGGATGCCACGGGAGCGATTCGCGCCGGACGCCCGGATTCCGCAGAGAGCGAAGCGGAATGCGGCAGGGGATCGCGCTGCAACGGCGACTGCACCACTCGTACCGATTCGTCCCGTTGGGACTGATGCGACTGGTGCGACGGTTCATGCCGTCGGCGGTCCCTCTCGGGCTCTGGGTCAAGCTCGGGCTCGAAGTCGTCGTCGGGGTCGAATCCCCTGCCGTCGTACCCATCGTCCTCCACGAGGCCGAGGTAGACCGCCATCTTGCGCATCGCGCCGGCCATGCTCTGAGTCCTCCGCTCTGTGGTGGATCGACTGACTGGTGCCAAGTGCCCGCGATCCACGAGGTCGTATGCCCGCTTTTCAGCGGTAATGACCATATTTTCTCTGCTGTGGTCCGACTTCTTGGCGACGTTACCCGAGCCTGAGGCGGACTCCGAGTACCGCAGTGCCGACGCGTACATGTGTCGCTCCCACGGCCACAGCCTGTTCGAGGTCCGCGCTCATCCCCGCAGAGACCATGTTCGCAGCCGGATGAGCCCGGCGCAGGTCAGTCGACAAATCCATCAGCCGCTCGAACGCCGCCAGTTCGCGACCCACGTACGGTCCGGTGAGCGGCGCGACGGTCATCAGTCCGTCGAGCCGCAGCCCGGGCGCGTTCGCGACAAGCTCGCCCAACTCTTCGAGTCCGCCCGGTCCCACACCGCCGCGCGCACCACGGCCACTCTCGCCGGCGTCGAGCGCGACCTGGATGAGACAGCCCACCTCACGCTCGGCGCGCACCGCTTCCCTCGACAGCGTCGTGACGAGCCTGGCCCGGTCGACGGACTGCACCACGTCCGTGTAACCGACCACGGAACGAACCTTGTTGGTCTGCAGCTGGCCGACGAAGTGCCAGGTGAGCGGCAAGTCCGCACAGTCGGCGGCCTTGGGCGCCGCATCCTGGTCCCGGTTCTCGGCGACATGTCGCAGACCGAGTTCCGACAGGATCCGCACATCGCTCGCGGGGTAGGTCTTGGTGACCACGATCAGGGTCACCTCTTCGCGCCCACGCTTCGCTGCCGCGCAGGCCGCCGCGATGCGTTCTTCGACTTTCGCCAGATTTGCAGCGATTTCCAGCTTACGGTCAGTCATGCCCCATCAGTCCAGCCAGACATAGCCCGCGAGTCGACCGGTGGTTCGATCGCGGCGGTACGAGAAGTGGTCGTCCGATTCAAGCGTGCACACCGGCGACTGCTCCCGGTCGCCCACCCCGAGCCGCTCGAGCTGCGCGTGCACTCCGGCGGTCACATCGACGGCCGGGGTGCCCCAACGTGTCTCGGCGTATGCCGTCGGTTCGGCGGCGGCGACCTCGGCGCGCATCGCCTCCGGCACTTCGTAGCAACGGCCACAGACGGCGGGCCCGGTGCGGGCGACGATCCGGTCCGGCCGAGCGCCGAGTTCGACCATCGCCGCGACGGCGGCCGGCACGACGCCGGCGACCATGCCGGGCCGCCCCGCATGAGCGGCGGCCACGACACCGGCGACGGGGTCGGCGAGCAGGACCGGCGTGCAGTCGGCGGTGAGCACGGCGAGGGCGAGGCCGCGGCTTACGGTGACCACCGCGTCGACCGGCGGTACCGGCCGGTCCCCCCACGGCTTTTCGACCACCGCGACCTCGGGGCCGTGCACCTGGTTCATCCAGACGACCCGGGCCGGGTCCAGGCCGAGCGACTTGGCGGCCAGTTCACGATTGCTGCGTACGGCGTCGGGGTCGTCGCCGACCGCTCCGCCGAGATTGAGCTCCTCGTACGGAACGGCGCTCACCCCACCCCACCGGTCGGTGAAGGCGAAGTGCGCGCCGCCCGCTGTGCTCGTTTCGGAGCGCTGTCCTATCACTTGAGGAAGTCCGGCACGTCCAGTTCCTCGGCCGCGCTGTCCGAGTAGCTTCGGGACGGCGGGACCGGCGGTGAGGACGGCAGTTCACCCATGGGCTCGACCGCGGGCTCCGGGGTGTTCTCACGGGGAGTGACGCTGCCGAGCGAGCCGAAGGACGGGCGGCTGTCGGCGGACCCCGCCGGTGTGGGCTCCTCGCGCTTGGCGGAGGACGAGCCGAGGACGTTGTCCCGCTTGGACGGGGGCTGTCCGCCGTCGAAACCGGCCGCGATGACGGTGACCCGGACCTCGTCACCGAGCGCGTCGTCGATGACCGCCCCGAAGATGATGTTGGCCTCGGGGTGCGCGGCCTCGCTCACCAGCTGGGCGGCCTCGTTGATTTCGAACAGACCGAGGTCCGAGCCGCCGGAGATGGAGAGCAGCACACCGCGGGCGCCGTCGATGGAGGCTTCCAGCAGCGGCGAGGAGATCGCCATCTCGGCGGCGGCCACCGCACGGTCGTCGCCGCGAGCCGAGCCGATACCCATGAGCGCCGAACCGGCCTCGGACATCACGGACTTGACGTCGGCGAAGTCGAGGTTGATCAGGCCGGGCGTGGTGATGAGGTCGGTGATGCCCTGGACACCGGAGAGCAGGACCTGGTCCGCCGACTTGAAGGCGTCGAGGACGGAGACCTGGCGGTCCGAGATGGACAGCAGCCGGTCGTTCGGGATGACGATGAGGGTGTCGACCTCTTCGCGGAGCTCGGCGATGCCGTCCTCGGCCTGGTTGGCGCGGCGCCGGCCCTCGAAGGTGAACGGGCGCGTGACCACGCCGATGGTGAGCGCGCCGAGAGAACGGGCGATGTTGGCCACGACGGGGGCGCCGCCGGTGCCGGTGCCGCCGCCTTCTCCGGCCGTCACGAAGACCATGTCGGCCCCCTTGAGGACCTCCTCGATCTCCTCGCGGTGGTCCTCGGCGGCCTTGCGACCGACGGCCGGGTTGGCTCCGGCGCCGAGTCCGCGGGTGAGTTCACGGCCGACGTCGAGCTTGACGTCGGCGTCGCTCATCAACAGAGCTTGCGCGTCGGTGTTGATGGCGATGAACTCGACGCCCTTGAGACCGACCTCGATCATCCGGTTGATGGCATTGACACCACCGCCGCCGACACCGATGACTTTGATGACTGCGAGGTAGTTCTGCGGTGCTGCCACGTCGAAGGCCTCTCGCCTCGAGTTACGTGTCGTCGCTTCGCGTGGTCGCGCGATCCGACGACTGATGCCGAATGGGACGGTCCGAACGCCGACCCGAACCCTAACGCTGAAGTTTAGGGTTACCAGTGTGCCTGTTGCGGGTTTTCGTCTGACCCTTCCGAACAGGACACTAAGTCGACCAGTGGCGCGCGTTCAACGAACACGCCGAACCTCCCGTTTTTCTTTTCACCCTATGTGATCAGCCGTAGCGCTGCCCAACCAGGGTGCTGGCCTGCGCCGATGTGCGTCAACTCCCTGATGAAGCAGGAGCGGTGGGCACGCTGACGTCGAAGTGCCGCGCCTCGGGAGCGGCTTTCATGAGAGCGGTCAGCGTTCGGGCCTTGGCACTGCCCTTGCCGCCGCTCCCCCACGCCACGGTCCGGTTCCCGCTCAACTCCAGCGAAATGGAGTCGTACGAACGGACCTTGACCGTCCGGGTCTCGCGGCTGACTGCGGCCGGAAGTGCACCGGCGACGACCACCGCCTCGCGCACCAGCCGGTCGGTCCCGAAGCGGCGCAGGCTCGCGGATGGCGCGGAAGTCCGGGACGAAGATCGGGCCGAGGACTGGGCCGAGGACTGGGAAACCGCCAATTCCAGTGCGGGCACACCCTTCGGAGCGTGCGAAACCGTCGCATATCGCACCCCCTTGGCGTCCACTTCGATAAATTTACCCGCATTTTCGGTGCTTTTGATAATCAGGACCGGAGTGCGTTCGGTCACTTTCAGCCCGATTCCGTGGGGCCAGGAACGGACGACATCAACCGAGTCAATTCGGGGCAATTTCTGGCGCAGTCTTGCCTCAATCGCATCGGTGTCGACGGAAATCAACGGCGATCCGAGGGACACGGCGGCCGCCTCGCGTACCTGCTGGGCCGTCAGGACCCGGGTCCCCGAAGCGGATACGCGCTCCACGCGCAGCCACTGCGAGCCATAGAGCACCCAGACGCCGCCCGCGCCGAACAGGGCGACGCAGACGAGCACCATGATGAGCGTACGAGGCCGGGGCGGCCTCTTGAAGGGCAGCCGCCTGAGGCGGGGCGGCCGGGGCGGACCGGACTCCACTCGCTGGCGTTCGCCGCGTTCGGCGGTCGTCGGTCCGGCCACGCTCCCCTGCCTTCTGCTACGCGTCAGCGGCGTGACGCGATCGCCTCGTACACCATCCCGACGAGCAGTTCGTCGGCGTCCCGGCGGCCGAACTCGGAGGCGGCGCGGGACATCTCGAACAGCCGGTGCGGATCCGCGAGCACGGGCAGGACGTTGGCCTGCAGCCACTGGGGGGTCAGCTCCGCGTCGTCGATCAGCAGCCCGCCGCCGGCCTTGACCACCGGCTGGGCGTTCAGCCGCTGTTCGCCGTTGCCGATCGGCAACGGCACGTACGCGGCAGGGAGCCCCACCGCGGAGAGCTCGGCGACGGTCATCGCGCCC
>CBFGQM010000154.1:0-11534 GCA_965650905.1 uncultured Streptomyces sp. | reverse complement strand
GCCACGAGCCAGCTCATCGGCCGTTTCTGCCTGGCCGCCGAGGCAGCGACGCGGGCGACGTACGGCGGCGGGCGCCTCACCCGGTACGCCGCCGAACTGGTCGTACCGAGAAGCGCCCGCCTGGAGTGCGCGGTCCTCAAGGCGGTCGCCGACCGTTACGTGATGCAGCGTGCCGAACAGGAGCGGCTGCGTGCCGACCAGCGAGTCGTGGTCGCCGAGCTGGCCGAGGCGCTCACCACTCTCACGCCCGTCGGTCTGGACCCGCAGTTCCGCGCGCTGTTCGACGAGGCGCCGGGCGACAGGGCTCGCAAGCGCGTGATCGTCGACCAGATCGCTGCGCTGACGGACGCGTCGGCGCGGTCGTTGCACGCGCGGCTGAGGGCCGGCTGAGGGCCGGCCGGGGCGCCGAGCGGCGGGTCTTTCTTCCTCGAGCCCGCCGCTCGGCCACGGTCGCGGCCCGCCCACCCTCCAACCGGTCCAAGCCAGACCAAGCCCGGGCAAATGGGGTACGGGCGTGACACTCCGTGGCCTGAACGGGCCACGCCCTCTTCCCGCATCACGCTCCGTGCGGGACGCTCACTGAGGCGACACCGTCACGAGGAGGCATCAAGTGGTCGACGCGGATCAGACATTCGTCATCGTCGGAGGAGGTCTGGCCGGCGCGAAGGCGGCCGAGACGCTCCGGGCGGAGGGCTTCAACGGCCGCGTGATACTGATCTGCGACGAGCGCGACCACCCGTACGAGCGCCCGCCGCTGTCCAAGGGCTACCTGCTCGGCAAGGACGAGCGCGACAGCGTCTTCGTGCACGAACCCGCCTGGTACGCGCGCAACGACATCGAGCTCCACCTCGGCCGGACCGTCGACGCCATCGACCGGGCCGCGAAGACCGTACGTTTCGGTGACGACGGCACGCTCGCCCACTACGACAAGCTGCTGCTCGCGACCGGCGCCGAGCCCCGCCGCCTCGACATCCCGGGGACCGGCCTGGCCGGCGTGCACCACTTGCGCCGCCTCGCCCACGCCGAGCGCCTCAAGGGGGTCCTCGCCGCCCTCGGCCGCGACAACGGCCACATCGTCATCGCGGGCGCCGGCTGGATCGGCCTGGAGGTCGCGGCCGCGGCCCGCGAGTACGGCGCGGAGGTCACCGTCATCGCGCCCCGGCCCACTCCGCTGTACGGGGTCTTCGGCCCGGAGATCGGGCAGATGTTCACCGATCTGCACGCCGAACGGGGCGTCCGCTTCCGCTTCGGTACCCGGCTCACCGAGATCATCGGCCAGGACGGCATGGTCCTGGCCGCCCGCACGGAGGACGGCGAGGAACACCCCGCTCACGACGTGCTCGCCGCGATCGGCGCGGCCCCGCGCACGAGCCTCGCCGAGGCCGCGGGCCTCACCCTGGTCGACCGCCCACAGGGCGGCGGCATCGCGGTCGACGAGCGGCTGCGCACCTCGGACCCCGACATCTACGCGGCCGGCGACGTGGCCTCCTTCCACCACGCCCTCTTCGGCGTCCGGCTGCGCGTGGAGCACTGGGCCAACGCCCTCAACGGCGGCCCGGCGGCGGCCCGCTCGATGCTGGGCCACGAGCTGACCTACGACAGGGTTCCCTATTTCTTCTCCGACCAGTACGACGTCGGGCTCGAGTACTCGGGCTGGGCGCCCCCGGGCGCGTACGACCAAGTGGTGATCCGGGGAGACGTGGGCAAGCGGCGGTTCATCGCCTTCTGGCTGAAGGAGCAGCGGGTGCTGGCCGGGATGAATGTGAACGTGTGGGACGTCACGGAGCCGGTCCAGCGGCTGATCCGTTCGAGGGCACAGGTGAACACGGAGGCACTGGCGGACCCGCATGTTCCGCTGGACAGCCTGGTCCCCTGACCGACGGCCGGGCTCGGACGTCACACCACGCCCGTAGAATTCACGCGTGGCCGGAAGGATCAACGACGAGGATGTGAAGGCGGTTCGGGACGCGGTTCCGATCGACGCCGTGGTGTCCGAGTACCTCCAGCTGCGTAACGCGGGCGGGGGCAACCTCAAGGGCCTGTGTCCGTTCCACGACGAGAAGTCGCCCTCCTTCCAGGTCAGCCCCGGCAAGGGGCTCTTCCACTGCTTCGGCTGCCAGGAGGGCGGCGACACCATCACCTTCGTGATGAAGGTCGACCACCTCTCCTTCTCGGAGGCGGTCGAGCGCCTGGCCGGGCAGGCCGGCATCACGCTGCGGTACGAGGAGGGCGGCTACAATCCCGCCCACCAGCGCGGCGAGCGCATCCGGCTGGTGGAGGCCCACAAGATCGCCGCCCGGTTCTACATCGAGCAGCTCGACACCGGCCCCGAGGCCGACACGGGCCGTAAGTTCCTGGCGGAGCGAGGCTTCGACCAAGCCGCCGCCGCCCACTTCGGCGTCGGCTACAGCCCCCAGGGCTGGGACCACCTCACCCGCTATCTGCGCGGCAAAGGCTTCACCGACAAGGAGCTCCTCCTCTCCGGCCTCTCCCAGGACGGCCGCCGCGGCCCCATCGACCGCTTCCGCGGGCGCCTGATGTGGCCGATCCGCGACATCGGCGGCGAGGTCGTCGGCTTCGGAGCCAGAAAGCTGTACGAATCGGACAGCGGGCCCAAGTACCTGAACACCCCCGATACGGCGATCTACAGGAAGTCCCAGGTCCTGTACGGCATCGACCTCGCCAAGAAGGAGATCGCCAAGACCAGCCGCGCGGTCGTGGTCGAGGGCTACACCGATGTGATGGCCTGCCACCTCGCGGGCGTCACCACCGCCATCGCGACCTGTGGCACGGCCTTCGGCGGCGACCACATCAAGATCCTGCGCCGACTGCTGATGGACAACGGCTCGGCCCGCGTCATCTTCACCTTCGACGGCGACGCGGCCGGCCAGAAGGCGGCGCTGCGGGCCTTCGAGGACGACCAGAAGTTCGCCGCCGAGACCTATATCGCCATCGCGCCGGACGGCATGGACCCCTGCGAGCTGCGCCTCGCCAAGGGCGACGAGGCGGTCGCCGACCTGGCCGAACCCCGAATGCCGCTCTTCGAGTTCGCGCTGCGCCGGATCGTCGCCCGCTATGACCTGGAAACGCCCGCGGGCCGCGCCGGCGCGCTCGACGAGGCGGCGCCCGTCGTGGCCCGCATCAAGAACAGCGGCGCCCAGCACGAGGTGGCCGTACAGCTCGCCGGCATGCTCGGCATCCTGGACACGCAGTTCGTGGTCAAGCGGGTGGCCCAGCTGGCCCGTTGGGCGCGGGACCGGGGCGGCAAGGGCCCCGCGCCGGCCGAGCAACAGCGCCCCCCACAGCAGTACGCCGCGGTGAGAACCCTGTCGGGCCCGGCCCTGACCCTCCGTAATCCCGTGTACGCCACCGAGCGTGAGCTGCTCAAACTGGCCCTGCAGCGCCCGGAGTTGGTCTCCCCGGCTTTCGACGCATACGGGGCCGACGAGTTCACCGCCCCTCCGTACGCCGCCGTACGGCAGGCAATCATGGACGCGGGCGGCGCGGAGTTCGGCGTCCAGGACTCCCAGGAGTATCTGGTCCGGGTCCGCGAAGCCGCTCCGGACGACGCGGTCCGTGCCATGGTCACGGAGCTCGCGGTCGAGGCCATCATGCGCCGGACCGTCGACGAGGTGTACGCCGACGATCAGCTCGTCATGGTCCGCCGTCGCGCAGTCGACCGCCGCGTCCACGAGGTCCAGGGCACTCTCGCCCGCCTCGGCACGCACGCAGACCCGGGCCATCTTGCCGCCGTGCAGAACGAGTTGTGGGTGCTCCAGCAGTACGGGCAGGCACTGCGCGAGCGGGGCGCGGAAGCGCTCTGACAGTGCTTTCGTGCCCCTGGCCGGGCACCTTGTCCGTCAGGGTGACCGCACGGTCACGGACCGGACGCAAAAAGTCACCGCACGCCCCTCGTGGCGAGGATGTGTCTTACGCCACACTGGGTTCCGGTGCCTGAGTCCTCGGAGCGCGGCCGACCCGCACGCGACGGGTCCTCCATCCCCGCTGTTCCGCTCAATGTGTACGGGACGGACGGCGGCGCGGCCGTCGAGTCCGTTCGTGAAGTACCGCTGCCGTACGCCTCAGCAGCGATCACCCTGGAGGTCGCCCCCGTGCAGACCCGGACCCTCACCCCTACCGAGACCATCAAGGACACGGTGCCGCCACAGAGCCGTGTCGCGCACCACCCCGAGACCGGACCGGAGAGCCCGCCCGGCCTCGACGGCCCTGTCGGCGTCGGCGTCGTCGTCGAGGCCGGGGCTCCCGAGCCCGCCGAGCCGCTGGGTCGCGCCCGCGCCACCGACACCGGCGGCCCGTCCTGCGACCTGTTCCGCCAGTATCTGCACGAGATCGGACGGATCCCGCTGCTCACCGCGGCCGAGGAGGTGGAGCTCGCGTGTCGCGTCGAGGCTGGACTCTTCGCCGAGGAGAAGCTGGCGGGCACCCCCGACCTGGACAGTCAACTCACCCTCGAACTCGACAAGTTGGTGGTCATGGGGCGGATGGCCAAGCGCCGCCTCATCGAGGCCAACCTGCGTCTCGTCGTCTCCGTCGCCAAGCGGTATGTGGGCCGGGGCCTGACCATGCTCGACCTGGTACAGGAAGGAAATCTCGGTCTTATCCGGGCTGTGGAGAAATTCGACTACGCCCGCGGATACAAATTCTCCACCTACGCGACCTGGTGGATCCGGCAGGCCATGTCCCGCGCCCTCGCCGACCAGGCCCGGACCATACGCGTCCCCGTCCACGTCGTCGAGCTGATCAACCGTGTCGTCCGTGTGCAGCGCCGCTTGCTCCAGGAGCACGGGTGCGAGCCGACCCCCGAAGAGGTCGCTGTCCAGCTCGACGTGCCGAGCGAGCGGGTCAGTGCGGTCCTGCGGCTGGCCCAGGAACCCGTCTCCCTCCACGCGCCGGTGGGCGAGGAGGACGACGCGGCCCTGGGTGACCTGATCGAGGACGGCGACGCGACGTCCCCCGTCGAGTCGGCTGCCTTCCTCCTGCTCAGGGAGCACCTGGAAGCCGTCCTCTCCACCCTCGGCGAGCGTGAACGCAAGGTCGTGCAACTCCGCTACGGGCTCGCGGACGGACGTCCCCGAACCCTGGAGGAGATCGGCCACATCTTCGGCGTCTCGCGTGAGCGCGTCCGCCAGATCGAGTCGAAGACCCTGAGCAAGCTCCGGGACCACGCGTTCGCGGACCAGCTGCGGGGCTATTTGGACTGAGGGATTGCTCACCCCCGCCGCCTCTACCCCTCCCCAAGCTCCAGGCTTCGCCCGAGCAGGGGGGAGGGCAGGGGCGGCGGGGGCGAAAACCTGCGGGCACTCCCGGGGCGGAGCCTTCAGCCCACCTCAGCCACCGCCTGCGCGAACTGGGCCTGGTACAGGCGCGCATACGTCCCGCCCGCCCCCAACAGCTCCTCGTGCGTGCCCTGTTCCACGATCGACCCGTTCTCCATCACCAGAATCGTGTCGGCGTCCCGAATCGTCGACAGCCGGTGAGCGATCACGAACGACGTCCGCCCATGCGCCAGCTTCGCCATCGCCTTCTGGATCAGAACCTCGGTCCGGGTGTCGACCGAACTCGTGGCCTCGTCGAGCACCAGGATCACTGGATCGGACAGGAACGCCCGCGCGACGGTGATGAGCTGCTTCTCGCCCGCACTGACCCCCGACCCCTCGTCGTCGATGACGGTGTCGTACCCGTCCGGCAACGTACGAATGAACCGGTCTGCGTGCGCGGCCCGCGCTGCCTCCTCGATCTCCCCGCGCGTCACCTCGCGAGAGGCCCCGTAGGCGATGTTCTGCGCGATCGTGCCCCCGAACAGCCAGGTGTCCTGCAGCACCATGCCGATCCCGGCCCGGAGTTCGTCGCGCGACATCTTCGCGACGTCGACCCCGTCGAGGGTGATGCGCCCACCGGTGACCTCGTAGAACCGCATCAGCAGATTGACTAGCGTCGTCTTGCCCGCACCCGTCGGCCCGACGATCGCCACCGTATGACCGGGTTCGGCCTTCAGTGACAGGTCCTCGATGAGCGGCTTCTCGGGGTCGTAGCGGAAGGACACGTTCTCCAGCGCAACGCGTCCCCGTATCTTCGGTATCTCCCTTACCTCATGTACCTCATGTACCTCCGCCGGCTTCTCGCCGGGCACGGGGTCCGCCTCCTGCTCCTCCGCGTCGAGCAGTTCGAAGATCCGCTCGGCCGAGGCGACTGCGGACTGCACGAGGTTCGCCGTCGACGCGATCTGCGTGAGCGGCATCGAAAACTGCCGCGAGTACTGGATGAAGGCCTGCACGTCACCGATCGACAGGGCTCCCGACGCCACCCGAAGCCCGCCTACCACCGCCACCAGCACATAGTTCAGGTTCGACACGAACATCATCAGCGGCTGCAAAACCCCGCTGTTGAACTGCGCCTTGAACCCGGCCTCGTACAACTTGTCGTTCTGCTCGGCGAACTGCGCCGCCGACTCGTCCTGCCGCCCGAAGATTTTGACCAGCGTGTGCCCGGTATACATCTCCTCGATATGTGCGTTGAGCTTGCCGGTGGTCCGCCACTGCTGCACGAACTGCGGCTGCGACCGCCTGCCCACCCACTTGGCGACGACAAACGACAGCGGCACCGTCACCAGCGCCACCAGCGCGAGGCCCGGTGACACCCAGAACATCATCGCCAGCACGCCGACGATGCTGAGCAGCGAGTTGACGAGCTGCCCCATCGACTGCTGGAGCGTCTGACCGATGTTGTCGATGTCGTTCGTAGCGCGGCTGAGCACCTCACCGCGCTGCCGCTTGTCGAAGTACGACAGCGGCAGCCGCGACAGCTTCGTCTGTACGTCCTCGCGCATTCGGTACACGGTCATGTTGACCGCCCGGTTCACCAGCCGCGTCGCCACGGCCATCAGCAGTCCGGCCGCCGCGAACACCAGGAGCGCGAGTTCCAGTACCTCGCCGACCGCGGTGAAGTCGATGCCCTTGCCCGGAGTGAAGTCCGTACCGGAGAGCATGTCGGCCATACCGCCGTCACCGCGCTCCCGCATGGACGTCAGCACCTCGGTCTTGGTGGCGCCCTCGGGCATCTCCCGCCCGACGACCCCAGCGAAGACGAGGTCGGTCGCCCGGCCAAGGATCTTCGGGCCTACCGTCGACAGCCCCACGCTCAGGACCACGGCGAGCAGCATCCCGTACACGGTGGCCCGCTCGGGTCTGAACCGCGCGAGCAGCCGCTTCCCGGACCCTTTGAAGTCCATCGAGTGCTGATCGGGGCCGTCCTCGGTCCTCATGCGCCACATGGGCCCTGCCATCAGGCCGCCTCCGCTTCCGTCAGCTGGGAGAGCACGACATCCCGGTAGGTCTGGTTGTCCGCCATCAGCTCGTGGTGACGGCCCATCCCGACGACCCGCCCCCCGTCGAGGACGACGATCCGGTCAGCGTCCCGGATGGTCGAGACGCGCTGCGCGACGATCACGACGGTCGCCTCCGCGGTCTCGCGCGCGAGCGCCGTACGCAGGGCCGCGTCCGTCGCGTAGTCGAGCGCCGAGAACGAGTCGTCGAAGAGGTAGATCTCCGGGTGCTGTACGAGCGTGCGGGCGATCGCGAGCCGCTGCCGCTGACCGCCCGACACATTCGTGCCGCCCTGCGCGATGGGCGAGTCGAGCCCGCTCTCCAGCCGCTCCACGAAGCTTTTGGCCTGCGCCACCTCCAGCGCGTGCCACAACTCCTCGTCGGTCGCCTCCGGATTCCCGTACCGCAGGTTTGTGGCCACCGTGCCCGCGAACAGATACGGCTTCTGCGGTACGAGGCCCACGGTGCGCGCGAGCAGCCGCGGCTCGAGGGTCTGTACGTCCACGCCGTCGACGAGGACCTCACCGTCCGTGGCGTCGAACAGCCGTGGGATCAGCCCGAGCAGCGTGGACTTGCCGCTGCCGGTCACCCCGATCACGGCGGTCGTCTCGCCGGGCCGGGCCACCAGGTCGACGGACTTCAGCACCGGCTCCTCGGCGCCGGGGTAACGGAAACCGGCTCCGCGGATCTCCAGATGACCGTGGCGCTGCAGTTCCCTTACGGGAGCGGTCGGAGGGACGACGCTGCTCTCCGTCTCCAGGACCTCCTTGATGCGCTCGGCGCAGACCTCGGCGCGCGGCACCATCATGATCATGAAGTTGGCCATCATCACGGATATGACGATCTGCATCAGATAGGCGAGGAACGCGGTCAGCGCCCCGATCTTCATCCCACCGCTGTCGATGCGGTGCGCGCCGAACCACACCACCGCGATCGACGACACGTTCACCACGGTCAAGACGATCGGGAACATCAGCGCCAGCATCCGCCCGGTGCCCAGCGACACATCGGTGAGGTCGACGTTCGCCCTCCGGAAGCGTTCCTCCTCGTACGCGTCGCGGACGAAGGCGCGGATGACGCGGTTGCCGGTGATCTGTTCCCGCAGCACCCGGTTCACCGTGTCCAGGCGTTCCTGCATGGTGCGGAACAGCGGGCGCAGGCGGCGCACGATCAGGCTCACGCTGATGCCGAGGACCGGCACCACGGCGACCGGCACCCCGGACAGCGGCACGTCGAGGCCGAGCGCCATGACGATGCTGCCCACGCACATGATCGGCGCCGACACCATCAGCGTGAACGTCATCAGGGCCAGCATCTGCACCTGCTGCACGTCGTTCGTGGTGCGGGTGATCAGCGACGGGGCCCCGAAGTGGCCGATCTCGCGCGCCGAGAACGACTGCACCTGGTCGAAGACGTCGGCCCGGATGTCCCGGCCGACCGCCGAGGCCGTGCGGGCGCTGTAGTAGACCGCGCAGATGTTGCAGACGACCTGTGCCAGCGAGACGCCGATCATCAGCGCGCCGAAGGACAGGATGTAGCTCGTGTCGCCCTGCACGACACCGTTGTCGATGATGTCCGCGTTCAGGGTGGGGAGGTAGAGGGTGGCGCAGGTCTGCAGGAACTGCAGCAGCACCAGTAACGTGATGGGCTTCTTGTAAGGCCTCAGGTAAGCAAACAGGAGTCGTATGAGCACGCTGGTCTCTCGGAGTCGGCGACAGGGAGCGGGAGCGGTGACCACCACGGCTATCGTCGGACACTCCACCGGTGTTACCCCAACCAATTACGCCAAGAGCGTTTCAAGAACCGCGCAAGCAGTCCGGAACAGAGAATTCCGGACTCTGGGCGTTGGGCCTTAAGACTGGGCCCTTGGGACTGGTGCTTTGGGACTGGTGCTTTGGGACTGGGCCCTTGGGACCGGCGCCTTGGGACTGGGCCCTTGGGATTTGGGGCCTGGCCTCGTCGAGCCTCGGCCTTCTGGGGCCTCGCGGGTCAGGATCTTTGGGCGCCCGGATGGGTCTGGTCCCGTACCGACGTGTACTGCTGCCGTACCGCCTGCCCCACCGCCAGCTCCTCGCCGGGCTCCAGAACCTGCACGGTCGCCCCCTGCCAGGCGGGCGGCTGCCGCGGATCGAGTGTGCCCCGCGAGACGCCGAGCGCCCAGGCCGCCTGCCGTGCCGCGCCGATCGCCGCGTAGTCGGCGGGCTGCGGCACCACGATCTGCACGCCCAGCAGCGAGGGCGCGCAGGCCTGCACGGCGGGCAGCTCGGCGGCCGGCCCCAGCAGGAAGATCCGCCGCACCCCCACGCCCCGGTGGCGTAGCACGTCCAGCGCGTCCACGAGCCCGCACAGCATGCCCTCGAACGCGGCCCGCGCCAGATGCTCGGGCCTCATCGACTCCCGCCGCAGCCCCGACAGCGTCCCCGCCGTATGCGGCAGTGCGGGCACCCGCTCGCCTTCCAGATACGGCAGCAGTACGAGCCCGTGGGCGCCAGGAGTCGACTTCATCGCCAGGTCGGACAGGGTCTCCAGGTCGGGCAGGCCGAGGAGTTCGGCGGTCCCGCGCAGCGCTCGTACGGCGTTCAGCGTGGTGACGACCGGCAGATGCATGCCCGTCGCGTCCGCGAGCGAAGTGATCATCCCGGACGGGTCGACCAGCGCCCCGTGGTGGACGGCCATCACGGACCCCGAGGCGCCGAGCGACACCACCGCGTCGCCGAGCCCGATCCCGAGCCCGAACGCCGCGGCCATCGTCTCGCCCGTCCCCGCCGAGATCAGCAGCCCCTCCGGCGTCGTCCCCGCGGCCTCGGACGGACCGAGCACATCGGGCAGCAGCGCTTCATGGCCGAGCGCCAGCTCGACCAGATCAGGCCGGTACGCACCGTTCACCGCACACCAGTAGCCCGTACCGGAGGCCCCGCCGCGGTCGGTGGTCCGGCGCGCCGGCCGACCGAGCAGCTGCCACACCAGCCAGTCGTGTGCCTGCATGAGCAGGGCGGTGCGCAGCGCGGCATCGGGCTCGTTCCTGGCCAGCCAGCGCAGCTTCGTCACGGGGTGAGCCGCCTGCGGTACGCAGCCCACGGCGTGGGCCCAGGCCTCGTGACCGCCCAGCGCGTCGACAAGATCGGCGGCGCAGACCTGCGCCCGCTTGTCCCCGCCGGTCAGCGCCGGGCGCACGGTGTTGCCCTGCGGGTCCAGCGGCAAGAGCGCGTTCTGCTGCGCCGATACGCCGATGGCCTGCACGCCTTCGAGCAGCCCGCCACTCGCCGCTTCACCGAGGGACAGCAGCCAGGCTTGCGGGTCCACATCCGAGGCCCGGCCACGCTCGGCACCGCCGTCGACCGGATGCGGAGCGTACCCCTGCCGGAGCACGGCTCCGCTGTCCGCGTCGCAGACGGCGATGCGAGTGGAATCGGGCGAACTATCCAGCCCGGCGACTATCCCCATGGCGGAAATACTGCCGTACCGCCGGATGACGCCGAGCAGGTCCGACGGAGGCGGTGTGCACCCATGACGCGCTGACCTGCTGAATGTCGCTCGAACTACAGTCGTTCACGTGTCGCAGTGCACACGAGTCAGCCACGGGTCACAGGCCAGATCACTCCTGTCGTCCACGTGTCGCAAATCAGACCAGTCGGGTCGTCCACGTGTCGCAGTCCACGCCGGCGATGTCGCCGGAGCCGTCTACGTGTTGCTGGTGCCCCAGTCGTCGTTGGCCGCCGCGCCGTCCGTGTTGCGTTCGCGCAGGGATCGTACGCGCTCGGCAAACGCGTCCGGGACATGGTCACCGACCCGGTCGCTTACCACGTGATAAGCCTTGCCCGCGAAGTGGCGCCCCTGATGGGCCGCCGCCTCCGCGGTGTTGCGCACCGCGGGGTTCTGAGAGATCTCCCGGGCGGACTTCTTCAACTGCTCATACCGCTCGCGCCCGGCTCGCGTGCCCAGCACGTAACCCAGGGCGAGTCCGACGACGAACGTGAGCCGGTAGCGCATGAGGGCCACCCTTCCCTTGAGTCGGCATCGGTTGCGGGGGAGAACCGATTGGCGGAGCACCCCCCTGCTTGCGCTAATGTATGTGTCGCAGCGAGCGCGCGCCTTCTGGCGAATACCCAGACAGGTGCGTTCGATGCGACGAGGCAATCCTCCGTAGCTCAATTGGCAGAGCAGCCGGCTGTTAACCGGCAGGTTACTGGT
>CBFGQM010000153.1:0-11538 GCA_965650905.1 uncultured Streptomyces sp. | reverse complement strand
CTCCGCACCGGACTCCCCCAACTCATCGACTCCCCCGAGAAGTTGCGGTCCGTCACCTACCCGGGCGACCCCAAGACCCGTGCCGCCCTGGAACTGGGCGTCCACTCGATGATGATGCTGCCGCTGCGCGTCGGCGACATCGTGCTGGGCCTGCTGATGGTCTACCGCGCCGAGGACAGCCAGCCGTTCGACCAGGACGACCTGGCCTTCGCCATGAAGCTGGCCGACCGCGCCAGCACCTCACTGGACAACGCCCGGCTCTACGCACGCCAGCGCGAGGGCGCGCTCATGCTCCAGCGTGCCCTCATGCCCCAGCACGTACCCGAACCGCCCGGAGTGCACATCGCGTTCCGGTACGTGCCGGGTAGCACCGGCAACGAGGCCGGTGGCGACTGGTTCGACGTCACACAGCTCTCCGGGGGAGGGGTTGCGCTGGTCATCGGTGATGTCACCGGCCACGGACTGCGCGCCGCCGCCACGATGGGCGTGCTGCGTACCGCCGTACGCACCCTCTCCGTACTCGATCTCCCGCCGGCCAGGCTGCTGCAGCACATCGACACCATCGCCGCCGACCTGGCCCGCGACCCGGACGAGGCCCTCATGGCGACCTGCATGTACGTGGTCTACGACCCCGCGCGCAAGCGCTGCGTCATCGCGCGAGCGGGACATGTACCGCCGCTGATCATCGAGCCCGGGCCCACCGCAGGGGGCGACCGCACGGTCCGGATCCTGGACGTGCCGTCCGGGGCCCCGCTCGGCGTCGGCGGTGTGGAGTTCGAGGAGGTGGAATTCGACGTGGCGGACGGCTCGGTGCTCGCTCTCTACACCGACGGCCTCATCGAGGCCCGCGGCGAGGACATCGGCAAGGGACTCGATCGCCTCTGCTCCCAACTGGCCCAGCCGCACGCCTCGCTGGAGGCGGCCTGCGACAGCGTGCTCGGCCTCCTCGAGCCGGGCCGTGAACGCGATGACGTGGCACTGCTCCTGGCCCAACTCGTCAGTCTCCCGGGCACGCCGGCACGTCCGTGAACGCCGAACCGGCGAAGCCCTCGCATTCCGGGCACGGGGACAAACCGGTTCCCACGGAGCCATCCTGCCGCTCCTGCTGGGTGTCGACATCGAGGACCTGGACTTCGCCGGCGGGTCGGCGCGGCAGGCGGGTCTGTAGCGCTGTGTCAGGGATTGGCCGGTACGACGCAGTCGTTCTGCGGTGGGTGTCCGCCGGGCCAGGCGATGCCCTCGAATATGAGTCTCTTCGAGCCGGGCTCCAGCCTCACGACGGACAGCGCCTTGTTGTAGGCGTTGCCCGCGTTGGTGAGGCAGATCCAGCCGCTGGCTCCCAGCACCCGCAACTCGGAGTTCAGCTTTCCGAGGTCCCTCCTGACGCGGTCGGTGGAGGGCACTTCCTGTTTGCTGATGTGTACCGCCCGCGCCAGTGCCCTGGAGGCGGTCAGTATCACGTCGTGCGTCACGATCGTCCGGCCGTCGTCGAGGTTCACCGTGCCGATGCCTCCGGCCTGCGCCGCGATGTCCTGTTCCAGGGTTTCCATGGCGTCGTTGGGTTCGCTGAGATAGCGGGGCGGCTCGGCTTTCTTCCCGTCCTCCCGCTCCCGCCATCGGTCCATCTCGGCGTGCCACGCGTCGGGGTGCGCCGGAGCGGCGTACCGTACCGCCACCGACGGCTTGCCCGTCCCCGGATCGCCTCGCAACAGGTCCTGTTCCCCGTCGTCCAGACGCTGGTCGAGCGTTGTCGCGTCGGAGCCTGTGATCACGGTGTACGACTTCTTGTCCCGGCAGTAGGTGCTGGCGAGCTTTTTGACGAACAGCTCCAAATGGAAGGCCCGGCCAGCGAAATACACGACGCGAGCGTTGGACCGGCAGATGTTGCCCGCGAAGTCCTCGAACTCGTTCGGGGTGACGCCCACCTCCTCCAGGCCTGGCGATTCGAACCGCATGTCCTGGACGCCGGCAGGCGATGCGGTGCCGTGGTCTGCGTCGTTCCTGGCCTCGGTGAATGCTTCCCGGAGGGAACGGTTGTAGTTGTCGTGTGGCCGGTAGTCGGCGACCAGAGCGGTCTCCGAGCCGGCCAGTTCCGGGTCGAACTCGAGCAGCGCCCTGGCCTGGTCCTCGCTGGTGGAGACGACCCGGGCAAGGCCGGGGTAGGGAACCTTGGTCTGCCCTTCGGGATTGGCGAAGTCGCCCGCGGTCACCAGACTGGCCACGGCGGGGATCTTCAGCGTGTTCGTCACATAACGCAGAGCCCTCTTTGTCCGGTCCAAGCTGAGGTTGAAGCCTGCGATCACCCTCAGATTCGGTTCCCGCTCCACCAGCTGGTCCACCGTGTACTCCCAGTGTCCGTAGCCCCGTCCGGGATTCGCCAGGACGAGGCGTATGGGCGGCTTCACGGCGTCGGCTCCGTTCGCCCGCTCCTGGGCCAGGTAGGCACCCTGCACTTCGCTGAGAATCTGCCGCTGGACCGCGGGACTGTCCGACTCCATGGGGATCAGCAGCGCCACCGTCGCGTGCTTTCGTCCCGCGACTGCCTTGTTCTGCTCCTCGACACGGGCGAAAACCTCTCGCATACCCGCTACTTCAGGCATGAACACGCCGGTGCCGTCGGAGACACCCACGCACTCCCCGTTGTGGACCTCCAGTCCCTCGCCACAGCCGGGAGGACCATCGTTGCGGATGTACGGAAAGAGGAGGATCGCCCCGGCTAGCAGCGCCAGCGCCGTCACGGACGCGGTCACCGGCCCCGGAGTCCGCGACGGCTTTCTGCCGACCGTCGTACCCGGCGCCGATGCGGATACCGCGCCCGCCCTGACCCGGACCAGCCGGCTGGGCAGCGGCTTGTTGACACCCCGCCTTCGCACGTCCCCCACCCGTTCCCGTTCACGGAAGCGCGCCGGGATCCCGGTCTCCAGATCGGCCGGATCCACGGCAGACTCCGCCGGCTCCGCTCCCCCGGCGGGCGCGGCGGCATCGGGTCGGGCGGTCGTGATCACTACGGGGTACGCGCGCAGCACGGGGGCGGCCTCGCCGTCGTACGCTTCCAGCAGCCTGTCCCTGACGGCCCGCCGGGCGGGATGCCTGTCCACATCGGGCAGGAAGAACACCGGCCGCCTGGCCCGGTTGAGCCGACGGAACAGTCCGTAGTGTGCGTCGATGTCCGCCAGCAGCGATTCGACCAGCAGCAGCTGCTTCTCTTGCGGGGCCTTGTCGCGCCACGTGCGGAGTTCTTTGCACAGCTTGGCGTTGTGCGCGAGGTGGTTGAACCGCACGACCCTGAACCAGCGCATGGTCCTGCGATAAGGGAAGCGCACTGCGCTGGTCACCCGGAGCACGACTCCGACGAGTCCGCTCAGCTGCAGGGCGACGTTCTGGTCGGTGGCTATCCCCTCCAACCGGACGCGAAGCTCCTGGAGGGAGAGGCTCTTGGCCTGTGTGATCGCTTCCTTGACCGCCCGCAGGAGACTGTCGAGCTGCTGGCGTTCGCCTTGCCCCTCATCAGGTTGCCAGTCGTACAGCGCGGTGCGTGCCGCCGCGAACCGCGGAAAGACGATCGGCAGGGCATAGCGCGGCCTGCCCTCGTACCCACATGCCTCAACGATGTCCCGCAACTGCTCGACAACTTGCTGCTCGAGCGTCTCTTCCGGCCGCACGGCGTCGGGGCTGCTCACGGGCAGGACCTCGTCGCAGCGTTCCCGAAACCCGTCGAGCCACCGGCTGGTATCGCCGGGCTCGCCCTCGATCTGAAACACCAGTGCGCCGGTCCGGCGCCCGAACCGGAGCCTTGTCCGGCGGAACCTGCTTCTGATCGCCAGGCGTGCCAGCACGGCATTCAGTTGTTGCTGCTCCACAGGCACTCCCCCACCCAGGCCGTGCGCCTCGCACAGCATGACGTCAGATCGCAGAGCACTATAGATGCGCAAGTGACCTCAGTGGCAAGGCAGTTGACTTCTGCGACGGCTAGTGACCGAGCCTGGCCAGAGATCACAAACCTTGTCAAAACAACAGCCGTCCCCCTCGTGGGGGCCCGCAAAACCTTCTCTCAGGTGACGGTCATCAACGACAACAGCGGCCGGCGGTCTGAGCTGTGCCTGCGTCAGTGCCCGAAGAGGTGCCAGCCCCGTCGGCGGTGAACCGATCGCGGCGGCGTGGGGCCCTGGGCGTCCCGCTGCCTTGTCGTGGACGCGACCGGCACGGATGCCCGGACTCCACGCGCACGATGACGCCGCCTCAGTCCGGCGGCGAGCCCGGCCAGCCCCAGGCAGAAGATCAGTGCCAGTCCCACGCCGGAAAGAAAGAGTCCCGGCGCATTCAGCGTCGCGATCTGATTGCCAAACATCTCCACGGCGTAATCAGGTCCACGCGAAAAGTTCTCCACGACGGCGATGGCCGTGAACGCGCCGGTGGCCAGCACCAGCAAGAGCGCCAACAAGAGCATCGCTCTCACCTCCACATCCGGCTTCCTTGACCGATTACCCGCGGCCAGGCGCCCTACACGGGCCCTTTCTCGTTGGCGGGCAGCGCATGGCCGCACCATGCGGCGGATCGACACACGGCGGAATCGGGGCTGATAGGGACGCCGTTGCTGCGCAGTACCTTGCGGACGTCGAGGATCAGTGGGAAGACCTCTTGATTCCAGTCCTCTCCCTGCTCGTCCCAGGCCCGCTGCTCGGCCTCGACCGCCCTCCGATCCTCGGCGAACACGCGTTCGGTGAAGCGCCGGATGAACGGCCAGGCAAGATGGAGAGCTCCAGGTAGCGGAGGCTTCGCGATCATGAGCAGCCCATAGGCGTGATTGGTGCGCTGCTCGGCATCCTCCGGCACGTAGGCCACCCAGAGGGAAAACGCCGGGGCTTCGGCATTTTCGGGGACCGCTTGGAGCGTCTGGTAGGGGTAGTCGGTGCGGATGGTGACAACGTCGGGTGTTGTGCTACCACGGACCCCCTCGGCGGACAGCAGGCCGGCGCCACGGTCCTTCCTTCCACCGGCAGGGATGAACAGGTACCGGGCCTCCGCGGATCGCGGTCCGATGTCGTACCCGAGGAGTTTGGGCCGGATCTTGCCAAGGATGCCCCGGTGCAAGAACTGGTGGTTCATGTCGAGCAGGTTTTCGTGCATGAACGAGTAGTGGCAGTGCACGGTGCGCGAGAACGTCATGGTTCTGTACTTGGGGGAGTGGAACTCCGGGAGCTTGGGCAAATGTGTCGTGGCCGCCTTCTCAGGGTCGCCCGGGAAGACGAACAGAAGCCCATAGGCTTCTCGGATCGGATAGGCGCGCACAGCGCGCGGCGGACGGTCGACTCCCTTGGGCAGATAGGGGATCTGGGAGATGCGGCCGTTACCTCGGTAGGCCCAGGCGTGATAACAGCAGCGAAGCGTCTCTCCTTCCACGACACCCATACTGAGCGGTACCTGACGGTGGGCACACCGGTCCTCCAACGCGTAGACCGTTCCGCTCGCGCCGCGATACAACGCCATCCGCTCACCCGCGAACGTGGCAGCGAATGTCTTGTTCTTCGGCAGGCTCGCGGAGACAGCGACTGGATACCAGAAATTCGGATCAATCCCGGTACGCCGGAGGTCGGACTGGGCTTCCTCATGAGGAGCAAGGAAGCGGCGGGAATTATTCTCCGGCCCGAACGAACCCATTCCATCTTCTGCGATCTGTCCCTCCGACATGCTCTTTTCTCCCTCGTATGCAGATCTCCGATACGGAAAAGTGGGAAGGCAAGATGCTCGACGCCCAGCGCTGCCCGGCGTGCCGTTCCGTTGGTCAGGCCGTTCAGTCGGTGCGCCCGGTTTCCATGGGCTTGTCACCACACCCGTACCTGCACCACACCCATACCGACAGGGTCGCCCGAGTCGGGACGCACGGCGACCCTTCTCTTCGATCATCCGTTCCGTTTCCCCGGATGTCACGTTGATCAGAAACAGCGCGCTGCGACCATCGGGCGCGCCCACCCTGTTGTGGCTACCGCGCGTACGTGCGTTTTCCGCGCCGGTAGGCGATCTCGCCGAGTGCCACATCCATCGCGACGAAGGCCGCCAGCGGGATGCCGAGGAGTGGCACGAAGTAGCCGAGGACGGCGATGGCGGCCATCAGCGGGACCAGGGCATGGGGCGGGACCTGCTGCCAGGCACCGCGCGGGACGGGACGGCCGAAGGCGGAGTCGCGGCCGCGCTGCCACCACATGCGGTAACCCCACAGGATCAGCAGGATCAGGCAGAGTGCGAGGCCCATCAGTGCGATCTGGTTGACGACACCGAACAGGACACCGGTGTGCGCGTCGATGCCCCAGCGGGTCAGCTTCGCCAGCACCGGATAGTCGGCGAAGCGCACCACATCGGTCACCTCGCCGGTCGTCGGGTCCACGGCGACCGCGTCCTGCTTGGTGGGCCAGCTGCGCTGGATCTGCTGTACGACGTACGCGGACGACGCGTCGGCGGGCGGGACGATCTCCACCGGGTTGCCCAGGCCCTCCGCCCGGCCTGCCGCCAGGACCTTGTCGAGGCCGACGCCGTGCTCGACGCCTCCGTCGGCCGAGGCGGACTCGTGGCCGGCGTGCTCGCCGTCCGCCGACGCCGACACCGAGGGGGTGGCCTGGTCGAGCGAGGTGCGCAGCGCGTCGATGTGCGACCCGGCGTACGCCGACCACGTCAGACCTGTCGCCGACAGGAAGAAGAACCCGGCCGCCGCCCAGACGCCGACCGTGCCGTGCAGGCCCAGCGTGCGACGGCGACCGCTGGTGGTGCGGATCTTCCGCTGCGTACGACGGCGGCTGAACCAGAGCACCAGGCCGCCGCCCGCGATCACCCACAGCCAGCTGGCGGCCAGCTCGCTGTAGAGCCGGCCGGTCTCGCCGAGGTGCAGGTCGCGGTGGAACTCGTCGATCCAGGTGCGCAACGGCAACGCGCCCGTGGATCCGTACTGTTCGAGCGCGCCACGCACCTCACCGGTGTACGGGTCGACGAAGACGGCGAGGGTGTGGCCATCGTCGACGCCCGGGACCCGGGACAACAGCACCCTGGTGGTCGCGTCCGCCTCCGGCGAGGGGCGTACGGCAAAGACCGTGCCCTGCGGGTGGGCCTTGCGGGCGGCGGCCACCTGCTCGGAGATGGGCAGCTCGCGGTCGCCGACGGGGACGGTCGACTCATGGGCGTACACGATCTTCTCGACCTGGAACGACGCCGCGTACAGCAACCCGGTCGTGGCGGCGACGAGCAGGAAGGGGGCGACGAGCACTCCGGCGTAGAAGTGCAACCGCAGCACCAGGGCACGCAGCGGCGCCCGGAGGCTGCGCTGCGGGGAGGGAGCGACGGATTGCGGGGAGTCCGGCGAGTCCAGGGAGTCCGGGGCGTCGTCCGTCTCGGTCGAGGGAGTGGTGGTCATCGGCTGGCTTCTCCGGGGCAGGTGTGGGCAGGTGCGGCTGGGGACGGGCCGTGTTCTGCCGTTGCGCTCCAGAAGTCGGTCGGCGGTGGCGACGGGTTCCCGACCATGTTCGTGGCGTGGCTCACATTCGGGGGCTCCGGTCATCCGGGCGGTCCGGGACCGGTCAGCGGAGGCCGGACAGCGGAAAAGCTCGCTCCTACGCGTCCCGGTACGTCTCCAGCAGCCGCAGCCACACCTCGCTCACGGTCGGATACGCCGGTACCGCGTGCCAGAGCCGGTTCACCGGGACCTCTGAGGCGACCGCGATCGTCGCCGAGTGCAGGAGTTCGCCTACTCCCGGGCCGACGAAGGTGACGCCGCGGAGGATTTCCTCGTCGAGGTCGACGACCATGCGGGCGCGCCCCCGGTAGCCGTCGGCGTAGAGGCCGGCGCCGGCGACCGAGGAGAGGTCGACGTCGACCGCGCGGACGCGGTGACCGGCCTGTTCCGCCTCGGCAAGGGAGAGACCGACCGCGGCGGCCTCCGGGTCGGTGAAGACGACCTGGGGAACGGCGGCGTGGTCGGCGGTGGCAGCGTGGGCGCCCCACGGGTCGGACTCCAGGAGGGGGACGCCGGCGGCGCGCGCGGCGATGGCGGCACCGGCGATGCGGGCCTGGTACTTGCCCTGATGGGTCAGCAGGGCACGGCGGTTGACGTCGCCCACCGCGTACAGCCACGCGCTGCCCGTCACCCGGCAGCTGTCGTCGACAGGGAGCCAGGAGCCGGGCTCCAGGCCGACCGTGTCGAGCCCGATGTCGTCGGTGCGCGGAGCGCGGCCCGTGGCGAAGAGGATCTCGTCGGCCTCGATCCGCTCCCCCTTGTCGGTCGTGACCACGACCGTCGGGCCGTCCCGCGTCACCGACTCCACCGACGTGCCGGTGCGCAGGTCAGCGCCCGCCTCCGTCAGCGCCTCGGCGACCAGTTCACCGGCGAAGGGCTCCATGCGGGGCAGCAGGCCCTTGCCCCGTACGAGGACCATGACCCGGGCGCCGAGGGCCTGCCATGCGGTGGCCATCTCGACGCCGACGACACCGCCGCCGACGATTACGAGACGGCCCGGCACCGCCTGTGCGCTGGTGGCCTCGCGGCTGGTCCACGGCTTGACCCGGTCGATGCCCGGCAGGTCGGGCACCAGGGCGCGGCTGCCGGTGCAGACGGCCACGGCGTGCCGTGCGGTGAGCTCGTGGTGCTCGCCCTCCGGCCCGGTGACCGTGACCCGGCGCGGTCCGGCGAGCCGCCCGTGGCCGCGGTGGAGGTGGGCTCCGGTGCCGTCGAGCCACTGGACCTGACGCTCGTCGTTCCAGTGGGAGGTGGAGGAGTCCCGGTGGGCGAGGACCGCGGCGGCGTCCAGGGCCCCCTGCACGGACTGGCTCAGGCCGGGCACCCGGCGGGCGTCGGCACGGGCGATGACCGGGCGCAGCAGGGCCTTGCTGGGCATGCACGCCCAGTACGAACATTCGCCGCCGACCAGTTCACTCTCCACGACGGCCGTGGACAGGCCGGCCGCGCGGCAGCGGTCGGCGACGTTCTCCCCTACGGGCCCGGCCCCGAGTACTACGACGTCGTACGCGATGGATTGCGATTCCGTCATGGGCTCAGTCTGGTTGTTGGTGTGCGCCGTGGCCACACGGGTACGTGCGCGGAATACGCCGCCGGACGGCTCCGTTGTGCACAGCGGAGTCCCGACACCAGGAAGTGGGAATCAACGCCATGAGCAGCACCGTGGAGCTCACCAAGGACAACTTCGACCAGATGGTCACGGACAACGAGTTCGTGCTGATCGACTTCTGGGCGTCCTGGTGCGGTCCATGCCGGCAGTTCGCGCCCGTCTACGAGAAGGCGGCGGAGGCCAACCCCGACCTTGTCTTCGGCAAGGTGGACACGGAGGCGCAGCCGGAGCTGGCAGCGGCCTTCGACATCCAGTCGATTCCGACGCTGATGGTCGTCCGCGATCAGGTGGCGGTCTTCGCCCAGCCCGGGGCGCTGCCCGAGTCCGCCCTGACAGACGTCATCGGGCAGGCCCGGAAGCTGGACATGGACGAGGTCCGCAAGTCCATCGCGGAGCAGCAGGGCGAGCAGGGCCCGCAGGAGCAGTGACCGGGCGAGAGCGGCAACCGTTCCTCATCAGTGAGCAGGAGTGAGCCTTGGACCCATACCTGGTCACTGCGGACACCCCGAACGGTTTTGGATGTCCTGGTCGCCCGCGTACTCGCCGCGTCCGGCGGCACGGATCGTGTCCATGGTCCGGGGATGCGGGGGCGGGGTTCCTCACGCCCAGGGCACGCCGGTCGGCCTGGATCCGGTCCGATGCCCGTGCACATCGCTCTGGTGTGCACGGGGCGGTGTCGTCCGTCGCTTTGTTGGCTGCGATCCGTCCGTTGCCCGGGAACTTGAGGAAGTTCTGGCGGAGGCGCGTGCGTCTCTGCCCGAGGTCGAACAGCCCTCTGTTCCCTCGGTGCAGATGCACGCACACGCCTCTGGAAACGCGTGGATCTATCAGGCCGGTCGCGACCAGCACATCATCGAGCGATGAGGGAACGTCCGGACGCTCCGCAAGGAGCTTGCGGTCGTGCCCTGGTCGGTGGGGTTTCGACAGCCAACCCGACTGGGCCGGTTCACCAACCTCTGGCGTGGTGCTCCGCCGCCTTCAGGGTGCCGATCGACTCCCGCAGCGCCTCGCGCCAGTCCAGGATGGGCGCGAGGCCGGCGTCCGCCCACCGGTCGTGGCCGAGCACGGTGTAGGCGGGCCGGGGCGCCGGCCGGGCCAAGGACGCGCCGGTGACGGGGTGGACCCGCGCGGGGTCCGCGCCCAGCAGCCGGAAGATCTCCCGGGCCAGTCCGCACCACGTCGTGGCGCCGCCACTCGTGCCGTGGTAGATCCCCGCTGGGGCGGTGCCCGCCACCGCCGTTCGGCCGAGCAGCACCAGACGGTCGGCGAGATTTACCGTCCACGTGGGCTGCCCGTACTGGTCGTCCACCACCTCGACAGTGCTCTTGACGGATTCCAGTCTGATCATCGTACGGACGAAGTTCGGCCTGCCTCGGCCGTACAGCCACGCGGTCCGCACGATGTAGCCGCGGTCCGGCAGGAGCGAGCGGACCGCCTGTTCCCCGGCGAGTTTCGTGCGCCCGTACACGCTACTCGGGCCGGTGGGGGCGTCCTCGGCGTACGGGGTCGTGGCATCGCCCGGGAAGACGTAGTCCGTGGAGACCTGAAGCAGTACGCCGCCGTAGCGGGCACACGCCTCGGCGAGGTGACGGGGGCCGGCGCCGTTGACGCGCAGGGCTTCGTCCGCCCGGCTCTCGGCGTCGTCCACGGCGGTCCAGGCGGCGCAGTTGACGACGACGGCCGGGCGGTACCGCTCCACCACCGCGAACACCGCCGCACGATCGGTGATGTCGAGGTCGGCGGCGGCCGTTCCCACCACCTCCTGCCCGTCCCGGCGCAGCCGGTCCACCAGGTCCTGGCCCAGCATGCCGCGGGTTCCGGTCACCAGCCAGCAGCCGCTCATGCCCCGATGCTCCATCCCTCGTGCCCCGGCTCCGAGGCCGCCACGTCGGCCACCCCGTCCGGCAGACGGACGTTTTCCTTGAGCGGCTCCCACCAGGCGCGGTTGTCGCGGTACCACCGCATGGTCTCCGCCAGCCCGACCACGAAGTCCTTGCGGGGCGCGTAGCCCGTCTCCTCGCGGATTCTGGTCCAGTCCACTGAGTAACGCCGGTCGTGCCCCTTGCGGTCGGCGACGTACTCGACGCTGCCCTCCCACGCGGCGCCGTTCGCGTCCAGCAGGAGCTTCGTCAGCTCCTCGTTGGACAGCTCGGTGCCGCCGCCGATGTTGTAGACCTCACCCGGCCGGCCCTTCGTACGGACCAGCTCGATGCCCTGGACGTGGTCGTCGATGTGCAGCCAGTCGCGCACGTTGCGACCGTCGCCGTACAGCGGGACCTTCCTGCCGTCCAGCAGCTGCGTGATGAACAGCGGGATGACCTTCTCCGGGAAGTGGTGGTGCCCGTAGTTGTTGGAGCAGCGGGTCACCCGGACGTCCAGTCCGTGCGTGCGGTGGTACGACAGGGCGATCAGGTCGGCGGCCGCCTTGGAC
>CBFGQM010000152.1:0-11573 GCA_965650905.1 uncultured Streptomyces sp. | reverse complement strand
GACGTGCACGCCCTTCGGCACGTAGATGAAGGAGCCGCCGGACCACACGGCGGTGTTCAGCGAGGCGAACTTGTTGTCACCGACCGGGATGACCGTTCCGAAGTACTCCTTGAACAGCTCCGGGTGCTCCCTGAGGGCCGTGTCGGTGTCCAGGAAGATGACGCCCTGCTCCTCCAGGTCCTCGCGGATCTGGTGGTAGACGACCTCCGACTCGTACTGGGCCGCGACACCGGCGACGAGGCGCTGCTTCTCCGCCTCCGGGATGCCGAGCTTGTCGTACGTGTTCTTGATGTCCTCGGGCAGTTCCTCCCAGGACTCCGCCTGCTTCTCCGTGGAGCGCACGAAGTACTTGATGTTGTCGAAGTCGATGCCCGACAGGTCCGAGCCCCAGTTCGGCATGGGCTTCTTCTCGAACAGGCGCAGGCCCTTGAGGCGGAGCTTGGTCATCCACTCCGGCTCGTTCTTCTTCGCGGAGATGTCGCGGACGACGTCCTCGTTGATGCCGCGCTTGGCGGAGGCGCCGGCCGTGTCGGAGTCGGCCCAGCCGTATTCGTACGTGCCCAGGCCCTCGAGCTCAGGGTGGGCAGTCTCCGTGGGGAGAGTCATGCGGGGTTCCTCCCGGCCGTGCTTGCGGATGCGTTATCAGTGGTCTGGTGGGTGTCGGTGGTCTGGTGGCTCGCCTGGGGGATGAACGTCGTGCAGACGCCGTCCCCGTGGGCAAGGGTGGCCAGCCGCTGGACATGCGTGCCGAGCAACTGGGAGAAGATCTCGGTCTCCGCCTCGCACAACTGCGGGAACTGCTCGGCGACATGGGCGACCGGGCAGTGGTGCTGGCAGAGCTGCTCGCCCCGCTGCGGAGGGGGCGCGCCGCGCGCCGTAGCAGCGTACCCGTCGGCGCTCAGCGCCTTGGCCAGCGCTTCGGTCCGCGTCTCGGGCGTGGCGGCCTCGACGGCCTCGCGGTACACCCCGGCCTGTGCGGCGAGCCGGGCGCGGGCGAAGGCGGCGATGGCCTCGTCCCCACCCTCTCGCTCCGCGATCCAGCGCAGCGCGTCCGCGGCGAGCTTGTCGTACGACTGATAGAAGGCGTCGCGACCACACTCGGTCAGGGCGAACACCTTGGCGGGTCGGCCGCGCGTGCGCGCTCCGTAGACACGCTTCTCGCGGGCCTCCACGACGTCGTCGGCGACCAGTGCGTCGAGGTGCCTGCGGACGGCAGCCTGGGTGAGGCCGAGGCGGCCGGCCAGGTCGGCCACGGTCGACGGACCGTGATCCAGGATGGACCGCGCGACCCGGTTGCGCGTGGAGCGGTCCGAGCGCAACCCAGCCGCGAGTTCCTCCTGCGGATCCTCGCCGACGTTTTTCACAACACCATTGTTGCGTAATTCCGCAGAGAGTGACAAGCCGCGCCCACGCCACCCGGCGGTGCCGTGCATCACTTAGGTCTACCTAAGCTGACCTGCGGAAACGATTTTTTGATCGATCAGTACGGGGGTAGCCTGTTCCTCCGTTCCCGGGGGCTTCGCCCAGACCCCTGTGGGGGCCTGAGGGCGTCGTCCTCGACGCCGGAGAAGCTCGCGCGGACCGCCCCGCCCTGCGGAGCCCCCGCACCGGGTCCCTAGACTTGGCGCCCATGCGAAGCGACCCTGTCGTCCAGGTCCAGGCCCTGGTGAAGCGGTACGGCACGAAGACCGCGGTGGATGGCCTCGATCTGACGGCCGGGCCAGGCATTACCGCAGTACTCGGTCCCAACGGAGCGGGCAAGACGAGCACGGTCGAGATCTGCGAGGGATACCGGAAGCCGGACTCCGGAGTGGTACGGGTACTGGGTCTCGACCCGATAGGCGAGTCCGCCGCCCTGCGCCCCCGCATCGGCGTGATGCTCCAGTCCGGCGGCGTGTACTCGGGCGCCCGAGCCGACGAAATGCTCCACCATGTGGCCAAGCTGCACGCACACCCCCTCGACGTGGACGCCCTGATCGAGCGCCTCGGCCTCGGCAGCTGCGGCCGCACGACGTACCGGCGCCTGTCCGGCGGTCAGCAGCGACGGCTCGCGCTCGCGATGGCCGTGGTCGGCCGTCCCGAACTGGTCTTCCTGGACGAGCCGACCGCCGGTCTCGATCCGCAGGCGCGCCGGGCGACCTGGGATCTCGTACAGGATCTGCGGACGGACGGCGTCTCGGTCATCCTGACCACGCACTACATGGACGAGGCCGAGCAGCTCGCCGACGACGTGGCGATCATCGAAGGGGGGCGGGTCATCGCCCAGGGCTCCCCCGAGGAGCTGTGCCGCGGCGGCGCCGAGAACACTCTCCGCTTCAGCGGGCGTCCCGGCCTCGACATGGGTTCCCTCCTCAAGGCCCTCCCACCGGAGTGCACGGCGGCCGAGCTGACGCCGGGCGCGTACCGGGTGGGCGGCAAGGTCGACCCGCAGCTCCTGGCGACCGTCGCGTCCTGGTGCGCCCGGCACGGGGTGATGCCGGAGAAGATCTCGATGGAGCGGCACACGCTGGAAGACGTGTTTTTGGAAATGACCGGCAAGGAGCTGCGTTCGTGACCACCTCCGGTACATTCACCCCGAAGCCGGGGGCCGCCCCGCTGTCCCGCATGATCGCGGCGCAGGCAGCGCTCGAGACGAGGATGCTGCTGCGCAACGGCGAGCAGTTGCTGCTCACCGTCGTCATCCCGACCCTGCTGCTCGTGCTGTTCAGCTCGGTCGATGTCGTCGGCACGGGCGACGGTGAGGCGGTCGACTTCCTGGCCCCCGGCGTCCTCGCGCTCGCGGTGATGTCGACGGCGTTCACGGGCCAGGCCATCGCGACGGGCTTCGAGCGGCGGTACGGGGTCCTCAAGCGACTCGCGACGTCGCCGCTGCCGCGCTGGGGGCTGATGGCGGCGAAGACGCTCTCCGTGCTCGTCACGGAGATCCTCCAGGTGATCCTGGTTACAGCGATCGCGTTCGCCCTCGGCTGGTCCCCGCACGGCAATCCGCTCGCCGTCCTGCTTCTGCTCCTCCTCGGCACGGCCGCCTTCTCGGGTCTGGGCCTGCTGATGGCCGGCACGTTGAAGGCGGAGGCGACGCTGGCCGCGGCGAACCTGGTCTTCCTGCTGCTGCTCGTGGGCGGCGCAGTCGTCGTCCCGCTCGACAAGTTCCCGCCCGCCGCCCAGGACGTACTCGGTCTGCTGCCGATCTCGGCCCTCTCGGACGGGCTCCGGGACGTGCTCCAGCACGGTGCAGGGATGCCGTGGGGGGACCTCGGGATCCTGGCCGTGTGGGGGGTCGTCGGCCTCGCGGCCGCCGCCCGTTTCTTCCGATGGGAGTAGAGACCTCCCCTCGTGAAGACGTGCACAAGCGGCCCCCTACGATGGTGCGCGTGCCGAATCTGATCCGTGCGGAGGCCGCCGAGGCCGTACGCAACCCCCTCGCCTTCATCGCCGCACGCTGGACTCCGAGTCCCCGGACGGTTCAGCGCGCCGCCCTCGCCGCGCTCGTCATGGCGGTGGTCATCGTGGTCACCGGCGGTGCCGTACGGCTGACCGGCTCGGGGCTGGGCTGCCCTACCTGGCCCAAGTGCACCGCCGGCTCGCTCACCAACACGAGCGCGATGGGCATCCACGGCTACATCGAGTTCGGCAACCGCATGCTGACGTACGTCCTGTGCGCTGCGGTCGGCTGGGCGATCATCGCCGCGCGCTCCGAGAAGCCGTACCGGCGCAGCCTCACGCGCCTCGGCTGGACCCAGTTCTGGGTCGTCATGGGCAACGCGGTCCTCGGCGGCATCGTCGTCCTGGTGGGCCTCAACCCGTACACGGTCGCGGCCCACTTCCTGCTCTCCACCGCGCTGATCGCCATCGCCACGGTGATGTGGCAGCGCGCCCGCGAGGGGGACGGCGCCCCCCGCCCGCTGGTCGGCAAGTCGGTGCGGCAGCTGGTGTGGTTCCTGGTCGCCGGCACCGTCCTGCTCATCGCGGTCGGCACGGTCGTCACCGGTTCGGGCCCGCACGCCGGCGACTCCCGCGAGGTCGAGCGCATGCCCGTGAGCTGGGAGGACGTCAGCAAGCTGCATGCCGTCCTGGCATGGATCGTGGTGACCCTGACCTTCGCCCTGTGGTTCGTGCTGAAGGCGGTCGACGCCCCCGGGTCCCCCCTCGACCGCACCCGCGATCTCTTCCTGGTCCTCCTTTCCCAGGGCGTCATCGGCTACGTCCAGTACTTCACCGACCTTCCCGAGATCCTGGTCGGCCTCCACATGTTCGGCTCCTGTCTGGTGTGGATCGCGACACTCCGGGTGCTGCTGTCCCTGCGGGAGCGACCGCAGGAGGCGGACGTGCCGGAGCCGTCGACGGAGCCTCTCGCCACGCGCGCGTGAGTCACGCGCGTACGCAGGTTCGGTGAGGAAGCGGCCCAGGAGCCGGTCGCTCACGTCGCCGCGGGTCATGCGGACAGTCCGGACAGCTCGACCCGTCACGTACACCCGCCTCACCCCAGCCCGTACACCCGTCGTGCGTTCCCCTCCGCGATCAGCCCCGCCACCCGCTGCGCGTCCGCCAGCGACCACGCCCCCTCGGCCACCCAGGTGCCGAGCACCCGGGCCAGCGACTCGCGGAAGAGGCGGGCTCCCACCACGTGGAGTTCGGGCAGGCCGTGGGCGCCGGAGGAGAAGAGGAGCTTGCCGAAGGGAGCGAGTTCGAGGATCTCGGAGAGTACGGCGGACGCGCGGGCGCCCGTGCGGACGAGCGCGGCGCCCAGGTCGGCGTACACATGCGGGAAGACCCCGGCGAGGTGCGCCGCGTGGCGGTGGTACGGGTAGCCGTGCAGTAGGACCAGGTCGGTGCTGAGGCCGGCGGTGGCGCGGGCGAAGTCGGTGAGCAGGACGGGATCGGTGCGGTCGATGCGCAGGCCGGGTTCGCCGAGTCCCGCGTGCAGCTGGAGGGGCCGGCCCGACGCGACGGCGATCCAGAGGAGATGCCGCAGCAGGACCGGGTCGGACAGGGTGCCGCCGACCCGGCGCCCGGCGAGCCAGCGGCCCGCGGCGCCCCGTACCTCGCCCGGGCCCGGCGGTTCGGGGGCGAGCGCCAGACCGTGACGTGCGCCCGCCACCGACGTGAACGCCACGGCGTTCGCGGCCGCCCCGTGCACCGACTCGGCGAGATTGGCGAGAAACGCCTCGACGGTGCCGGAGGTGTCCGCGACCTGTTCGGCGAGCAGCTCAAGTCGGACGATCTCGTGGGCGTCGGCTGAGCCGGTCGACGCCATCTCGCCGGGACCCGTCAGGTCGCCCGGCAGACCGGTGTCGACGAGGTAGGTCGTGATCCCGCTGCCCCGCAGCAGTCTGCGGCCCGCTTCCAGTACGCCAAGTTCGCGACGGCGCGCGAGATAGCGCGCGGGCGGACAGTGCGGTTCCAGGCCGAGGAGCGGGGGACACCAACGGCGTACGGCGAATCCGATCTGGGTGTCGAAGAAAGTCGTGCCCGCGGCGGGGGCGCCCTCGCCGCGGGCGAGGTGGGCCTCGAAGGTGCCGAGGCCCAGCTCCGTCCGCAGCACGCCGTGACAGTACTGGTCCACCAGGGACGGTGTTTCGATCATCCGGACTCCCCGCGCTTTGGGCCGTGCCTCTTTCAGGTCCTAACGGGTGATCGGGGGGTCAGGTGTTGCTTCCACGTGCCCTGTGCGAAAAGGGCGGTTTCTAGCGGTTGTTACTGGGGCCGCCGAGCTGGATCCCCGCCATGCGCGTCCACTCGTACGGGCCGGTCTTCACCTTGCCCGCGAAGTCCCCGTCGAAGGCCTCGTGCGCGGTGATGCCGGACTTCTGGACGGCCTGCTCGGCGATGGCGTAGGCCGGCGCCACGAGGTCGCCCCACGCGCCGTCCTCGCCGACGAGCACGATCCGGGCCCCCCGCTGCCCCAGGTACGCGACATGGCCCTCGGCCCCGCCGTGCGCCTGGGCGAAGGAGGAGATCTGCTGGGCGAGCCGGGCCACACGCCGCTCCGCCCTGGCGGCCTGCCTGCGGTCCGCGCCCTCGTCAACCTGGGTGTCTGCCATGGTCAGGATGCTACCGAGAGGTAGATCAGACGGCGACGGGCGGGGTGCGTGGCCTTGACCACGCATCCTGCGCGTCGTCCGTACCGAATATGCGGCACGAGGCACGAGGCACGAGGCACGAGATACGAGGCACGAGATACGAGGCACAGGCCACGAAGAGCGGCTACCGGAGGAAGGGGTCCACCGCCACCGCGACGAACAGCAGCGAGACGTACGTGATGGACCAGTGGAAGAGGCGCATCTCCTTGAGCTTCGCGCCCACGGCCCCGTCCTTCGCACGGGCCTGCAGCGCGTGCGCCTCCCAGAGCCAGAGACCGCCGGTCACCAGGGCGACGGCCGTGTAGAACCAGCCGGTGTAGCCGAGCGGCGTCAGCAGCAGGGAGACGCCGACCATCGCCCAGCTGTAGAGGACGATCTGCCGTGCGACGACCTTGTTGGAGGCGATGACCGGCAGCATCGGCACACCCACGCGCGCGTAGTCGTCCCTCACCTTCATCGACAGCGGCCAGTAGTGCGGCGGCGTCCAGAAGAACATGACGAGGAAGAGGATGACCGGGGCCCACGACAGGGAGTTCGTGACGGAGGACCAGCCGATGAGGACGGGCAGACAGCCGGCGATGCCGCCCCAGACGATGTTCTGCGACGTACGCCGCTTGAGGATCATCGTGTAGACGACGACGTAGAAGAGCAGCGCTCCAAGCGACAGCCAGGCGGACAGCCAGTTGACGGTCAGGCCGAACAGCAGGGTCGAGACCACGGCCAGTGTGACGCCGAAGGCGAGGCACTCGCGGGGGCTGACCATGCCGGTGACCAGTGGACGCTGCGCGGTGCGCGCCATGAGTGCGTCGATGTCACGGTCGATGTACATGTTCA
The DNA here is from genome assembly GCA_965650905.1 of uncultured Streptomyces sp. Lineage (GTDB taxonomy): Bacteria > Actinomycetota > Actinomycetes > Streptomycetales > Streptomycetaceae > Streptomyces. Next base: position 4,659 of record CBFGQM010000152.1, on the reverse strand, counting down.
GCGCGTTGGCGCCGCCCGCGGACAGGTAGCCGCCGACACAGGTGAGGAGCACCAGCTTGAGGTCGGGCACTCCCTGCTGGGCGAGGAACATCACCGGAACGGTGGTGATCAGCAGCAGCTCGATGATCCGCGGCTTGGTGAGAGCGACGAACGCCTTGACCCGGGCCCCGAACGGCCGGTGCTTCGTGCTCCGACTCGACCCAAGCGCGCCCGCTGGACGGGATTCAACGGCCGTCACGCACACCCCTACAGAGACATCCCAGCGAACCCCGAGTAGGTACTCCGGTGAAGGCTCGCGCGTACCACGCCACTGTAGACGTTGCCCAGACTTCGCCCTTCGCGGGGGTCGGGTCGTGTTCGACGGCCCCCGCGGAGGGCTGCTCGCGAGTCGACGGAGCAGTCGGATGACAGGCGGCCGAGAAGTCGACGGAGCAGTCGACCCAGCACGTGACCGAGCACGTGTCGTGAACGTGATTGAGCAGTCGGACGACCCGCTCCGTATCACCGGCAGTGACCGGCGTTCACCGACCGGATGCGGAGCCTGCGGGTCATGAGGCGGAACTCGGACAGTCCCGGCAGTCTGGAATGACTCGAAAAAATGCGCGTTCTTTACGGAGGTAGGCTCGGCACCGGCCGGTGGGCACGATTGTGCACCGGCATTCGACATGTGGCACATGCGGAGAGGAGCCCTGACCCAGGGTGAGCACCAAGCCGACCATCACAGACCTCGAGTGGACCGATCTGGACCAGCGGGCCGTGGACACGTCCCGCGTCCTGGCCGCCGATGCCGTACAGAAGGTCGGCAACGGCCATCCGGGTACGGCGATGAGCCTGGCGCCCGCCGCGTACACCCTCTTCCAGAAGGTGATGCGGCACGACCCGGCGGACGCCGACTGGACCGGCCGTGACCGGTTCGTGTTGTCCGCGGGCCATTCGTCCCTGACCCTCTACATCCAGCTGTACCTGGCCGGCTTCGGCCTGGAGCTGGACGATCTGAAGGCCTTCCGGACGTGGGGGTCGAAGACCCCGGGCCACCCCGAGTACGGGCACACGGTGGGCGTGGAGACGACGACCGGCCCGCTGGGGCAGGGCGTGGCGAACGCGGTGGGCATGGCGATGGCCGCCCGCTACGAGCGCGGCCTGTTCGACCCTGAAGCGGCGCCCGGCGAGTCCCCCTTCGACCACTACATCTACGCGATCGCCGGTGACGGCTGCCTGCAGGAGGGCATCTCCGCCGAGGCGTCCTCCCTGGCCGGCCACCAAAAGCTCGGCAACCTCGTCCTGCTGTGGGACGACAACCACATCTCGATCGAGGGCGACACCGAGACCGCCATCTCCGAGGACACGGCTCAGCGCTACGAGGCGTACGGCTGGCATGTGCAGCGCGTGGCGCCGAAGGAGAACGGCGACCTCGACCCGCAGGCGCTCTTCGACGCGATCAGGGCCGCACAGGCGGTCACGGACAAGCCGTCGTTCATCGCGATGCGCTCGATCATCGCCTGGCCCGCTCCGAACGCGCAGAACACCGAGGCCGCACACGGCTCGGCGCTCGGCGCCGAGGAGGTCGCGGCCACCAAGCGCGTGCTGGGCTTCGACGCGGAGAAGACCTTCGAGGTCTTGGACGAGGTCATCGCGCACACCCGCGCCGCCCTCGACCGCGGCCGGGAGGCCAGGGCCGAGTGGGAGAAGGGTTTCGCCGCCTGGCGCACCGCCCATCCGCAGCGGGCCGCCGAGTTCGACCGCGTCGGCGCCGGCGAGCTGCCCGAGGGCTGGCAGTCCCGTCTGCCGGTCTTCGAGGCGGGCAAGTCCGTCGCCACGCGTGCCGCCTCCGGCAAGGTGCTGCAGGCACTCGGCGGTGTGATCCCCGAACTGTGGGGCGGCTCCGCCGACCTGGCCGGCTCGAACAACACGACCATCGACAAGACGAGTTCGTTCCTGCCGGCGGACAACCCGCTCGCGGAGGCGCAGCCTTACGGCCGCACCATCCACTTCGGCATCCGTGAGCACTCCATGGCCGCGGAGATGAACGGCATCGCGCTGCACGGCAACACCCGTGTCTACGGCGGCACCTTCCTGGTGTTCTCCGACTACATGCGCAATGCGGTTCGCCTGTCCGCCCTGATGCACCTCCCGGTGACCTACGTCTGGACCCACGACTCCATCGGACTCGGCGAGGACGGCCCCACCCACCAGCCCGTCGAGCACCTCGCCTCGCTGCGCGCCATCCCCGGTCTGAACATCGTCCGCCCGGCCGACGCCAACGAGACCGCGATCGCCTGGCGCGAGATCCTGGGGCGCTACACCAAGGTCTTCGGCAAGGGCGCCCCGCACGGCCTCGCGCTGACCCGCCAGGGAGTGCCGACGTACGAGCCCAACGAGGATGCGGCGAAGGGCGGTTACGTTCTCTTCGACGCCGAGGGCGGCGAGCCGCAGGTCATCCTGATCGGTACGGGCTCCGAGGTGCACCTGGCCGTCGAGGCGCGCGAGCAGCTGCAGGCCGCCGGGGTGCCGACGCGGGTGGTGTCCATGCCGTCCGTGGAGTGGTTCGAGGAGCAGGACCAGGGGTACCGGGACTCGGTGCTGCCACCGTCCGTCACGGCGCGTGTCGCGGTCGAGGCCGGCATCGGTCTGACCTGGCACCGGTACGTCGGGGACGCCGGACGCATCGTTTCGCTGGAGCACTTCGGTGCTTCCGCCGACGGCAAGGTCCTCTTCCAGGAGTTCGGCTTCACTGCCGAGAACGTCGCATCCGCCGCCCGGGAATCGATCGCCGCAGCCCAGCGCTGACGCTGGTATACGACACGTAGGAGCATTTTCCATGACAGACGCACTGAGGCGCCTCTCCGAAGAAGGCGTCGCGATCTGGCTGGACGATCTTTCGCGCAAGCGGATCACGTCCGGCAACCTCGCCGAACTGATCGACCAGCAGCACGTCGTGGGCGTCACCACCAACCCGTCGATCTTCCAGAAGGCGATCTCGCAGGGCGACGGCTATGACCAGCAGCTGTCCGACCTCGCCGCCCGCGAGGTCACCGTCGAAGAGGCCATCCGCATGATCACAACGGCGGACGTCCGTGACGCCGCCGACATCCTGCGCCCGGTCTTCGACACGACCGGCGGCCAGGACGGCCGGGTCTCGATCGAGGTCGACCCGCGCCTCGCGCACAACACCGAGGCGACGATCGCGGAGGCCAAGCAGCTGGCCTGGCTGGTGGACCGCCCGAACACGCTCATCAAGATCCCGGCGACCAGGGCGGGCCTGCCCGCGATCACCGAGGTCATCTCCAAGGGCATCAGCGTGAATGTCACGCTGATCTTCTCGCTGGAGCGCTACCGCGAGGTCATGGAGGCCTACCTGGCCGGCCTGGAGAAGGCGAGGGCCGCCGGCCTCGACCTCTCCACGATCCACTCGGTGGCGTCGTTCTTCGTGTCCCGCGTGGACACCGAGATCGACAAGCGCCTGGCCAAGCTGGGCACCGACGAGGCGCTCGCACTCAAGGGCAGGGCCGCGCTGGCCAACGCCCGGCTCGCCTTCCAGGCGTACGAGGAGGTGTTCAGCGGTGGGCGCTGGGCCGCTCTCGACAAGGCGCAGGCGAACAAGCAGCGCCCGCTGTGGGCTTCGACCGGCGTCAAGGACCCGGCGTACAAGGACACCCTGTACGTCGACGAGCTGGTCGCTCCCAACACGGTGAACACCATGCCGGAGGCCACCCTGGAGGCCACCGAGGACCACGGCCGGATCACGGGCAACACCATCGCCGGTACGTACGAGAAGGCCCGCGCCGACCTCGACGCGGTCGAGAGGCTCGGGATCTCGTACGACGACGTGGTGCGGCTCCTGGAGGACGAGGGCGTCGAGAAGTTCGAGGCGTCCTGGAACGACCTGCTCAAGTCGACCGAGGCGGAGCTCAAGCGCCTCGCCCCCTCGGAGGGCTGACATCTTGGCACCTTTCCCCGTCACGGGAGCGAATCCGCTTCGTGACGCCGCGGACCGACGGCTCCCGCGTATCGCGGGGCCGTCGGGCCTTGTCATTTTTGGCGTCACGGGCGATTTGTCCCGCAAAAAGCTGATGCCTGCAGTTTATGACCTCGCCAACCGCGGTCTGCTGCCGCCGGGCTTCTCGCTCGTCGGCTTCGCCCGCCGCGAGTGGCAGGACGAGGACTTCGCTCAGGAGGTCCACGACGCGGTCAAGGAGCACGCCCGTACGCCGTTCCGCGAGGAGGTCTGGCAGCAGCTCATCCAAGGCATGCGCTTCGTCCAGGGCACCTTCGACGACGACGACGCCTTCGAGCAGCTGAAGGCGACGATCCAGGACCTCGACAAGGCACAGGGCACGGGCGGCAACTTCGCCTTCTACCTCTCCGTACCGCCGAAGTTCTTCCCCAAGGTCGTGCAGCAGCTGAAGAAGCACGGTCTGGCCGACCAGAAGGACGACTCCTGGCGGCGCGCGGTCATCGAAAAGCCGTTCGGACACGACCTGAAGTCAGCCGAGGAGCTCAACGCGATCGTGCACGAGGTCGATGCTTGCGGCCGCGCGATAGTCCTCGCACATACCGCGGATCATCTCGGGATTGCGCGCGGCCTCCAGATAGTCGGCAAGCGCGTCGGGTGCGAAGAAATCGCGATCCTTGGGTTCGCGCGCCGTATGGGCGAAGAAC
>CBFGQM010000151.1:0-11680 GCA_965650905.1 uncultured Streptomyces sp. | reverse complement strand
AGAACTTCAACGGAAACAGCCGCCGGTACTGCTACCACCTTCTCCGCGCCCTCCCATACGAGATGGAGCAGGTCAAGGCTGCAATCCCTGGGGTTAACCGGAATGACCTCCACCGGCTAAAAGTTGCGATTGTTCCACAGGCGCTCCAGGAATCAGTTGCTGAAGCCATGGATTCTGACATGGCCAAATTTCAAGTGGCGCGTGAGCGTATCCAACGGATCAGGCAACTACTCGCCGAACGCCGACAAGCCCTCATCACCGCCGCCGTAACCGGCCAGTTCGACGTAACCACCGCCAGCGGGCGCAACGTAACGGACGGAGTGAGCGCGTAGCCATGAGCCCCATCCACACGGAGTCCGCCTTCGGCGATGCCATCGTCGCCGCCATGGTCGAGCGCGGTTGGCGCGAAGCGCGCCCGCAGGACTACCGGGCCGATCTCGGCCTGGACACCAACGAGTTGTTCACCTTCATCGGGGCGACCCAGCCAGACGAGTGGAACGAGCTGCTCACCGTCTACGGCGGCGACCCGAACGAGGCGCAGCGCGGGTTCGCCGGCCGTCTCGACCAGGCCATCGCCACCAACGGGCTCCTCGATGTCCTCCGCAACGGCGTCAAGGACCGGGGCGTCCGCCTCCGCGTCGCGTACTTCAAGCCGAACCTCGTCGCCCACGACTCCGTACTCGACGGCTACCGGGCCAACCGCCTCACCGTCGTCCGCGAACTCGAGTACGCGACGAAGCAGGCCGACTGGGGCAACCGGCTCGACCTCACCCTCTTCCTCAACGGAATCCCCGTCGCCACGGCCGAGTTGAAGAACCCGCTGACCAAGCAGGGGGTGGAGCAGGCCAAGGAGCAGTACCGCACCGACCGCGACCCCACCGAGCTGATCTTCACGCGTCGCGTCGTCGCGAACTTCGCCGTCGACCCGGACCTGGTCTTCGTCGCCACTCAGCTCAAGGGCAAGAACACCCGCTTCCTCCCGTTCAACACGGGCTCCAACGGCCCCGGTCAGCCGGGCGGCGCAGGAAACCCGGCCCCCACCGCCTTCGGCACGTACGCGACCTCCTACCTCTGGGAACAGGTCTGGCAGCCGGACAACTGGCTGGACCTGCTGCAGCGGTTCGTGCACCTGCACAAGAGCAAGTCGCCCGGCGGCGGCAGCAGCACCAAGACGATGGTCTTCCCCCGGTTCCAGCAGTGGGACGCGGTCAAGAAGCTCACCGCGCACGCCGCGACGCACGGCGCGGGACACGACTACCTGGTCATGGCCTCGGCCGGCTCGGGCAAGTCGAACACCATCGGCTGGCTCGCGCACCGCCTCAGCGACCTGCACACCCCCACCGACCCCCGCGAACTCGACCCCGAGGCCATCACCAAGGGCCTCAAGCCGGGCGTGCCGGTCTTCGACAAGGTCATCGTCATCACCGACCGCCGCAACCTGGACGCCCAACTCCGGGAGACGGTCGGCAGTTTCGAGCAGACCGCGGGCCTCGTCGTGAAGATCGACGAGAAGCACGGGGCGAAGGGCGAGCAGCTCGCCAAGGCGTTGTCCCGCGACACCGGGAAGATCGTCACGGTCACCCTGCACTCGTTCCCGGCGCTGATCTCGTACATCGAGCGCAACCCCACCGAGATCTGGGGCAGTCACTTCGCGATCATCGTGGACGAGGCGCACTCCTCGCAGTCCGGCGACGCCGCCAAGGACGTACGGGCCGCTCTGCGCGACCTCGGCCTGGACGCCGACTCGGACGACGCGGGCGCGACCACAGTCAAGGCCCCGGTCGCCGCCAGCCTCGACGAGCAGCTCAAGAAGAGGGCCGAGCAGCGTTCCCGCGCCGCCAACCTCTCCTACTTCGCGTTCACCGCCACGCCGAAGGCCAAGACCCTCGAACTCTTCGGCACGCTCCAGGACATCGACGGCAAGGCGGCCTACCGGCCCTTCCACACGTACTCCATGCGGCAGGCGATCGAGGAGGGCTTCATCCTCGATCCGCTGCGCAACTACGTCACGTACAACACGTACTGGAAGCTGGTGAACCAGAACCCCGACGAGCGGGAGGTCGACCCGTCGAAGGCGAACGGCCTGCTCGCCCGGTACGCGCTCACTCATGACTCGACGGTGGCCCAGCACGCCCAGGTGATCGTGGAGCACTTCGTGACGCACAGCCGGGGCCGTCTCGGCGGGCGGGCCAGGTCCATGGTGGTGACCGCCTCGCGGCAGTCCGCCGTGCAGATGGCGCGCGCGATCAAGAGCTACATCAAGGACCGGGACTACGACACCAAGTACCCCGACCTGGGTGTCCTCGTCGCCTTCTCCGGCTCGCTCACCGTCGACGGCGAGGAGACCACCGAGCCGAAGGAGAACGGCGGGGTGTCGGAGAGCGCGCTGCCGAAGGCGTTCGCGTACACGCGTGCCGACGACAAGGCCGCCCGAGCCGGGGGCGCCGGCCAGCGCGAGTACAAGATCCTGGTCGTGGCGGAGAAGTACCAGACCGGGTTCGACCAGCCGCTGCTGACGACGATGTACGTCAACAAGACGCTGACCGGCATCTCCGCCGTCCAGACCCTGTCCCGGCTGAACCGGACCGCCGAGCGCAAAACCCAAGCCGACCTGGCGGTCCTGGACTTCGTCAACGACGCAGGCGACATACAGGACGCCTTCCGCCCGTACTTCGAGGAGGCGAACACCCTCCCCTCCGACCCCAACCTGCTCTACACCGCGCAGAGCCGGGTCATGCGGGCGGCGATCCTGTCCGGGCAGGAGATGGACGAGTTCGCCGCCGCGTACTTCGCCGCCAAGGAGAAGGCAGCGGGCTCACAGTCCAAGTGGGAGAAGCTGCACGCCGAGCTGTACCGGCTGCTCTCCCCCGCAGTCGCCCGCTTCACCGCTCTGCTCGCAAGCGAGGACGAGGACGAGGACGACCAGGAGACGGCGGAGGGCTTCCGCTCCGACCTCAACGACTACGTCAGGAAGTACGGCTTCCTCGCGCAGATCGTCCCCTACCGGGACGCCGAGTTGGAGCGACTGCACCTCTACGGCCGCTACCTCCTCAACCGGTTGCCGCGCCGCGCGGACGGCGGCGTGGACATAGGCGAGGTCGACCTCAGCCATATGCGGGTGGAGAAGACCGGCGAGTACGACGTCTCCCTCACCGCCGAGGGGCCGACGACGATGCAGGGCTTCGGCGACGGCTCGGGCGGCGCGAAGGAAGCGGAGAAGTCGCTGCTCTCGCAGTTGATCGACAAGTTCAACGAACGCTTCGGCACCGAGTTCACTGAGCAGGACGTCATCCGCCCGTTCGAGGAGGCCAAGGCCGACCCGAAGGTGCGGGCGGCGGCCGTCGTCAACGACGAGGACAACTTCGGCCTCGTCTTCGACCACGTCTTCGCGGACAAGATGGCCGACCACATCGACACCATCGCGGGCATGGGCCGCCAGTACTTCGGCCCCGACAAGGGCTTCAAGTCCAGCCTGGACCGCAGCGCCCGCAAGGCCGCGTGGCGGATGATCCGCCGCGAGGAGGGCCTGGACGACGACGTCTGAGGCGCACGCCCCGGCTGGATGCGCCGGCCGGGGCACCTTGCAGTGCATCAGGTCTGTGCGCAGTGCAAGTTGTCCTCTTCATCAGGGACAACGAATCGGGAGGGGAAACAATGGATCACGCGACGGACGAGCCCGAGGCGTCCCGGCTCCAGAAGGTCGTCGAGGGGATCGCCATCACGCCGGAGGCGGCCGCTACGCTCGTGGGCGGTTACCGCGCGACTTTCGAGGCCAAGTTCAAGCGGGAGCCTGAGAGCCTGGAGGACAAGCGCCGGGTCGCCAACAAGATCGTTGGCCGGTACTCCAAACTTTCGGCAGCCGCTGGGGCGGTCACCGCAGTCCCGAGCGTGATTCCGGGCGTCGGTACGGCGGTCGCAGTCCTGGGCGGTGGTGTCACTGATATCGCCGCGGCGCTCAAGCTCCAGATCGACATGTGCATGTGCCTGGTCGAGGTGTACGAGACCGAGCTGAGCAGCGAGGACAAGAAGCACCTCGCCTTCATGCTCGCGTTGGCGGGTTCTGCGGAACAGATGGCGACAAAGGGCGGCAAGGCAGCGGTCCAGAAGATCGCCGAGAAGCTGGTCTACCAGTACCTGAAAGGTCCCGCCCTGGTCACGATCAAGCAGTTGTTCAAGCGGGTGTCCATCACCTTCACCCAGAAGGCGATGGCCAAGGCGATCCCAGCCGGTGTAGGTGTCGCTTTCAGCAGCTCGACGAACTACGTCCTGACGACGGTGGTGGGCAAGGTCGCCGTCGCCGTCCTGGCCAAAGATGTGAAGTAGCCCCAGCCCCTCACCCCGACAGGACGCGGGCGCCCAGCCGCCAGTGCGACTGGGCCCCAGGGGGTGGTGAATATACGGCTCAGACGGTCTGGTCGGCGGCCAGCCGGACGAGCCCGGCCCACGCGTCGGAGGTGACTGCAAGAACCGGTCCGGATCGGACCTTCGAGTCCCGGATCAGTACGGCCTCGGGAGCCTCGGCGACCTCGACGCATTCGCCCCCGTTGCCAGTGCTGTAACTGCTCTTGAACCAAGCGGCTTCCGGCACAGCCGCTCTGCTGCGCTGCACGTTCATGCCTCTCCCATCAGTTGCTCGATGAGCGCCGACGACTCGCTCGGGGTCAGCGCCTGTGATCGGAGGATGCCATAGCGTGCTTCGAGCGTACGTACGTATGAGGTATCGGTGTAGAGACGACTGTCGTCCTGGATTTCCGCATACGATGCGATGCCCCTTGTCGGTGTCGATCAAGGTGAAGGGGCCGCCGAGCGCGGCATGGTCCTCGCGTCCGATCGGCATGACCTGTACTTCCACGTTCCTCGATTGCCCAGTGAGCAAGATCTGTTCCAGGGTTCCGCGCATGGTTTTCGGGCCGCCGAGCTGCCTGCGCAGCACTGCTTCCTCGATGACGAAACTCATCAGAGGGGCCGGGCGACGGGTGAAGATGCTCTGCCGCACCATACGAGCCTCCAAGCGCTGCTCGATTACGTCGTCTTCCAGCAGCGGGCGCTGCATCTGGAAGACAGCTCGTGCGTAGTCCTCCGTCTGCAATAGCCCGGGAACGGCATACACGGCATACACATTCAGCGCCGTCGCCCGCGCCTCCATGCGCGCCGCGTCCCGGAAGAACGCCGGATACTGCGCCCGCCCCACCTCCTCCTTCAGCGCCTTGAGGACGCACCCGGCGTCCAGCACCTCGTCCGCGCGGTCGATGAACCTCGGCGAGGGAATCCGCCGCCCCTGCTCGAAGGAGGCGATCGACTGGGCCGCGTAGCCCACGAGCCTCCCGAACTCCGGCCGTTCCAGGCCCGCCCGTACCCGCAGCAGCTTCAACTGCCGCCCGAACGCCGTCACCACGCCCGTTCCCGGCTCGTCCTCCGGCCTCGGCCCGGCGTCCTCTTGCTCGCCCTGACCCTCGCCCTGCTCCACCGACTCCATCGGCTCCACCGCCTCCCCGGCCCGGTTCCCCGGCCCAACGCACCCGCCCCGAGCCGGTCATGCGGCGCGCCTCGTACACCTTCCGCTCCGTCGCGTACAACCGGCACGCGGCGGTGCGTCACCACTGGTCACGCTACGCCACCACCGGGAGTGTTGAGGCATGACCAGTGAAACCGCTGCCCCCGACCGCCCCCCGGCCAGCAGCCCCACAAGCCACTTCGCGATGCGGTTCAGCTCCACCCCGCGCGGCGCGCGGCTCGCCCGGCGGCTTGCCGGGACGAGGGAGTGTCATGCATTCATGACGCTCCCTCGGTGGCAAGTGAAACTCCTGGGGCGTAAGTCTGCGCAACGGGCAGCAGCGCGGCCCACGCCAGGACCTCGACCAAGTGCTCGGCCAGCAGCCCAACGTGGGGATCAGGCTGGACAAGCGCGGTCGCGTGGCCGCGGCCGGTGCGTTCTGCGGCCCATTCGTGGTCGAGGTTGGTGAAGTCGTCGTCGATCCAGATGACGGGCGCGTCGCCGAGCCAGACGTCGACGTGGTCGCGTTTCCAGAGGTAGCCATTGGGGTGGCTGGTCGTGATCTGCGGACGTGGCAGGTCGACATACGGCATGGGCGGGAGGCTGAGGAGCGGGCCGATGATCGTGCTGGCGTCCTGGCGCCAGCTGGTGCACCAGACGGGGGTCACCAGACCGGTCTGCATCACCTGCATGAGCAAGTGGCCGTGCGCAGGGTTGAGCCAGATGGCGACCGGGTCGTCGGCGGTGTGGCCAGTGGGTACGACGTTGTGGCGGGCGTGGGTGGTCGGGCTGGTCCCTTCCGTGTCCGGGAAGGGTATGAGGACGCCGTCGACGTCGAGGAGCAGGTAGGGCGGGCGCATGGGTTTCTCCCAGGGGAGCAGGGGTGGGGGTCAGAGCTTGCGCGCGGTGATCAGCAGGGTGGTGGGCCAGCGGCCGTGGCGGGCGTCGTGGAACTCCTGGGCCGAGGTGAGCCAGAGGCCGGCGCGATCGAGGTGCTTTTCCCAGCGGACGGCGTCGAAGTCCCAGCGGACGATGGGTAGTCGGGTGCGGTCGGGCAGGGTGACGTAATCGCGGCGGGGCCGGTCGTCGGCAGCGGGGCGTAGGCCGCCGCGTTGAGGGTGAGGGACGGAGAAAGCTAGGGTGCACCCGGGTTTGAGATGGTGGGCGATGGCCGGGAGCAGGAGCTCGGGAGCGACGAGTCCGATGGCTCCGAAGACGGAGTAGAAGGCGTCGAAGTGTTCGTCGGAGGCTTGCAGGTAATGCAGGGCGTGGCCGGCGACGAAGGCCAGGTTGTTCAGTCGGCCGTAGTGCGAGCGGGCTCGGCGGACCTGGAGGCCGACAAGGTCGACGCCGGTGACCTGGGCGCCGTAGCGCGTGGCGAGGTAGGCAGCGTTGTGGCCGGGGCCGCAGCCGAGTTCCGCCACGCGCTTGCGGCGCAGGTCCGGGCCGAGGATCTCGGCGCCGGGCCCGCTGCCCGGACGTGTGGTCCACTCCATCCGTGCGGGCACGGTCAGCGGCTCGGCGGGGCTGGCCGTGGTGCGTTGGAGCGCGTGGACGTACCAGGGGGAAGCGTGGGCGAGCACCTAGACCTCCAGGAAGTGGAGGACGTCGGTGAGGTGGCGGCGTACGGCCTTGATGTAGGCGGGGTCGGTGGCCGGGTCGTTGATCCAGCGGAAGGACTGCTCCATGAACCATTCGACGGCCCACATGCGGTGCCAGCCCAGCGCCCATTTCTCGGCGGGGAGGCCGCCGCGTTCGGCGAGGGCGTCGGGGGTGCCGCCTTCGGTGACGTAGGTGTCCAGGAAGACCCGCAGACGCACGGGGTCGGGGGTGTCGAGGGTGCCGTGCCAGCTGGCGAGGTCGAGCAGGCCGGGGCCGGTGAAGGTGCGGGCGAAGTCCAGCAGCCGCCAGCCGTGTCGGCCGATGTGGAGGCTTGTGGGGTGGAACTCGGAGTGCACCCAGCCGAACGGAGCCACCGTCGCGTCGGCCGAGCGGTCTCCGGCGGCCTGTGCGATCCGGTCGAGCGCATCCTCCACGTCGTCCGCGTCCTGCCACCGCTCGGCCTTGCGGAGTCGACCGAGGTGTTCCAGGGCCCGGCTCGGCAGGGTGCGTAGCCGCTCCTGGTCGAGGACGGGCAGGGCGGCAGCCGTGCGGGTTCGGTGCAGGACCACGGCAGCGGCAGCGCCGTCGAGGTCGTCGGCCTCGCGGGCGGCGGGGCCGAGGTCCTCCAGCAGCATCCCGAGCCAGCCGTCCACGACTGCGGAGGCGTGAACGGCAGGCACCGGGACGCCGAGGGTGCGTGCGAGCCGGAGTGCCTGGTCCTCGCTGTCGAACGGCTTCTTGGCGTACTTGAAGATGCAGGTGGTGCCGTCAGCGAAGGTCAGGCGCTCGACGCCGGACATTGACCACACGCGCACCTCCTCGCGCTCCGCAGCGGACTGGCCGGCGATGGTCAGAAGGTTGTCGAGGAGGTCGGCGTTGAGGGTGGTGTCCATAGGGGGCTCCAGTGCGATTGGTGGCATCCGGGGCGGGCGAAGAGCGACTGCTCGCCCCGGAGCCAGGGTCGTTGGTGCTACGCGGCCGGGGGCACGCGGTGGGCGTAGACCTGCTCGATCCATCCGGCCTTGAAGGCGGCGAGGTCGTCGCGGAAGGTGGCCATCGAGGCACCGTAGGGCGCGACGACACCGCCGGACTGGTCCGGCACGGACTGGCAGCCGTGCACGAGCCGTCCGCCGAGGGCGGCGTGGGCCTTGATGGACTCGATGCGGCGGTGCTCGTTGAACCAGCCGCCGTGGTAGACCTCGTCGAGCATGCCGCCCATCTCGTCGTCGAGGTCGAAGACGACGGAGGTGGCGGCGGGGAAGAACCAGCACGGGCCGACGTTGGAGATGTGCCCGTCCAGCTCCACCTTGTTCAGCGCCATCAGCGTGGCCGCCTGGCGCAGCATGCGCAGGTGGTCGGCGGTGATCTGCGGCAGGCCGAGGGTGGCGAGGTGTTCGTTGCGGAAGAGGTACGCGTACACCTCGTAGGCGGTGGCGAGGACGCGGGCGGCGTCCGAGGTGGACTCGGTGTGGTTCTTGATGAACTCCAGCGCGAGCTGCTCGACCGCGCTCTCGGTCGTCTCCTCCGCTCCCAGGAGCTGGGACTTGACCAGCTCCCAGTCGGCGACGAGCCACGTGTTGGACTCGAAGCGGAAGAAGTACTCGGCCGGGTCGATGGTGATGCGCCGGCCGTCGACCTGGATGCCGGGCAGGCGGCTCCAGCGCTCGTCGAACGCCTCGGGCAGCTCGACCGTGATGGCCGTGGTGTCGATGGTGGTCACCGTGTCTCCGTCTCTGTTCGGCCGGGTTCGGGCACAGGAATGCCCGAACCCGGTGTAGGCGTACGGAACTTCGGGGCCGCCCGGCCGAAGGGGGGAGCCTGGTCACGGTGTCGGACCGGGGCCGGGCGGCTGATGATTAGTGAACCCTCCGTCACGCACAGTGGGTACGGTGAGAGGAAGTTGAAGCGGTATACGCGGTTTACAGCCCCGGACGGGAGGCGAGCGTGGCAGCGCCGAGAGAACCCAACTCCCGCCTACGCGACACCATCGACGCGACCGGCTGCACCTACGACGCCCTGGCAAGGGACGTCCGGCGCATCGCGGCCGAAAACGGCGAGATCCTCCAGACCAACAAGTCGGCCGTCTCCCACTGGGTCAACGGCACCCGCCAGCCCACCGGACGGACCGGGCAGTACCTATCCGAAGCACTGTCCCGCCGGGCAGGCCGCACCATCACCCAGACCGAGATCGGCCTACGCACGCCAGACGCCGACGGGCCGGACGAAAGGGATCCCGTCCTGGCCGCTACCGACCTGGGCCGCGCCGACGTCGAGCGCCGCCGCTTCCTCGCGGTAGCCACCTTCACCACCGCTGGCGTCGCCATGCCTCTCGCCCACGACCACGAGGCCACCGCCCGCATGCTCCGCGCTCGCACCGGCACGTCCGTGGTCGGAGCAGAGGACGTCGACGTGGTACGCCAGATCACCACGGCCTTCAGCGCCGCCGACGAACGCCTCGGTGGCGGGCACGGCCTGACCACTGTCACGGCTTACCTCGCAGACACCGCCGCCCCCATGCTCCGGGGCCGCTTCCCGAACGAAGCCTTACGGCAGGCTGCCTTCGGCGCGGTCGCAGAACTTGCCTACCTGGCAGGTTGGAAGCACCACGACCTCGGCCATGAAGGCGCTGCCCAGCGCTACTACCAGGTCGGCTACCAACTCGCCTGCGAAGCCGACCCGCACGGCCACGCCGCCTGGATGATGCGCGCCCTCGCCCACCAGGCCCTCAGCCTCAAGCAACCCCAACACTGCGTCGACCTCGTCGAAGGCGCCCTCACCCGCGGCCTCAGCCACGTGGACGGCCAGACCGAAGCGCTGCTCCACATCACCCACGCCCGCGCCTACGCCGCCACCGACGAGAAGTCCGCAGCGGCCCGAGCCCTGCTCGCTGCCGAAGACGCTCTCCTGCGTGACGACGGCCCCCAGCCCAGCTACTCCCGCGTCAGCGGCCCCGCCGCCGGCACCGTCGCCAGCCACACAGCCCGCACTCTCACCGACCTTGCCGACCACATCGGCACCGAACAGCAGCACCGCGACGCCCTGATCCGCTGGGACCCTGACAAGTACAAGCGTGTCCACGCCCTCACCTACGCCGACCTCGGCGACAGCCTCGCTGCTCAGGCACGCGCCGACGAGGCGGTAGCCGCGTGGTCCCAGGCCCTGACCCTCATGGAGGGCATGACTTCCGACCGCACCCGCAAGGCGATCGCCTCACTCCGCTCCACCCTGTCCATCTACCAGCGCCGCAAAGTACCCGGAGCCGCCGAACTTGCCCGCCGCGCACGCGAAGCGCTGGCCTAAGCTGCCCACCAACCGGCCGACGAAGGGACACCAGCCGTGGCTCAGCGGACAACCGACGACCAGCCCAAAGCTCTCAAGCCCGCGCTCGAATCGATGACCCTGCTCGTTGCCGCCGTCATCGTCCACGACCAGGCCACCAACCGCGTCGTTCTCCTCCAGCGCAGCCAGAACGCCAAGTTCGCCCAGGGCATGTGGGACCTCCCCGTCGGCAAGAGCGAACCCGGCGAACCCATCACCGAAACCGCCGTACGCGAGCTGTACGAGGAGACCGGACTGACTGTGAAGCCCGAGTCCCTGAAGGTCGCCCACATCATCCACGGCGCCTGGGGCGTCGAAGCCCCCAACGGCTTCCTCACCGTCGTCTTCGCCGCCCACGAATGGTCCGGCGAACCCGAGAACCGAGAGCCGCGCAAGCACGACCAGGTCTGCTGGGTGGAAACTGACGCCATCCCTGAGGAGTTCGTGGACACCACCGCGAGCGCACTTCAGCAGTACCTCACCGACGGCCGCCAGGTGTCGCTGCATGGGTGGGCGTAGAGACCACGGCGGCGTCACCGTGGCCGGAAATAACCTGCTCGGCGGGGTGTCCGTCGCCCGGGTCGAGCGCCTGGCCGACGATGTCTGATCCGTACGCCCCGGCTGGCTATGCTGGCCGGGGCACCCTTGGGAGGACATCGTGAGCACACAGCCGGACCACGGCACGGAGCTGGTCCCGCGCCCCGAACGTACCCCCGACGCCGTCCGCGTGGCGCTCGCCCGGATCGCCCCTCACCGCCTGGACGAGATGGAAAAGCATAAGGAAGAAGCCCTTGCCGCCGCCATTCGGACCAGCAAGATCGGGCACCTTCAGCACTGGCTGACCCACTGGGCCGCTCAGGTGGAGATCGAGCGTCGGCCCGATCTCTCCGCACGCCGTAGCCGTGCTCTCGCCACGATCCACGGCACGACCAGCAAGGACGACTCCGCATTCCGATCCGCCATGGCCGAGCTGCGTGCCGTCGAGGACGCGGCGACACAGGCGGTGTCCGAGTGACGTGGAGGTGGGAGTACGACCCCAGCGAGGCTTACGTCATCGGCGGAGCACCGCCGGCGTTCGTCGCCGAGGTCGAGAAACAAGCCGACTAGCTGGTGCGGGCTGCTGCGGCCTTCTATCTCGACGGAACACAGTACGAAGGGCTGGGTCCGAAGGGAGATACCGCACATATCGACAGCGGCTTCTTCATCTACCTCATCGTTCCCCGGCATGAATGCGTATACGTTCGCCAAGTGACCTGGATCTGATCC
>CBFGQM010000150.1:0-11739 GCA_965650905.1 uncultured Streptomyces sp. | reverse complement strand
GGGAGGGTGGCGGCGGTCGGGACCAGAACGCCCCGGGCCCTCGCCGCGCGGGCAGCCGCCACGTCGGCACCGATGTCGCCGATGACGGCGGTGCGTTCGGCGGCGACGCCGAGTCGTTCGCACGCGGTCAGTACCAGGCCCGGTGCGGGTTTCCGGCAGCCGCAGCCGTCGTCCGGCCCGTGCGGGCAGACCGCCCACACGGCGAACGGTCCCAGCAGGTCCTCCACCCGCCGCCGCACCGCCTCGACCTGTCGGCGCGTCAGCAGGCCTCGGGCGACGCCCGACTGATTGCTCACGATTCCGACCGGGATGCCCAGGGCGCGTACGGCGTCCACGGCGTCCCGCGCCGACGGCATGGGGGCGACCCGCGCCGGGTCTCCGTTGTAGGGCACGTCGGCCACGAGCGTGCCGTCGCGGTCGAAGAGGACCGCCGCAGGGAAGGCGTCACCGGTGTCACCGGCGCCGTACCGCGCCTGCCGCGCGTCCGGCGGCCCGTCGAACAGCCAGGGGCCGGTCATGGGCGCACCTGTTCCTGGACGGGCGCTCGAGGTCCGCCGGGCGGCCCACCGGCCGCCTCGGCCTGCGCCTCGTACGGCGAGAGCGGCGCCGCCCCACGGTGTACGGCGTGTCCGCGCACCCACTGCCAGGTGGCGGCGGCCGGGATGAGCACACTCGTCAGCGCCATGGTGATGACCTCGTCCCGGCTCCGCGGTCCCGGGACGATCCGGGCCAGGGCGAACTCGGCGGTGCCGGCCAGCCAGGCGGCGGTGCAGGCCGCGGCGGTGCGGGGCCTGCCGACAACGGCGCAGGAAAGCGCCGCCACCGCCGCTCCGGTCACCGCCAGGTGGCGGGGCAGGCGCCCCCGCGGCGCGCCTGCGCGGCTCCACCAGTCGTGGCCGTGCAGCCGGGTCATCAGTACGTCGTCCGCGTTGCCCGCCTGGAGGCGTACGGATATCCAGCGGCCGGCCGGCCGCACCGGGTGGGTCGTGCTGCGGGTCCCGGGGCCTACCGTCCATCCCGCGGCGAGGACCCGCAGCGCGAGGTCCGCGTCCTCCCGGAAGGCTCGCCGGAACCTCTCGTCGAAGCCGCCGACGGCCTCCAGTGCCTCCCGGCGGTACGCCATGTCGGCGGTGATCCACCGGGCGGTGGCGAGCCCGGCGGTGTTGCGTTCCCAGTCCGTGGGCCGGCGGTCCGCCGGGAGCGGCACGTCGATACGGGCGGTGATCCCGGCGATCCGGTACTTCTCGGCGGCCCCGTACCCCGTGGTGGCCAGGTCCAGGGTGAGGTCGTCACCCCAGGTGGGGCCGGGCACCACATCGTCGTCCAGGAAGACGATCCAGGGCACGCGACCAGCCGCCCGCCATCCCGTGTTACGCGCCGCGGCGGGTCCTCGGGCCCGCCCCTTCACCACGACGGTGACGGAACGCAGAGGCACCGGGACCTCGGCCTCGAGCGGTGCGCCGCCGGCTTCGGGGCGGTCATCGACGAGGACCACCCGCGCCGGCTTCCGGCCCGCCGCGTCGGCCAGCGCGCGCAGGCACACACTCAGGCTGGGGCGTCCGAGCGTCGGTATCACCACCGCGTACTCGGCATCGGAGTACGCGCCACCGGAGTACGCGCCACCGGCGTACTCGGTGCCCGCCGTCTCCTTCTCCTCTCCCAGTTCCGTCATCGCGCTCCCCTGCTGTCGGCGGCGCGGAAGAGGTCCCCGCGCCGGATCGCGTACGGGCCGACGGCCAGCAGGTCGACGGGCGAGGAACCGAAGCACTCCAGCGCATCGCGCGGATCGTCCACCATGGGCCGGCCCGCCGTGTTGAGGCTGGTGTTGACCACCACGGGCAACCCGGTGAGCTGCTCGAACGCGCCGAGCAGGCGGGCGACCAGCGGCTCCCGTGCCGGGTCCACGGTCTGGATGCGGGCGGTCCCGTCGACGTGCACGACGGCCGGGACGCGGTCCCGCCAGGCTTGTGCCACCTCGTGGACGAACAGCATGTACGGGCTCGGCAGCGGACCGTCGAAGATCTCCGGGGCACGGTCGGCGAGCACCATCGGCGCCACCGGCCGGAACTGCTCGCGGCCCTTGACGTCGTTGAGCCGCTCGAGGTTGCCTGCGTGCCCGGGGTGGGCCAGCAGCGAGCGGTGCCCGAGGGCCCTGGGGCCGTACTCGGAACGGCCCTGGAACCAGGCCACGATCTGGTTGTCCGCCAGCGCGCGGGCCGCGGTCGCGGCGATGTCCGGCGGCCGGTCGAACGGCACGGCCGCCGTCTTCAACCAGGCTCCGAGCTCCGCCTCCGACCAGTCCCGGCCCAGATCCGCTCCGGTCATGGGCTCCGGCTCGTCCCCGACGCCGGCGGACAGCAGCAGGGCGCCGCCCAGCGCCGTGCCCGCGTCACCGGCCGCGGGCTGCACCCACACATGGCTGAACGGGCCCTCGCGGGCGATCCGGGAGTTGGCGACGCAGTTGAGGGCGACACCCCCCGCGAGGGTGAGCACGCTGTCCTGGGTCTTCCCGTGCAGCCAGCGAACGAGGTCCAGCAGCGTCTCCTCCAGGACGGCCTGGGCACTGGCCGCCACATCCGCGTGGTCCTGCGTCCATGGCTCCTCCGGGCCGCGCGGCGCGCACAGTTCGTGCCAGGGCACCGCGGTGGCACGGAACCCGCCGTCGCCCGTGGGATACACGTGGCGGCGCAGTTCGGGCAGCATGCGCGGAGTGCCGTGGGAGGCGAGTGCCATCACCTTGAACTCGTCGGAGGAGCGCAGGAACCCGAGGTGCCCGGTGAGCTCCTCGTAGACCAGCCCGAGCGAATGGGGCAGTTCCTGCGCGTACAGGGCCTCCAGCCGGTCCCCGACCCGGTGCGCGGCGAGATGCGAGGCGCGTTCCCCGCGGCCGTCCAGGACCAGTACGGACGACGCCTCGGCGTCGGGTGCGGCGAAAGCGCTCGACGCGGCGTGGGCCATGTGGTGCGGTACGAAACGGACGATGCCGGCGTCCAGGCCGGGCAGCGCGGCCCCGAGGAAGCGGGGGGCCTCGCGGGCGTACGTCAGCCGCAGGTGGTCCCAGGGGTCGTCCAGGCCCATGGAGCCGGCCGGCCGGGCGAGTTCCGGATCGAAGGAGTAGGTGACGGCGTCGAGGTCCTGCGGGCGCAGACCGGCGTGTGTCAGGCACCAGGCGGCGGCCTTCTCCGGGAGTTCCCAGGCGGAGAACGGCACCGGTCGTTTTCCATGCTTGCGCCGGGAGAACCGCTCCTCCTCCGCGGCGGCGACGGTGTGTCCGTCGATCACCAGGGCGGCGGCGGGGTCGTGGAAGAGGGCGTTGATTCCGAGGATGCGCATGGAGGGGGTCCCAGATCTTTCGGCTCTGTCGGCGAATCGGGGGCGAAGGCGGCTCCGCCAGCGCAGGACATCTGCCTGGAGAGGCCAGTCGCACATCTGCCTGAAGGCAGCCGGACGTCTGCCTGGTGAGGGCAGTCGCTCGCGCCGGATCACCGGTCAGCGATCGGCGGCGGGCAGTCCGCCGTCCGGTGTGGCACGGAACCAGTCGATCGTGCGGCGCAGGCCTTCTTCGGCGGCCACCAGCGGTTCCCATCCGAGCTTGTCGCGGGCCAGTGCGATGTCAGGGCAGCGCACGGCGGGGTCGTCCGTAGGCCGTTCGACGAAGCGGATCTCCGATGGGGATCCGGTGAGTTCGATGACGAGGCGCGCCAGTTCGAGCATGGTGATCTCGACGGCATTGCCGATGTTGACCGGGCCGCGCATACCGTGCCCCGCCGCCGCGAGGATGCCGCGCACGGTGTCGTCGACGTAGCACAGCGACCGGGTCTGCCTGCCGTCGCCGGTGACGGTGAGGGGTTCACCCGCCAGCGCCTGCCGGACGAAGGTCGGAACGGCACGGCCGTCGTGGCCACGCATCCGCGGGCCATAGGTGTTGAACAGCCGCGCGATGCCGGTGTCGGTCCCCTTTGCCGCGCCGTGGGCGGTGGTCAGCGCCTCACCGAACCGCTTGGCCTCGTCGTACACGCTCCGCGGTCCGACCGGGTTCACATGACCCCAGTACCGCTCGTCCTGCGGGTTCTGCTGCGGGTCTCCGTAGACCTCCGAGGTCGAGGCGAGAAGGAAGCGGGCGCCGGAGCCATGAGCGAGTTCCAGAGCGTTGCGCGTGCCGAGGCTGCCGGTCTCCATCGTGTGCAGGGGCAGCCGCAGATAGTCGGCCGGGGACGCAGGGGACGCGAAATGCAGTACGAGGTCCGGCGGCCGCCCGGCGGCGAATCCCTCGGCGACGTCGGCCCGCACCAGGGTGAATCCAGGGCGGTCGAGCAGGTGGGACACGTTCTCCGGCCGGCCGGTGCTGAAGTCGTCCACACAGGTGACGGCGGTGCCCGAGTCCAGCAGGACGGTGCACAGGTGGGAACCGACGAAACCCGCGCCACCGGTGACGACGGCGTGTTCCCAGTTGCGTGCGAAAGCGGTGCTCATTTCGTTCTCCTCAGTACGCAGCGACTGCGTATCGGGCTCCCTGCTCTCGTTTCATCTCGCTCACGTCTCGTTCCATCCGGTTGCATCCGGTTCCGTCTGGTTCCGTCTGGTTCCGTCTGGTTCCGGATCCCCGAGGGACCCGGAACGCCGTCGGTGCCCCCGATCAGCGTGCGTCGCGGGAGCCGTGGAGGCCCCGTGGTGTAGGACATCCGGGTGACTCACGGAGAGCGAGGGCCGCGGCCCATGGGGGCAATGAATCTTCCGAGCCTGCCCCGCGTCCCAGGCGTGGGCCGGTCCGGCAGGCAGTGGGCGCCGTCGCCGCCCACTCAGTGCCCGGAGTGTTGTTGGCATGGGTCGCCGGGTTCCCCCGTAGTGGCAGAGCATGCTTGGGACAAGCGATCAGCGCAGGTGCCCTGCGTCAGACGGTCAGGGTCTCCACCGGCCTCGGGCCGTCAGCGTCCCGGCCGGCCGCACTCCCCGCGCCACCGGCCTCAGGCGGTCTGCGCCCGCCCCGTGCGGCTTCGGGCGGTCAGCGCCTCTCCGGGTTTCAGACCGTCCAGGAGTCCGCCGTGATGCAGCCCGCACCCCGAAGGCCCCACCCGGCCCGGCTCAAGACCCGCCCCCAGCTCAAGCGCAGCCCCAGCCAGGCCGCTGGGACCCGGCCCGGCTACCGGTCGAGCGCCGTCAGGGCGCGCCCGGCCATCGGGTGGGTGCGGACCATCTCGCCGAGTGACGTGGAGCCGCGGGTTATGCCGGTGAAGGCCTTCCACGCGGGCCGGAACCCGGTGATGGCCGCGTGGAAGAGGCCGGGGCGGTGTTCGAAGACCGTCAGCAGCCGCTTGCCCACGCTCATCTCGACGCCCAGCCCCGCCTTGACGGCGAAGGCGTAGTTCAGGGCCTGGCGCCGGCTGTCCACGGCATCATGCGCCTCGGCGATCCGTACCGCCCACTCCCCCGCGAGCCGCCCCGACCGCAGGGCGAAGGAGATGCCCTCGCGGGTCCACGGCTCGAGCAGCCCCGCCGCGTCCCCGCACACCAGCACCCGCCCGCGCGACAGCGGCGAGTCGTCGGCGCGGCAGCGCGTCAGATGCCCCGACGAGATGCTCGGCTCGAAGCCCGCGAGCCCGAGCCGCGCGATGAAGTCGATCAGATACCGCTTGGTGGCGGCTCCTTCACCACGCGCCGAGATCACGCCCACGGTGAGCGTGTCGCCCTTGGGGAACACCCACCCGTAACTGCCGGGCATGGGGCCCCAGTCGATGAGCACCCGCCCCTGCCAGTCCTCGGCGACGGTCTCCGGGACGGGGATCTCCGCCTCCAGACCCAGGTCGACCTGTTCGAGCTTGACCCCGACATGCGCTCCTATCCGGCCGGCACTGCCGTCCGCGCCCACCACGGCCCGCGCCAGCACGGTCTCGCCGTCCTGCAGTACGACGGCCACGGTGCGCCGGTCCGGTACGGCGGATCCGTGCTGTTCCACCCGCGAGACCGTGACGCCGGTACGCAGCTCGGCGCCCGCCTTCTGCGCGTGCTCCACGAGCTGCTGGTCGAACTCGGACCGGTTGATAAGCCCGAAGAGCATCTTCCGGGAGCGGCGGGTGCGGGTGAACCTGCCGTCCAGCGAGAACGTGACCGCGTGCACCCGATCCCGCAGCGGCAACTCGAAACCGGGCGGCAGAGCGTCGCGCGAGGGGCCGATGATGCCGCCGCCACACGTCTTGTAGCGGGGCAGCTCCGCCTTCTCCAGCACCAGGACGCGGCGCCTCGCGACCGCTGCCGCATAGGCCGCCGAGGCACCCGCGGGCCCCGCACCGACCACGACGACGTCCCATACCCGCTGTGCGTCACCCGAAGAATTCTCGCTGCTCACGATGGTCTGCTGCTCCGATCCAGCCGCCTGCCGCACTTTCCTCACGCATCCTACGGCGGGCTTCCGCGAAGACCGCGTGGGAGCATCGGCAGCGTATGCGCGTACGCGGCGATGCCGAGGCGATGAGCGTCGCGTACGACGGGGCGGAGATGCAGTACGCGGGGCAGGGCGGCTCCATCCAGCTGTGCGACACCCTCGCGTCCCTCTACCCGCGGGCGGAGCTCCTCCTGATCGGCCTGAGCGAGCCGGAGGCGCGGATCCACGCCGTGAACGAGAGCGCGTCGCCCGAGGAACTGGAGCGCCTCGCGGTTGAGGCCTGGGCGCCTATCCCACGGGAACCCCGGCCTCCAGGTACAGCGCGGCCCCCCGTTCCCGTGCGCGCAGCGCCCAGCGCAGCCGCTCGTAGCGGACGGATGGCAGCAGGGCGGCCGCCTCCTCCTCGGTGACGAAGCGCCAGTCCCGCAGTTCGGGGCCCGGCAGCAGCATCTGCCGGGCCTTGCCGCCGTCGAGCCGTCCGCCGTCGAAGAGCAGGCGCAGCCCGCCGTGGCCGGGAGGCGCGGGCGGTTCCCAGTCGACGACCAACAGGCTTGGTACGTCGTCGAGTTGGATGCCGGTCTCCTCGGCGACCTCGCGCATGCCGGCGCGCGCGGGTGCCTCGCCGCGTTCCACGACGCCGCCGGGGAACTCCCAACCGGCCTTGTACGTCGGGTCGACGAGGAGCACCCGGTTCTGTTCGTCGAAGAGGAGCACCCCGGAGGCGACGGTCTCCGCGGTGGGCTCAGGGGTCTGCACGATGTCGCAGACGGGGACGGCGTCGGTGCGCACGGCGTCGGCGACGCGCTCGGCGGCCTCGTACGGCGTGAGGGCGCTTGTGTCGACGGGGTGGGCGTCGGCGGTGAGCCAGTCGGCCAGGGCGGCGCGGTAGGGCTCGATGTGGTCGTACGACCACTGGCGTACCCCTGTCTGCCCGTCGGTCAGGTCGGGCGGCGCCTCGCGGCCGGCTATTCGCTCCCGCAGGATCGTTTCCGCCGGGGCGAGGAGTACATGGCGTACCGGAACCCTGCGTGCGGCGAGTCCGCCGAAGATCTCGTCGCGGTAGTCCTGGCGCAGCAGGGTCATGGGAACCACCAGGACGCCCTCGAGTTCCGCGAGCAGCGCGGCCGCGGTGTCGACCACGAGCCGGCGCCAGACCGCCAGGTCCTGGAAG
Source organism: uncultured Streptomyces sp. (assembly GCA_965650905.1). Lineage (GTDB taxonomy): Bacteria > Actinomycetota > Actinomycetes > Streptomycetales > Streptomycetaceae > Streptomyces. The sequence continues at coordinate 4,189 of CBFGQM010000150.1, read as the reverse complement.
TCGCCGACCTCGGCGAGGTGCTTGGGCGGCAGCAGATGCGTCAGCCCGGCTCCGATGAGCTCGGGGTCGAAGAGTGTGCTGTTCGGGATCAGGTCGATCAGTTCCCGTGCGGTGGTGGTCTTCCCCGCACCGAACGCACCGTTGATCCAGACGATCACGGTTCCCCCTCTTCTGTTGGCCCCCGGCGGGTTGCCCCCTCCACCCTGCCACGGAAACCAGGCACTGATGAGGGCGCCTTCGGCGCACGGTGGCGGCCCTGCTCGGGCGAGCCGCCGCGGGACACGAGCGGAAGCCCGGCCTGGAGGGCCGGGCTTACGGGGACGTGGCCGCGGCGGGGCCGATGGTGGTCCGTTCCTCTACCGGGCCAGGGCGTCGACGTTCGTTGCCGGACTACTCAACGGCACACACGACACGGCCGGCCCTCTGCGTCCCTGTGCCCTGCACCCCTGCGCCCCTCTGCCCCCTCGGCCCCCTGTCGTCAGACTCCCGCCGCCGTCGGGCTCGGCCTGCGGGTGAGCGCGGCGGCCGCCGCGCCGACCAGACCCGCGTCCGTCCCCATCTGCGCGGGCTTCACAGTGAGGCGCTGGACGAACGAGAGGGTCGCATAGTCGCGCAGGGCCACGCGCAGGGGTGTGAACAGGATGTCGCCCGCCTTGCCCACTCCCCCACCGATCACCGCGATGTCGATCTCCGCCAGGGTCGCGGTCGCCGCGATGCCGGCCGCCAGGGCCTGGGCGGCCCGCTCGAAGGAGGCGATCGCGACGGGGTCACCGGCGCGGGCGGCGGCAGCCACCGCGGCGGCCGAGGTGTCGCCGTCGGGACCGGGCTGCCAGCCGCGCTCGATGGCGCGGCGCGCGATGTTGGGACCACTCGCGATGCGCTCGACACAGCCTCGCGACCCGCACGGGCAGAGGTCGCCGTCAAGATCCACACTGATGTGACCGATGTGGCCGGCGTTGCCCGTGGGCCCAGGGTGCAGCCGGCCGCCCAGGACCAGACCGCCGCCGACACCCGTCGACACGACCATGCACAGCGCGTTGTCGTGCCCCCGGGCCGCACCCTGCCAGTGCTCGGCCGCCGTGATGGCCACACCGTCGCCGATCAGCTCCACGGGCAGCCCGGCTGTGGTGGCACGGACTCGCTCGACCAGCGGATAGTCGCGCCAGCCGGGGACGTTCACCGGGCTCACGGTGCCCGCCGAGGCGTCCACCGGGCCCGCGCTGCCGATGCCGAGCGCCGTGGCGCGGCTCCACAGCGGCGAGACCGTCAGCTCGCCGAGCACGGCTTCGACGGCCCGCATCACGGTGTCGCCGTCCTGCCGCGTGGGCGTCGCGCGCTGCGCACGCACCAGGATGTGGCCGTGGCCGTCCACCAGAGCTCCGGCGATCTTGGTGCCGCCGATGTCGAGCGCGGCCACGAGGTCGGTGTGCATCAGTGTCTGATCTCCCGGTGCTGTGTCTTTCCGCGGGGTGTCCCCGGAGTTTTCCGGGGTGCCCGGGAATCCTTCCGGGAGTGGTCCCGGGCCCCCGGCCGGACGAACAGGCAGCACGACTGGCCCCCGAAGCAGGGCAGGCCGGAGAATGCGAGGGACAGTCTTCCGGCACTTGACAACGTTGTCCAGCCTCTATGCTCGACGCCACATCCGAGTAAGCACCAGTGAGCACCTCAGCACCGACGTAGCCCCGTTGACCACAGGACAGGACAGCGCACCGTGGCACAGCCCGCCCACCGAACCGACCACCGATACGGCATCCGTCCCACCATGAAGGACGTCGCGGCGCATGCCGGAGTCGGCCTCAAGACGGTGTCGCGTGTAGTCAACGGCGAGCCAGGCGTCACCCCGGAAACCGAGCGCCGGGTGCAGGAGGCGATCGAGGCACTGGGCTTCCGCCGCAACGACAGCGCGCGGGTGCTGCGCAAGGGCCGTACCGCGAGCATCGGCCTCGTCCTGGAGGACCTCGCCGACCCCTTCTACGGGCCGCTCAGCCGCGCGATCGAGGAGGTGGCCCGCGCCCACGGCGCCCTGCTGATCAACGGCTCCAGCGCCGAGGACCCGGACCGCGAGCAGGAGCTGGCGCTCGCGCTGTGCGCGCGCCGTGTGGACGGGCTCGTCCTGATTCCGGCCGGCGACGACCACCGCTATCTGGAGCCGGAGATAAAGGCGGGCGTCGCCACGGTTTTCGTGGACCGTCCCGCGGGACAGATCGACGCGGACGTCGTCCTGTCCGACAACTTCGGCGGTGCGCGCGACGGCGTCGCCCATCTCATCGCCCACGGTCACCGCCGTATCGGGTTCATCGGCGACATGCCCCGCATCCACACCGCCGCCGAGCGGCTGCGCGGCTATCGCACCGCCATGGAGGAAGGGGGCGTCTCCGTCGAGGAGGCCCTCATGTCCCTGGGTGTCACCGATCCGCAGCGGGTCCGCAGGGCCGCCGAGACCATGCTGTCGGGCCCCTCCCCCGTCACCGCGATCTTCACGGGCAACAACCGTGTGACCGTCACGGTGGTCCGCGTTTTGGCCGAGCACACCCGCCCCGTCGCCCTCGTCGGTTTCGACGACATCGAACTCGCCGACCTCCTCCAGCCCGGCGTGACCGTCGTCGCCCAGAACGCTGCCCGGCTCGGCCGCACGGCCGCCGAACGCCTCTTCCGCCGCCTCGACGGCACCCTCGCCCTCCCGGAGCGCATCGAACTCCCGACCAGGCTGATCACCCGTGGCTCGGGCGAACTGCCACCCGCGGACTGACCCATGGCGCACCGCTACCCGGCGGAGACCGTCAGGCCGCCCCGCCTGGGCGTCGCGAAGCCCTCCAGATCGGCGCGGGTCAAGCCCGTCGCATGGGCCACTTCCGCGATGTCGAGGGCCCCGCAGTCCAGGCCGCGCAGCAGGTAGCCGCTGAGCGCCTTGACGGTCGCGGGCTCGTCCCTCACATCGCCGCCCGTGCGGCCCACGTACCGGGTGAGGCGCGCCGCGGCCTGCTCGAAGCCCTCGCGATAGAACGCGAACACGGCCGCGTACCGGGTCGGAATGTGCCCCGGGTGCATGTCCCAGCCCTGGTAGTAGGCGCGGGCGAGGGCGCGGCGGGTGAGGCCGTAGTGCAGCCGCCAGGCGTCGTGGACCTTCGGGGTCGGGCCGACGGGCAGGACGTTGGTGGAGCCGTCCGAGACACGCACGCCGGTGCCCGCGGCCGCGACCTGCATGATGGCCTTGGCGTGGTCGGCGGCCGGGTGGTCGCCGGCCTGGTGGGCGGCGCTGACCCCGAGGCAGGCGCTGTAGTCGAAGGTGCCGTAGTGCAGTCCGGTGGCGCGGCCCTCGGCGGCCTGGATCATCCGGGCGACGGCCGCGGTGCCGTCGGTGGCGAGGATGGCCTGGCTGGTCTCGATCTGGATCTCGAAGCCGATCCGCCCCGGCTTCAGACCGTGCGCCTTCTCGAACGCCTCCAGCAGCCGCACCATGGCCGTGACCTGTTCCGGGTACGTCACCTTGGGCAGGGTGAGCACCAGGCCGTCGGGCAGTCCGGCGGCCTCCATCAAACCGGTCAGGAAGATGTCGAGCGTACGGATGCCCCGGTCGCGCACGGGGGCCTCCATGCACTTCATGCGGATGCCCATGTACGGGGCCGCCGTCCCGTTCTCGTACGCCGCCGCGATCAGCCGGGCGGCCCTCACGGCGGTCTCGTCCTCCTCGGCGTCGGGACGTGCGCCGTAGCCGTCCTCGAAGTCGACACGAAGGTCTTCGATCGGCTCCCGCTCCAACTTGGCGCGCACGCGGTCGTAGACGGGTCCGGCGAGCTCATCGGCGAGGCCGAGGACAGCGGCGAAGGAGGCGGCGTCCGGGGCGTGTTGGCCGAGGGCGGCAAGAGCTTGGTCACCCCAGGAGCGGATGGTGTCGGCGGCGAAGGCGTCGCCGGGTACGTAGACGGTGTGGACGGGCTGGCGGGTGCCGCCGTCGCCGGGGTAGCGGCGCTCCAGCTCCGCGTCGACGGGGGCGAGCCAGGCGCTGATCTCCCTACTCACGCTGCCCGCGAGGCTGGTCGTCACCCTCTTCTGCCGACTCATCCCACGCTTCCTTTCTTTCCGGTAAACGGAATGACAGACCCGTATGGCGAAGCTGTCCGGCGCAGACCGCGGCGGTCGCCGCGGTCATGGTGCCCTTCTTCGGTTCGGGCGAGGCCTCGGGTCCGCA
>CBFGQM010000149.1:0-11779 GCA_965650905.1 uncultured Streptomyces sp. | reverse complement strand
CGAGTGGGCCCGGCGCGGGCGACATCCTCGCCGTCGTCCAGCGCGAAACGACGTAGACGGCTGATGGCTTGGGTGCTTGTGGTCGAGGTCGCCCCGCCCGTACGGGGGATGTGCAGGAGTCCGACGGCGCGGTCGGCCGCCGGCTCAGCGTGGCAGGAGCCGCAGCGCGTGCAGAGCGGCGCCCAGGTCGGCGAGGGTCTTGGGTTCGGAGAGCGAGCGGCCCGTCAGCTCCTCGACGCGGCGCAGCCGGTAGCGCACGGTGTTGGGGTGGACGAAGAGCAGGTCGGCCGCCTCGGCGGCGACGCCCCCCGCGGCGAACCAGTGCCCAAGGGTCTCCAGCAGCCGCGCCCGCTCAGATGCCGGCAGGTCCAGGACCGGCCTGAGAACGACCTCCACCAGGCGGGTCGCCTCCGCGGGCGCCGCGGCGACCAGCATGGCGAGGGGGCTGTCGTCGAAGCGGGCCACCCCGGGCCCGTCGCCCGGCAGCCCGGCCAGCGCCAGCCGGGCGAACCGCAGTGCCTGCGGAGTGTCGCGCAGAGAGTCGAAGCGTGGACTGACTCCCACCCGGGCGCGGCTTCGGCGCAGCGCCGGCAGGCTCACCGTCTCCGCGTCCCGGTGCAGGAGGGAGACCAGCCCGATCTGCTGGTCGGGCAGCAGCCGCCAGGCCGAGGGCACATGGGCCTGGCGCAGCGCCGCCTCGATGCCTTGCAGCGGCTCCTGGCCCGGGTCCGGCACGTACGCGGCAACGACCGCGTACGGGCCCCGCTCGGGCAGGCCGAGCTGCCGGGCCGCCTCCCGCAGCGTCGTACGGTCCGCGAGCGCGCCCGTGAACAGCGCCTCGACCAGCGCCGAACGGCGCGCCTCGCGGCGCAGCGTCAACTCCGCGCTGGCCTCCCGGTAGGCGGCCGCGACCGCCTCGGCGTAGCGGCCGAACAGCGCCCAGATCCGCGACGACCCGGCCACCAGATCCGCGTCCTTGACCTCCGGATGCCTGCGAGCCTCCTCGACCATCTGCGACCAGAGGTACTCGAAGCCGACCCGGTAGGCGTGCAGCGTGTCGGCCAGGGGCACGCCCTGCTCGGCGCGCAGGCGCCCGGTCTCCTGCGCGGGCCGCACGTCGGGCTCCGCACCGGAGGCGAGCTGTCCGAGCAGCAAATCGGCGTTGCTCTCGCAGGAGTCCCGCAGCGAGGCAAAGGGTGTGAGCGAGTCGTCCGTGTAGGACTCGACCTCCGCGCGGATGCGCTGAGCCATCCGCTCACCCAGTTCGGGAAGGCGCTCGCGCAGAGCGGAGCCCACACCTGACAGATCCATCCTCGCAGCGTACGGCCTCCTGTTTGTGCTCAGGAACAATCCCGGCATGCGCCGGCTGTCCGCGCCGCCATGGACGCCCGAGATCGCGGACGCCACCATGCCGTGAGCGCGTCGGAGGCGAACGTGGCCGACGCCACGGAGCATGCGTGCAAGGAGGCATCATGGCCAATCTGGCGGAATTCCTGGCGGAGACGGCACGTCGGCAGCCCGAGAGCCCGGCGCTGCGGCTGGGCGTGGCGACCACCACCTACGCCGAACTGGACCGGCTGAGCGCACAGGCCGCCGCGCTGCTGCGTGCCGAGGGCCTGCGCGCCGGCGACCGCGTCGCACTGATGCTGCCGAATGTGCCCGAGTTCGTCGTCCTGTACTACGGCATCCTGCGCGCCGGCGGGATCGTGGTGCCGATGAACCCGCTGCTCAAGACCCGGGAGACCGACTACCACCTGCGAGACTCCGGAGCCGTGCTGCTCTTCGAGTGGCACGCGGCGCCCGGCGAGGGCGCCGAGGGAGCCGCCGCCGCCAGGGTGCGGCACAGGGCGGTCGAGCCCGCAGCCTTCGCCGGCCTGCTCGCGCGGCAGGAGCCGCGGTACGAGGTCGCCGCCGCGGCCGGCGACGACATCGCTGTGCTGCTCTACACCTCCGGCACCACCGGCCGCCCCAAGGGCGCCGCGCTCACCCACGCCGGGCTGCGCCATAACACCGAGGTCAGCGCCGTACACGTAAAGCAGCTCACCGCCGAGGACGTCCTCGTCGGCTGCCTGCCGCTGTTCCACATCTTCGGGCAGACCTGCACGATGAACACCGCCGTGTACAGCGGCGCCTCGCTCATCCTCGTTCCCCGCTTCGATCCGCAGACGGTGCTCGATGCCATCGCCCGCGACCGCGCCACCGTCTTCGAGGGCGTGCCCACCATGTACGCGGCGCTGTTTCATCACCCGGGTGCCACCGGCGCCGACGTGTCCACCCTGCGCATGTGCATCTCGGGCGGCGCGTCCCTGCCGGTGGAGGTCCTCCACGGCATCGAACGGCGCTTCGGCTGCATGGTGCTGGAGGGCTTCGGCATGTCCGAGACCAGCCCGGTCGTCTCCTTCAACCACCCCGACCGCCCGCGCAAGGTCGGATCCATCGGCACCCCCGTCCGCGACGTCGAGGTGCGACTGCTCGACGACGCCGGCCTGGACGCGGCGCCGGGCGAGGTCGGCGAACTGGCGGTGCGCGGACCGAACCTGATGAAGGGCTACTGGAACCGCCCGGAAGAGACCGCCGCCGCCATCCCCGACGGCTGGCTGCGCACCGGCGACCTGGCCCGGCAGGACGAGGACGGCTACCTCTACATCGTCGACCGCAAGAAGGACCTCATCATCCGCGGCGGCTACAACGTCTACCCGCGCGAGATCGAGGAAGTCCTGCACGAGCACCCCGCCGTCGCCCTCGCCGCCGTCATCGGCCTGCCCGAAGAGCGCCTCGGCGAGGAGGTGGCGGCAGCGGTCGTCCTGCGCCCGGGAGCCGTGGCGACGGTCGAGGAACTCCAGGAGTACGTCCGCGAGCGGGTGGCCGCCTACAAGTACCCGCGCCGCGTGTGGCTGGCGGATGCCCTGCCGATGGGCCCGAGCGGCAAGATCCTGAAGCGCGAGATCACGGCACCGGTGTGCTGAGCTGAGAAGCCGTCGCGTCTGCCGCCGCCTCGCTCAGTGGGCGGATCCAGGCCGTCGTCTCTTTTCACAGGTCACGGTGTGCGAGGAATGGTGGTGATCCCGCAGTACAGGTCCTGTGCTGAGCGGGGGCAGACCAGCGTATTCCCTGCGAGGGGCACGAGGCCTTCGGGCGTCCGGCCGGCGGGCCTTATGGAGCCTGACCGAGATCAGCCGTTGCGGGTGTTGATCTCCTCGGTGAGCTGCGGGACGACGTCGAACAGGTCGCCGACGACGCCGTAGTCGACCAGGTCGAAGATCGGGGCCTCGGCGTCCTTGTTGACCGCCACGATCGTCTTGGAGGTCTGCATGCCCGCCCGGTGCTGGATGGCGCCGGAGATGCCGCCTGCGATGTACAGCTGCGGGGAGACGCTCTTGCCGGTCTGGCCGACCTGGTTGGTGTGCGGGTACCAGCCCGCGTCCACTGCGGCGCGCGAGGCGCCCACGGCCGCGCCGAGGCTGTCGGCAAGGGCCTCGATGAGTCCGAAGTTCTCGGCGCCGCTGACACCCCGGCCGCCGGAGACCACGATCGCGGCCTCGGTCAGCTCCGGACGCCCGGTCGACTCCCGCGCCGTGCGGCCGGTCACCTTCGTGCCGGTCGCCTGCTCGGCGAAAGGGACAGCGAGGGCCTCGACCGTACCGGCGGCCGGGGCGGCCTCCACGGTGGTCGAGTTCGGCTTGAGGGTGATGACCGGGATGCCCTTGGCCACGCGGGAGGTGGTGGTGAAGGACGCGGCGAGCACCGACTGGGTGGCCACCAGACCCTGCTCGCCGACCTCCAGGTCGACGGCGTCGGTGATGATGCCGGAACCGATGCGCAGCGCCAGCCGCGCGGCGATCTCCTTGCCCTCCGCGGAGGACGGCACCAGGACCGCGGCCGGGGAGACCTGCCTGTAGGCGGCCTGCAGGGCGTCCACCTTGGGAACGACCAGGTAGTCGGAGTACTCCGACGCCTCGTGGGTGAGAACGCGGGTCGCGCCGTGCTCGGCCAGCACGGTGGCGGTGATTTCCGCACCCACGCCCAGCGCGACGGCGACCGGTTCGCCGATGCGGCGCGCGAGGGTCAGCAGCTCCAGGGTGGGCTTGCGGACGGCACCGCCCACGTGGTCGACGTAGACGAGAACTTCAGCCATGGGACAGCAACTCCTCAGGGATCAGACGAACTTCTGGCTCGCAAGAAACTCGGCGAGCTGCTTGCCGCCCTCGCCCTCGTCCTTGACGATCGTGCCCGCGGTACGCGCCGGACGCTGCGCCGCGGAGTCGACCTTGGTCCAGGCACCCTCGAGACCGACCTCCTCGGCCTCGATCTCCAGGTCCTCCAGGTCCCAGGACTGAACCGGCTTCTTCTTGGCGGCCATGATGCCCTTGAAGGACGGGTACCGCGCCTCGCCCGACTGGTCGGTGACCGACACCACGGCCGGCAGGGAGGCCTCCAGCTGCTCGGACGCGGCGTCGTCGTCACGGCGGCCCTTGACGGTGCCGTCCTCGACGGAGACCTCGGACAGCAGGGTGACCTGCGGGATGCCCAGGCGCTCGGCGAGGAGGGCCGGGACGACGCCCATGGTGCCGTCGGTGGAGGCCATGCCGGAGATCACCAGGTCGTAGCCGGCCTTCTCGATCGCCTTGGCCAGCACCAGCGAGGTGCCGATGGCGTCGGTGCCGTGCAGGTCGTCGTCCTCGACATGGATCGCCTTGTCCGCGCCCATGGACAGCGCCTTGCGCAGCGCGTCCTTGGCGTCCTGCGGACCGACGGTCAAAACGGTGACCTCCACGTCGTCGCCTGCTTCTTGACGGTCTTCCGAGATCTGCAGGGCCTGCTCGACCGCGTACTCGTCCAGCTCGGAGAGCAGACCGTCCACGTCGTCCCGGTCGACGGTCAGGTCATCGGCGAAGTGCCGGTCGCCAGTGGCGTCGGGCACGTACTTCACAGTGACAATGATCCTCATACGTCGAGACCTCCGCGCTTGACGAGCTGGCTTGCAATGACGTTCCGCTGGATCTCGTTGGTCCCCTCGCCGACGATCATCAGCGGGGCGTCGCGGAAGTAACGTTCGATGTCGAACTCGGTGGAGTACCCGTAACCACCGTGGACCCGAACGGCGTTGAGGGCGATCTGCATGGCGGTCTCCGACGCGAAGAGCTTCGCCATGCCTGCTTCCATGTCGACCCGGTTGCCCGCCTCCGCTTCCCGGGCCGCGTACAGGGTGAGCTGACGGGCCGCGGTCAGCGAGGTGGCCATGTCGGCGAGGTAGTTGCCGATGGACTGGTGCTTCCAGATCGGCTTCCCGAACGACTCCCGTTCCTGAGCATAGGCAAGGGAGTCCTCCAGCGCGGCCCGACCGACGCCGAGAGCGCGGGCCGCCACCTGGAGGCGGCCGGTCTCCAGCCCCTTCATCATCTGCGCGAAGCCCTCGCCCTCGACGCCGCCGAGGACCGAGTCCGCGGGCGCCCGGTAGCCCTCGAACGACAACTCGCAGCTCTCCACGCCCTTGTAGCCGAGCTTGGGCAGATCACGGGAGACCGTCAGTCCGGGCCCGTGTTCCACGAGCAGGATCGAGATACCCCGGTGGGCGGGCCGGGCGTCCGGGTCGGTCTTGCACAGCAGGGCGATCAGTCCGGAGCGGCGGGAGTTGGTGATCCACGTCTTGGCCCCGTCGACCACATAACCGTCTGCGTCCTTGCGGGCGACGGTGCGCATGGCCTGGAGGTCGGAGCCGCCTCCCGGCTCGGTGAGAGCCATGGTCGCGCGGATCTCCCCGGTGGCCATTCCCGGCAGGTAACGGCGCTTCTGCTCCTCGGTGCCGAAGTGCAGCAGCAGTTTGGCGACGACGGTGTGACCGCCCATGGCACCGGCCAGGCTCATCCAGCCACGGGCCAGTTCCTCGGTGAGCAGGACGTAGCACGGGGCGGAGACCGGGTTGCCCCCGTATTCCTCGGGGACGGCGAGGCCGAACACACCGAGCTGCTTCATCTGCTCGATCAGCGCCTCGGGGTAGGTGTTGGCGTGCTCCAGCTCATGGACGACCGGTTTGACCTCCTTGTCCACGAAGTCGCGTACGGTGCGCACGATGAACTGCTCCTGATCGGACAGCATGTTGAGAGTACTCAAGTGGGGACGCTCCTCGCAGAGTCGTGGTGGTGGTACCTGCACGCGGTTTCAGATGACGCGTTCGGCGCGCAAACGGTCGATCTCGGCCGCCGCGTACCCGAGTCCGCTCAGGATCCTTTCGGTGTGCTCTCCGGCGGCGGGCACGGCACCCATGCGCGGGGCGGTGCCCGCCAGGTCCACGGGGGGCAGGAGCGCGGGCACCGTGGTTCCGTCGGGGATCCGTACGTCCCGCCAGCGGCCGCGGGCCTCCAGCACCGGATGGTCCAGGAAGTCCTCGATATCGTTGACGCCGGCGTTGGCGATGCCGATCGCCTCCAGCAGCTGCGTCGCCTGCTGGCTGTCGAGCTCTGCGAACCGGGCGGCCAGGACAGCGTTGAGCTCAGCTCGGTGGGCCACCCGGTCAGAGGTGGTGACGAAGCGCTTGTCCTCAACGAGGTCCGGGCGCTGCAGGAACCGCTCGCACAGGGCGGCCCATTCGCGCTCGTTCTGGACCGTCAGCAGGATTTCCTTGCCGTCGGCCGCGGTGTAGGCGCCGTACGGGGCGATGGTGGCGTGCTGTGTACCGATGCGCGGGGGCTGGGTTCCGCCGTGCCGGGTGTAGTAGGCGGGCTGGCTCACCCACTCGGCCAGTGCCTCGAAGAGTGACACCTCGACCGCCCGCGCGTTCCCTGTGGTGGCCCGCGTGAACAGGGCCGTGAGGATGCCCGTGTAGGCGTACATGCCGGCGGCGATGTCCGCGATCGACACTCCTACCCGGGCGGATCCGTGCTCGTTGCCGGTCAGCGACACCAGGCCGGTCTGGCACTGCACGAGCAGGTCGTATGCCTTGCGCTCGGCCCACGGGCCGCTGGAGCCGTAGCCGGAGACGGAGCACGGGATCAGCGAGGGGAAGCGCTCCGCCAGGGCACCGGCGCCCAGCCCCATCCGGGCGGCGGCGCCCGGCGCCAGGTTCTGTACGAACACATCGGCCTCGGCGAGCAGTTGCTCCAGAACAGTCCGGCCGGCGTCCGACTTCAGGTCGAGCGTCACCGACTCCTTGGAGCGGTTGAGCCATACGAAATAGCTGGACTCGCCGTGCACAGTGGTGTCGTAACGACGGGCGAAGTCGCCTCCTCCCGGGCGCTCCACCTTGATCACCCGGGCTCCGAGGTCGGCAAGCTGGCGGGTGGCGAAGGGGGCGGCGACCGCCTGCTCGATGCTGACGACGGTAATGCCCGCCAGCGGGAGTTCTTCGGGGTGCGCGGTCATGGTTGCCTCCAGGAGGGCGAGCGGTCCTGCGCCAGCGCCACCCATCATGGGACGTCATGGCAGTAGATTTGAAATAGCAATGCTTGATATGCCTATGCGTACGTCGAATAGCCACGGGAGGGAGAGGCGTGCCGTGGACGTCAAACAGCTGAGGGCGATCGTCACGGTGGCCGAGGTAGGCAGCGTGACGCGGGCCGCGGAGCTGCTGCATCTGGTACAGCCCGCGGTCACCCGGCAGATCCGCACCCTGGAACAGGAACTCGGTGTTCCGCTCTTCGAGCGGACGGGGCAGGGTATGAGGCCGACCGAGGCCGGGGCGATCATGGTCGACCGGGCTCGGCGCGCGCTCAACGAGTTGGAGCGGGCCCGCGCCGAGGTGCAGCCGACGCTGGGCGAGGTGACCGGCATCGTCACCGTTGGGCTGCTGGAGAGCACGAGCGACCAGTTGGCCGCGCCGCTGGTGACGGCCCTCGCCCGTGACCACCCCGGCGTCGTGCTGCGACTGATGACCGCCTATTCGGGGCATCTGCAGCAGTGGCTCGACGACGGGGATCTCGACCTGGCGCTGCTGTACAACCTGGACAGCACGCCCTCGCTCAACGCCAGGCCCCTCGTGCGCGAGCGCCTGTGGGTGGTCGCTCCGCCGTCGGCCGGTCTACGCGCCGAGGTTCCGGTGTCCTTCTCGGAAGCGGCCCAGCACCCGCTCGTCATGCCCGCCTCCGGGCATGCTCTGCGCAGCCTGATCGACGCCGCCGCCGCGCGGGCGGGCGTCGACCTGGACGTCGCCGCGCAGACGAATTCCATGCGAGTGCAGAAGCGGCTCGTCCTGGCGGGGCACGGCTGGACGGTTCTGCCCGGCGTGGGCATCACCGACGATGTCGCCCAGGGCACCGTGACCGCCGCGCCGCTGAGTGAGCCGGACGTGCGGCGCTCGATCGTCCTCGCCACACCGCGATTCGGACGCACCCCGCCCGCTGTGGAGGCCGTGGCGGGCGAACTCGTCCGCCAGGTCACCTCGGCGGTGGCTCGCGGAAGGTGGCCCTCTGCCCGGATCCAGGGAGCCGACGGACCAGTCGACGACGCTTGACACCGCCGACCGTCGCCCGCGTGCACACGGGGTTTCCCGGCGTAGGCGCACACCGTTCCCATGCGTGCGCGTGATGCGCCCATCACATCATTCTATTGTTCAAACGCATTCATCAATATCCATGATGTCCATGGGTGAATGGCCCTTCTCGCCCGATCCGAACCGTCCCGCCGCCCGCTCCGGAGGCACCATGTCCGCCGTTCCCGCTGTCCGGTCAGAAGCACCCGCACTCAGCTCGTACGTCGAGTCGTGGGCGCCCGGTCCGGTCACGGACGAGGATCCTCTGCACGCCGACTCGGTGGCGGCGCTGTCGGCTCTCCTGAACCTGTCGGAGCCTGTCGCGACCGCCGGTGACCCGCTCCCGCCGCTGTGGCACTGGCTCCACTTTCCGCGCTGGCCCGCCCATCGCGAGCTCGGTGCCGACGGCCATCCGCTGAACGGGCACTTCCTGCCGCCCGTCCCCCAGCGGCAGCGTATGTTCGCCGGTGGCCGCTGTGAGATCACCGAACCGCTCCGCCTCGGGGAACCCGTCGAGCGCACCAGCAGCCTGGCCTCGGTGACCACCAAGCAGGGCCGCAGCGGCCAGCTGCTCTTCGTCACCGAGCGCCGTGAGTTCCGGCAGCACGGCCGCACCTGCCTCGTCGAGGAACAGGACATCGTCTACCGGTCGGGGCGCGGCGGTAGACAGTACCCCAGCGCACTCGACGAGTCCGCCTACCCGGAATTCGACGATCCGTGGCATCGCCCGCTCCGGCCGGACCCGGCACTTCTGTTCCGCTTCAGCGCCCTGACCGCGAACGCGCACCGAATCCACTACGACGTCCCGTACTGCCGGGACGAGGAGGGCTATCCCGGTCTGGTCGTCCACGGCCCCCTGCTGGCGCTGCTCATGTTCGAACTGCCCCGCCGTCACGCCCCGGCCCGTCAGGTGCGCGGGCTCTCCTACCGGCTCCGGACGCCGGTGTTCGTCGGCGAGCGCCTCGCGGCCTGCGGAGTGCCGTCCGACGGCGGTGCGGAACTGCGCGTCGCCACCCATCGGGAGGCGCGGCACGCCACCGCGGAGGTGACCTTCGCGTGACCATGTCCCGTGACCGCATCGCCGCCGCCAGAAGCCTGTTGTTCGTGCCCGGAAACCGGCCCGACCGCTTCGACAAGGCGGCCTCCTCCGGCGCCGACCTCGTCATCATCGATCTCGAAGACGCCGTCGCCGCCGCGGACAAGGAGCGCGCCCGCGACGCCGCCGAGGCCTGGCTCGACCACGGCAACCGGGCGGTCGTACGGATCAACGCGCCCGGAACGTCCTGGTTCGAAGCCGACCTCGGCATGGCGGCCCAGTACGGCTGCCCCGTCATGATCCCCAAGGCCGAGGACCTCGCCGTCCTCGCGGACCTCGCCGCCCGCACGGCGGGCCGCTGTGACCTCGTCCCCCTCATCGAGACCGCACTCGGCGTGGAGCGCGCCCATCAGGTGTGCTCCACCCCCGGCGCCGTCCGGGCCGCCTTCGGCAACGTCGACCTGGCCGCACAACTCGGCGTCACCCACGACGACCGTGCGGCGCTGGCCTGCGCCCGCTCTCGGCTGGTCGTTGCCTCGGCCGCGGCGGGCATCGGCCCACCGGTCGACGGCGTCACCACCGCCGTAAGGGACGTCGACGTGCTGCGCGACGACATCGCCCATGCCCGGCGACTGGGCTTCACCGGCAAGTTGTGCATTCACCCGGCCCAACTCCCGGGTGTTGCCGTCGGGTTCATGCCTTCGGCCGAGGAGGTGCGGTGGGCTCGCGCCGTCCTCGACGCCGGGGAGTCGGTGACCACGGTCGACGGGCAGATGGTCGACAGGCCGGTGCTGATCCGCGCGCGCCGTGTCCTTGCTGCGGCCCGGGAACAGCACGAGGCGCCCTGACGTGGCGATACGGCGGGAGGGGCTCCCCGGAAAGCCCCTCCCATCGTCTGGCGGGCACCACCTGACGCCTGCCGGCCGTGGCTCAGGCGTCGCGGCAGCGGGCGTTGCAGGTGGCGGAAGAGATCTTCCCGTGTCCCGACGCTCAGCGTGAGACGGGGTTGCGGCCGATGAGCTGCTTGACGATCACGTTGCGCTGGATCTCGTTTGTGCCCTCGCCCACGATCATCAGCGGGGCGTCGCGGAAGTAACGTTCGACGTCGAATTCCGAGGAATACCCGTAGCCGCCGTGGATCCGCACGGCGTTGAGGGCGATCTCCATAGCCGTCTCGGAGGCGAACAGCTTGGCCATACCGGCCTCCATGTCCGCCCGGGCACCGTCGTCGTAGCGGCGGGCCGCGAACAGGGTCAGCTGCCGCGCGGCTTCGAGCCTGGTGGCCATGTCGGCGAGGTAGTTGCCGATGGCCTGGTGCTTCCAGATCGGCTTCCCGAACGACTCCCTCTCCTGCGCGTAGCGCAGTGAGTCCTCCAGCGCGGCCCGGCCCACACCCAGGGCACGTGCGGCCACCTGCAGCCGGCCGATCTCCAGACCGCGCATCATTTGCGCGAAGCCCTCACCCTCCACGGTGCCGAGCAGGGCGCCAGCGGGAACCCGCATGTCCTCGAAGACGAGTTCCGACGTCTCCACACCCTTGTAGCCGAGTTTGTGGAGATCCCTGGAGACCGTCAGGCCCTCACCCTTCTCGACCAGCAGGATGGAGATGCCCTTGTGCGCCGGCTCGGCGGACGGGTCCGTCTTACACAGGAGGGCGACGAGGCCCGCGCGGCGGGCGTTGGAGATCCACATCTTGGATCCGTTGACGACGTACTCGCCGTCCTGGACGCGCGCGACCGTACGCATCGCCTGGAGGTCCGATCCGCCGCCCGGCTCGGTCAGCGCCATGGTGGCGCGCAGTTCGCCCGAGGCGAGCCGCGGCAGGTACTTGTCCTTCTGTTCCTGGGTGCCGAAGTCCAGGATCAACTTGGTGACCACCGTGTGACCGCCCATGGCACCGGACAGGCTCATCCAGCCGCGCGACAGCTCCTCGGTGACCAGGACGTAGCAGGCCGCGCTGACCCGTCCGAAACCCCATGGCTCGGGCACGGCCAGTCCGTAGATCCCGAGTTCCTTCATGCCCTCGATGAGCTTCTCGGGGTAGATGTCGCCTGCTTCGAGATCGTGTGCCACCGGCTTGACCTCTGAGTCGACGAACTGCCTGACCACTCTGACGATCTCGCGCTCTTCCGTCGAAAGCACGGATTCACTCCCCTCGCTCACCATACCCATTTCGATACTTTATCATTTATCGGTCAGGCTCTCGGGGTGACGGTGGCGTCGAGGTGGGCTTGCGGACGCTCCGGCGAGGCGGGTGCGACTCGGGCCTACGGACATCG
>CBFGQM010000148.1:0-11785 GCA_965650905.1 uncultured Streptomyces sp. | reverse complement strand
CCAGCGCGGCCGAAAGCCGCTCGAAGAACAGGGTGCGGTTGGGTAGCCGGGTCACCGGGTCGTGCATCTGCAAGTGCCGCAGTCGCGCCTGGAGTTCACGGCGGGCACTGATGTCCGAGACGGAGAGCAGCACCGCCCGCTCCTCCTCGGGCAGCGGCGAGACCGTCACCTGGACCCAGAGCGAGTGGCCGTCGGGATGCTTGAGCCGGCGGGTGCAGCGAAGTCTGGCCTGGCGACCGTGGAGCACCTCGCGGTACGCGTGCCAGGTGCGGGCGTCGGAGGCCAGGTCCACCAGGTCGGCGGCGACCCGGCCCGCGAGACCGCCCGGGCCCGCACCGAGCAGCGCGGCCAGCGTGTCGTTGGCCGTGACGACCAGGCCCTCGCGGTCGATGACGGCCATCGGGAGGGGCGCGGCGGCGAAGGCGGCGAGGTAGGTGCGGGCTTCGACACCTGGCACGGCGGTCTCGGTGCTTGGGGTACGGGCGTCGACGCACGAGGTGCATGTGTCGACGCATGGGGCCGTCTGCTCGTAAGGAGGGGACTCCTGATCACTCTCTGTGATGTCCGGCCGGTCGATGTCTGCCACAGGCGCCGGCCCATCGGGCGTTCCGCTCACCGTTCGCTCCCGCTGTGCACTCGTTCTCGTACAGGTCTCGTCGGGTGGTCGGTCGGGGCTGGACGGCCGCTCTAGCCGTGTCCGCGCAGGAAAGTGTGCCGATCATAGAGGCTGGCCGTGAGGCCTTGCAGCTAATGCTCGGTGTTCCGGAACAACGGCTTCCCGTGGCAGACCGTTTCTGCCCGCACCTGGACGGGTTCCTTCATTGGCCGATCGCTTGTGACGTTCCGTGAGTGTTCGGGGTGTCGGCCCCCTCGCTCGGACTCTGGGCCGGATGTCAGCTCTCTCACCCTTCTGGTGCAGGCAAACAGGGCATAGATGATCAAATCAGCACAGGCTGGTGCGGTATTCCGAATTCGGTACCCGGAGGTCGATGTGCCGCGTCCGCTCCCCCTCATCAAGGGGCTCACACCTGGTGAGGCGCGACCTCGTTGGCGTGGTCCTGCGGCCGTGTTCACTTCCATGACGGCGCTCGCCGCCACCTCTCTGGTCGCGGGCCCCTCGGTCGCCGCGCCCCTCTCGGTTCCGTGCGCCCTGAAGCGCACCGATGCGCACCACTCCGAGGGCCTGGACACCTGGAACGCCTCGTATGTGCGCCCCAGTCGCCGCCTCGACGCGGTGATGGTCTTCCTCTCCTTTCCGGACTCCGAGCGGCTGACCAGCCCTGCCGAACTGACGGGCGACTACTTCCCGGCCACCAGCCGGTTCTTCGAACGGTCCTCCTACGGCAGGTTCACCCTGCGTCCGCACCCGCTCCGAGAGTGGATCCGGATGCCGCAGGCCTCCACCGCGTACGCCATGCGGCGCGACTGGAACCCCGCGCGCCGCTCCGCGTATCTGCGCGACGCCCTCTCCGCCTCCGACAGACGCGTCGACTTCTCGCGCTACGACGTCGTCTACTTCGTCGCCGATCCGGACGCGCCCGGCGTCGACTCGGACGCGACGAAGGTGGTGAACCTGGATGCGCCGCTGCGGGCCGACGGCAAGGACATCCGACGCGTGGTCACGGTTTTCGAGAACCACCCGCCGGACCGGCTGGTTCTCGCCCATGAGACGGGCCACGTCTTCGACCTGCCCGACTTGTACCACCGGCCCACGGACGGCAAGGGCGACTGGGACACGCACGTCGGTGACTGGGACCTCATGGGCAGCCAGTTCGGCCTTGCGCCCGACCTGTTCGGCTGGCACAAGTGGAAGCTCGGCTGGCTGCCGCCTCGGCAGGTGGCGTGTGTGCAGAGGGCGGATGCCGCGGGTGGTGGCACTGGCGGTGCCGGTGGTTCCGGCGCTACAGGCGGTGCGCGGCTGACGCTGGAGCCGTTGGAAGCGGTGCCGACGGCGGTCGCCTCGGCGGGGGCGGCGGCAGATGCGGCGGCCGGTGATGCGGCCGGTGCTGCGGCGGCAGGTGACGTTGCGGGGCGGGTGGGGTTCGGGCTGGGCGGCGGGACGAAGCTCGCGGTGGTGCGCACGGGGCAGGACAGCGCTGTTGCCTTCGAGGCGCGGGGCCCGGTCGGGAATGATGGGGCGGTCTGTTCGGAGGGCGTGCTCGTCTATCGCGTACGAAGTGCGACCCAGTCCGGTGGCGGGCCCATCGAGGTCGTCGACGCGCATCCCACATCCGAAGCCTGCTGGGGCGACTCGGTCTATCCGCCGCTCGCGGACGCGCCGGTGGGGCTCGGGGAGAGCTTCACGGTGCCTGGGGAGAATGTACGGATCGTGGTGGAGGACCGCACGCCTTCGGGGGCGTGGACGGTGGCGATCTCGACCGCGTGAGCCTTTGCCCATACGGTCACTCGGCCCACGTCTTGAGGGTGTGGGGGCTCCCAGGACGCGCGGCGAAGCCGCGCGGAAACAACGACGGCGAGGAGATTCGCGCTTTCCGCGAACACGCCTCGCCATCACCATGGTGCGCCGCCAGGGACTCGAACCCCGGACCCGCTGATTAAGAGTCAGCTGCTCTAACCAACTGAGCTAGCGGCGCCTACTGACGTCGTAGACCTTAGCACCCTGGTCGGCGGGAGGAAAACTCGATACCCGTTGGGTGCGAGCGGCCCGTACCGCCACCCAGAGCAGGACCTCGGGGCCGGGGAGCCACGGCTGGCGGGTGTCGGGAGCGACGAGCCAGCGAGCGGCGGTGGGCGGGTGTGCGGTCGCCGCTTCGGGCGCGGCGGCCGTGCTCAGGGGCGGGACCGTCACCGCGTCGCCCTTGCCGTGGCACAGCAGGGGCGGGATCGCGCGGCTGCGGCCGACGCCACCGTCGGAGCCCCACTCCTCCCATTTCAGGAGCGAGGGCAGACGCTGCGCGGTGCCAGGGGCGGCGAACAGGAGCATACGCCCCTGGTACGCGGCCACCGGGCCCGAGCCCGGGCCTTCACCCCACAACCGGTCGAGCATGCGCCGACCGAAGATCGCGGGAGCGTTGACGACGTCGAAGACAGAGCCGCAGGTCAGGACCGCCGGCGTTACGGGGGCACCCGGTGCACCGGGTGGCGGGTCCGCCCAGTCCCCGAACGTGGGCTGCGCAGGCTTGCTCGCGGAGGCGAGCCAGGCGGCTCCGTCCGGTGTGGGGGTGAGTGCCCCCTGCGGGACGGTGCGCGCCGGATTCCGTGTGCTTCTCATGCCGCTCATGGCATATACGTCTACCGACGGTGAGAGCTCGGTCTCAGAGGGTTGCCGGAAAAGGGGACGCGAGAGGCCGAGGTCGGGTACCTTACCTGTCCGGCATATGCAGAAGGTCTTTTCGGTACCTGGCTCATGGCTCAGGTCGCGTCGCCGAGTCCGTGCCCGTTGCCGTCCGCCCCGCGGAGCAGCTCCCGCCCGTACTCGACCATCCGCTTCGCGTAGTCCTCGGTCCACTCCGCGCGTTCGGCGATGGCGGCCGGTGTGAGCCGGTCGAACCGGCGGGGATCGGCGAGCTGTGCGGCGGCGATCGCCTGGAACTCCATGGCCCGGTCGGCAGCCGCGCGGAACGCGTGCGTCAGCTCCGTGGCACGTGACAGCAGCGCCCGGGGATCGTCGATCGACTCCAGGTCGAAGAAATGCTCCGGATCGGCGGCGGCTTCCGCGGGCTCGAAGAGCAGTGGCGCGGGGCGAAGCCGCGGCTCGTTGCGACGCGGCGTGGGCTCCGCCATGCCTTCTCCTCCTCGTGCGCTGTGCGACCCGTCCTTATGGGTGGGCCACCGTCCATTGTCCTTGACCGCGCAAGGGGGGTCTACGGAGTGACTCCACCCACGCGTAAACGCGCGGCGGTCAGTTCACCGAGCCGCTGGTCCGCCTCCATGCCGGTCCCGGCGGCCGCGAACGCCGTATGCGCCCGGTCGTAGCGCTCGATGGCCGGAGCGAGCAGCTTGTCGAACGCCGGGTCCGTGTCGGGCCGCGCGGCGCTGGCCCCCGGGGTTCGCGTCGAGCGCCGCCATGGCGCGTGCGTCGAGCGGCTGCGGCGGGACCGCCGGCCGCGCAGCTCAGCGAGCCTTCCCCACGCTCTCGACTTCGCTCGAGCTCGGCAGACCCCTGCCCGGAGCGCCGTCCTCCGCGCCGGCGGGTCTTGCCTCGAAACCGGCTCCCTGCTCGGCGCCGGGGGTGGCGTCGGCCTTGCGCTGTCGGGGTATTCGCTCACCTGGGGAAGTCTGGCATCCACCACTGACCATTGAGGAACCCGCGCCCGGCGAGCCGACGGTGACCGGTGCGAGGCGCGGGACACCGAGGCGCCCCCGCAGGGTGTCCGCGAGCCGCAGTACCGGCTGGGTCAGCAGCAGCCCGAGGCCCATCACAGCGGCGCCCGCGAGCGCGTCCAGGAAGTAGTGGTTGGCGGTGCCCATCACCACGATCGTGGTGATCAGCGGGTACGCGACCGCCGCTACCTTGGCGAGCCGTGTGCGGCCGTACCGCCACAGCATCACGCCGCACCACAGCGCCCAACCGACGTGCAGGCTCGGCATCGCCGCATACTGGTTCGTCATGCCGCCGAGACCCCGCGGCGCGCTCGCCTGGCCGCCCCACCAGCCGTAGTGGCTGTACTGGGCCATCGTGTCGACGAAGCCGTAGCGCGCGGACAGCAGCCGGGGCGGGCAGGTGGGCAGTAGTGTGAAGCCGATCAGGCCGATGAACGTGCAGGTCATCAGCCAGGTGCGGGCGGCTCTGTAGCGCACGGCGTGGGATCGGAAGAGCCACACCAGGAGCGCGGGCGTGACCAGGTAGTGCAGGGACGCGTACCAGAAATCGGCGGGTATGCCGATCCAGGGTTCCCGGGTGAAGAGACGGTTCAGCGGGTGCTCGGCGTCGAGGTGGAAGGCCTTCTCCACGCGCAGGACCGCCAAGCCGTGGTCGACGGCGCTCGCCACGTCCCCGCGCACGACGAGCCGGCCGGCCGAGTACGCGGCGTACACCAGCAGGATCAGCGTCAGCTCGGTCCACCAGCGGGGCCGGGTGCGCGATACCGCCTCGGTGCCTGGTACATCGGTCCGCCGCATCCGATCGCCCTCCCCATTTTCTGTCCCTGTGGCCGGTGGCCACGCCCCAGGGACAATCTACGGTGTACGCGAACGCCTGATCGGGGCGCCCCCGGTGGTCATAGACGCAGAGATCGCCCGGCGGGTTGCCCCGCGCAGGCGTGAGCGATGATGGAGCGATCCCTGTCGGTCGGCGACTTCCCGCCCCGTGATCCCTCGGAGGCCCCCTCATGGCACCGCGCATCGTGCTGGCCCGGCACGGGCAGACGCAATGGTCGCTGTCCGGCAGGCACACCGGCAGGACCGACGTTCCTCTTCTGGAGGAGGGCACGCGCGGCGCCAAGCTGCTCGGTGAGCGCCTGGACCGGGCGCCGTTCGGCGGGCTCCCCGGCGTCGAGGTGCGTACGAGTCCGCTGGCGCGCGCGCGTGAGACCTGCGAACTCGCCGGGTTCGGCGACCGGGCGGCCACCTGGGACACGCTCATGGAGTGGGACTACGGCGCGTACGAGGGCATGACCCCGGCCGAGATCCAGGCGCGCCGGCCCGGCTGGCTGATCTGGCGCGACGGGGTGCCCCAGGGCGAGACCCCTGCCGAGGTCTCCGCGCGCGCGGACGAGGTGGTCGCGTGGGCCCGCTCGGCCGACCGCGACGTGCTCGTCTTCGCGCACGGTCACATCCTGCGTTCCATAGGCGCCCGTTGGCTCGGCCTGGAGATGCACTTCGCGGCCCGGATCCGCCTCAACCCGTCCTCCCTCTCGGTGCTGGGATGGGCCTACGGAGAGCCCGCGATCGAGACCTGGAACGACTGCGGGCACCTGATCACGGCCTGAACGCGTCCCAGGTGACCCGCGGCCTGAACGCGTACCACGTCAACCGCGGCCCGACCGGGCACGCACGAACCGCGGCCCGGCCGCGCGCCACGTGAACCGCGCTCCCTACCCCACCGGCCGCGGAAGTGCCGCGTGCCGCTCCAGGAAGTCCGACACCCCTGACGCACGGCGATGCGGCAGCAGCACACGTGCCGTCCCGGTGAGCATCGTCTGGACCCGTGACGACTGCACCTGGTGCAGAAGGTCCAGGACGCGCCGGCCGGCTGCGGCGGCCTCGTCGGGATGCCCGGCGCGGGCCAGATCGTCGGCCAGTTCGGTCGTGTAGAGCGCGATATTGCGCGTGAAGTGGGGATCCTGGAGCCGCGTCGCCCGTCGGGCGTGGTGGGCCGCGCGCGGCCAGTCGCCGAGCGTCGACCAGCACTGGGCCTCCAGGATTGCCAGTTCGGCCGCTCCGTAGAAGCTCATCCACTCCGGATCGGCGTCAGCGGGCCCGCGGTCGAACAGCGCCCGGGCGCGGGCGAGCGCCTGCCGGCAGCCGGTGCGGTCGGCGAGCCCTGCCCAGCCGCCCGCCTCGCGCAGCGAGAGCAGCGACAGGAGCCGGGTCGAGCCCAGCGAACGCGCGGCGCACTGCGCGGCCTGTGCCGCCCGCACCGCCTCGCGCGGTCGGCCCGCGTCGCGCGCCAGGAAGGACGTATTGCAGAAGGCATGCGCCTCCAGGGCCGGGTCCCCGGCCATACGGGCGGTCGCGAGCGCCTCCGCGTAGTGCGAGCGCGCCTCGCCGAAGCGCGCCGAGTCGTGCGCCAACCACCCCACGGAGATGGCCAGTTCCCCCGCCCCCGCGTGCAGTCGCTCAGCAGTCGCCCGCCGTGTCGCCCCTGCGTCCAGCAGGGCGTACGCGGCTCGCAGCGGAGCCGTCGCCCTTCGGTACAGCCCGTCGGCGCCGTGCCGGTCGTCGAGCAGCCGGATCTGCCGGACGGCCTCTTCGAGGGCGCCCGTTTCGGCCTCGCCGACCCGGTGCACGGGACGGTCCGCGGCCGCGGCGGCCCCGCCGAACGCGAGCCCCAGGGGGCCCAGGGAGGCGGCCGCCATGGTGGCGGTACCGCCGGTCATGAATGCGCGACGCTGCACGTCGCTCTCCTCGTGGGTCTGATCGTGCGTCTGACGGTGGTACTCGTACGTCTCACAGGTGTCATAAGGCTGATACGGCTCGTGTGCCCCGTCCGTCTCATATGGTGCGCGCTTCGGGCTTGTGGCGCTTGAAGGGGGCGGCTCGTAGGTCGAGCGCGCCCCCCGGCCGCGCACCGACGAGCGGGGCGCGAACCCGAGATCGGTCAGCGTCCGGCCGGGGAACATGTGCAGGAACACCCGCTCGTACGCGTAGTTCGGGCAGCGGATCTCCCCTGACTCGACCCGCCCCACATAGCGCGCGTCGCAGCTGACCCGTTCCCCGATCTCCCGGGCGGCCCGCCGCACCGCGGCAGCGAACTCGCCGGGCGAGCGCTGCCCGCGCAGCTGCCGGAAGGCGAGGTTCGGCCGCTGTGGGCGAGGTGACTGGGACGACGAGGTCGTCGTTGACGACGGCATGGCCGGGCCCCTCTCTCGCGAACCGTCGAACCGTGCCGGAACCAGGGCGGGTTGATCGTGTCCCGCGTGTTCCGGGGGCCGCGTGTCCGCCCTTTTCCGTGTGTTTCCATGGGTACCGCCCGGCTTCCGGCGGGCAAGAACGTACCCGCAGTGACGAGTCCGCCACGCAGGGTTTGGCTACATAACGGATATCTCATCCGCGATCTGCCATGAACTGCCAACCTTTGCGGTTGAGTTCCGCCGTAGCCGTTGACGCCCTGGGGCGTTTAACCATGCGGTGAGCTCGATTCAGGAGGGTTCCATGGTGGAGGCCAGGCAGAGTACCGATCCTTGTGCGCCGCTGTCGGCGGCGCGTCACACGCCGACCCCCGGCCCCGCGCCCGGCGGCGCTCCGCCGGGCGCGGGGCGTTCCGAGGACCCCTGTGACCTCGTCACCGTGCCCACGCGCCAGGGGCTGGAGGCCGTCGACATCCTGCGGCGTGCCGCCGTGGAGGCCGTCGGCCCCGTCCTCCACGACGACAGCTGCGACACCCTCGGCTTCCTGGTGCCCCCGGGCACAGCCGACGTATGGGACGTACCGGGCAGTACCTGCACGCAGACCGACGGCCGCGGTATCGGCCTCACTTCCGAGGCCTGCGAGGCTTACGAGACATGTGAGGCGTCCGGGAGCGAGGCTTCCAGGACTTCCGAAACACTCGAAGTCCCGCACGCCCCTGAGGCCTTCGAGGCCCCCCACGCCCCCGAGGCATCCAAGCCATCCAAGACTCCTGAACCCCCGGTCCAGGGTTCCGGCTGGCTCCTGCCCCCGGACGAGTCCGACCTCGCCACCGACCCAGCCGTCCTGCGCGCCGCCCTCGACGAGGCGGCCCGGATGATTGAGGCGGCGGACAACTGCCGGTGAGCCGACCGGCCCGTACCGCCTGATAATGGCCACATGGCGAGGGCGAGGGTGGGGAACAAGCGGTCCGGTGGCAGGCGTGCGGCGCCTGAGGCCGTTGTCGAGGCGGTTGACGGAGGGCTCGCCGAACTGGTGCCGGACCGGGAGCGGGGGCGGGCCTGGACCCTGCTCATCGATGGTGCTCCGCAGTCCTATGTCGACCTCGAGGATCCGGCGTACCTGGACTTCGAGTACCAGCGGCGGCTCGGCCATGTCATCGACCTCGTCGCCCCGCCCGGCAGACCCGTGCACGTCGTGCACCTGGGCGGTGGCGCTCTGACCCTCGCCCGGTATGTGGCCGCCACCCGCCCGCGCTCCACCCAGCAGGTCGTCGAGCGTGACGCCGCCCTCGTCCAACTGGTCCGCCGGGAGCTGCCGTTGGAGCCGAGCGCCCGGATACGGGTGCGGGCTGTCGACGCCCGCGCAGGGCTCGCCAAGGTGCCGGACGGCTGGGCGGACCTCGTCATCGCGGACGTGTTCAGCGGGGGGCGTACGCCCGCCCATCTCACGTCCACGGAATTCCTCACCGACGTACGCAGGGCCGTCAAACCTGTTGGCCTGTACGCCGCGAACCTCGCCGACGGCCCGCCGCTGGCGCATCTGCGCGGCCAGATCGCCACCGCGGCCGGCGTCTTCCCCGAGCTGGCCCTGGTCGCCGACCCGACGGTGCTACGCGGCAAACGCTTCGGGAACGCGGTCCTCGTCGGCTCCGGCCGGCCACTGCCCATCGCGGAACTGACCCGGCGCGCTGCCTCCGACCCGCACGCCGGGCGGGTCGAGCACGGCCCGGCGCTCCTGGACTTCAGTGGAGGAGCGGCACCGGTCACGGACGCGGCAGCCGTCGCCTCGCCCCCGCCACCACCCTCGGTGTTCCGCTGAGCGCTCCGCTAAATGATCTGGTGCACCTGCATACATACGGAGAGGCGGTCTCCGTGCCGTCGCGCTCTCCTGCTGGCCCGTCCCGTCGGCGGCTTCCGCCGATCTGTGAGGGGCGGGCGATTGTGGGGGCTGAGGCCGGTCCCTCACGGCGTATGTGGCGTTGCTTGCTATCCGCTGCGTGTGGCCGAAGCCTCTGCCGTCGTCGCGCCACTGCCGGCCGGTGCCGTTCACACTGCTCCTCTTCGGCGGTCAGGAAGCCTCCGGTGGCCACCAGCTGCGCCACGGTGGCCGGCCCAAGAACCGGACCGACACGTCGTCAGATGTTTTGGCAGGTAACGGCCCCGAGTTGGCGGTTCTTCCCCACGGCCCCAGGCTGAAGCACCATGGCGGCATCGGGCGATCATGGGCAGACTGCCAAGAGCGGACACACCATGGGCGCCGGCCACTGGTGTGTGTCCGGCGCCCATGGGGACGGCGTTGTGCGTCAGGCGTGATGCGGTTGCCTCTGAGGGGCTACGCGTTGGCCTTCTTGCGACGACTCATGTATACGGCACCGCTGCCCGCGACGAGCAGGACGGCCGCCGCACCGGCGACATACGGAGTCGCGGAGCTGCCGCCGGTCTCGGCCAGGTCCATACCGCCGGAACCGCTCTGTGTCTTGACGCCGGAACCGTTGCCCGCCGAGGTGCCGGACGTGGAACCGCTGGAGGAACCGCCCGACGACGAGCCGCCCGACGACGAGCCGCCGGACGAGGAACCGCCCGACGCGCCCGCGCCGTCGCCGGGGCCGCCCGGCGTCTGGCAGCTCGCCTTGACCAGGGTGAGGTCACCGGTGACGCCGGCAACGTTCAGTTTGCCCGGGTTGATGTGGACCGTGAGGTGCAGAGCGGTCGAGGCCGCCGTGTTGGACGTCTTGACCGTCTTGGCGAGGTCCAGGCTGACCTCGCCGACATCGGCGACCGTCACCTTGGTGGTGCCGCCGGCGCGCACCGACACCTTCTTGCCGAGGACGGTGACGTCGCCGACGAAGTTGGTGGCCGCGGTGGGCGCCTCGCCCGCGGCACAGGTCGCCTTGGAGGTGACCTCGTCGAGTTGGACGAGGCCGAGCAGCGGAAGACCCGGGACGTGCACGGTCGCCTTGGTCAGGTTCGCGTAGCCCTCGGACTTCGTCTTGTCCGCGGTCGCCTTGGCGGTGGCCACATCGGCACGGAGGACGCTGAAGGACTTACCGCTGTCGACGCCGTCGAGCTTGGCGGTGAGCAGGGTCTTGTCCGCGTCGGCAGGGGCGTGCACCTGGTTGAGGGACACGTTCAGGGGAAGCTCCGCCGTCTTGTTCAAGAGCGAAACATCGAGACTTGTCTGCAGAACGACCGCGTCGGAGGTACCGGCAATGTTGCCCGAGGCGGTCGCCGCGCTGGCGAGCGCCGCCGGTCCGAGGGCGAGCGTCCCCGCGGCGAACGCAACGGCGGCGCCGATGGCGGCCCGCCGGGTCCTGGGCGCACGGGATCTGAGACTACATATGCTGCGCAAAGTAGGAAAACTCCTCACTGACATGGAGCCATCGGCGTCGCCGCTGAAAACGAGCGCGATACGCCGTGACGTCGGCCCGGCAATATTTGCGTACGGAGCGTCAACTATCCACGACAATAGAGTGATTCACTCGAACGAGTGGTTTTGGAGCTTGCGTTCACTGCAGGCTCGGACATATGACGCTTCCTCAAAGGAGGTCGGCGTTCCTGCGGGCACCCGGACGTGACAGAACCCGGGGGTCATATCCAGCTCCCGGGCCCTATGGTCCCCGCAGGGCCCCGGCGTTTGCCCGGCTCGTCCGAACTTGGGTCGGTTGAGGTCGGCGGTGAGCCCCCAGAGGCAGGCGAACACGGCCCCTGTGGATCATGTAGTGCTCTACCCTTCAAGATCCACGAAGGTGCCGTGTTCGTTCGTCCCGCCATCATCTCCCGTCGCTCCTCCCGTTTGCCCCGCACCCCCTCCGGAAGGCCTGCGTGAGGGTGCCGCGCGGGACCAAGCCCGCGGCCTGGTAGCCGAGCGAGTCGCTCACCGGTCCGTGCGGAGCCAGCGCAGTGCGCTACCGGCTCTCCTCCCTGCTGGCCCTGGTGGTCTGCGTGATGACCCCCGCGGGCCACGACTCGGTCCACCGCGGCGGCGGAGTGGTGCCGGCGGGCGGCACCCGAGGAACTGGCCGCCTTCGGCCTGCCGGCCATGCCGGCCATGCCCAGCCTGGACGATGCACCACAGGAGACCGTGCCGGTTGGCTAGGGACTTGGGAGCGGCAGGTCGACGGATCCACCGCCCCGTCTCTGGATCCTGCTGGCCGGCCTCTTGGAGGCGGATCCAGTCGTGCACGTCGCCCGCCGTGATGTTGCCGATGGTGGCAGGCATGACGGCTTGTCGTTCCCGTCGTGTTCCCGTAGGTGTGGACGCGAAGAAGGCCCGGCCTGTTTGTGCAGGTCGGGCCTTGATCATTAAGGGTGAG
>CBFGQM010000147.1:0-11789 GCA_965650905.1 uncultured Streptomyces sp. | reverse complement strand
GACGCCACGGTCGAGTCGCTGCGCACCAAGGTCCCCGACGATCTCTTCCAGGAACTCGAGCAGTTGCGGCCGGCTCCGGAGAACTGGCTGGACCATCCGGACGGGACCCACCACTGATACGCGCGTGGGCCGACACTACGGTCGGTCGTCACCGGTGTGTCCGGGACTTCCTGGACGCCAGGGCGTCCACGATCCGTATAGGTCTGGGTCTTGCCGAGGTCGGACGCCGGACCATCCGCCAGACCTACGGCACCCAAGATCGGGATCTGACTCGTCCCGACTAGACAGGGCTTATGGGAACCGTTGGCACGGGCATCTCGCCGTCAGTGCCGTCGAGTAAGTTCTGTCCGTTCGGCCCGACAGGCGGGCCGCCGAACGCGAGGACTCGTCGCTGTGAGCATCCACATGCACATGCGCGCCGTCGCGGAATCCGAGATCCGGGACGACCACACCTGGCTTGCGGCGTTCATGTGGCAGGCTTGGGAGAACCAACCCGCCGAGTACGTAGCGGGCATCGCCGTCTCGATCGACAAGGCCTGGGGTGCCGTCAATGACCTCTACGCCGCGGCCGATGTCCTCGATGCGGATGCCGGCGAGCTCTGGACGTTGCCGATTTACGGCGGGCGCCCCGTGGCACACGGCGCCGATGCCGACCCCTCCAACCCGCCCCTGGGGATTCTGGAACCGCCTGGGGTGTCACAGGCCGCAGGCTTCCTCGCGAGTGTCTCTTTCGACGAGCTGTGGAACGTCGCCAGTGCCGAGCGCGTCTGGTCCGGGCGGGACGAAGCGCAGGTCAGGCGGGAGTTCCTCGACTATCACAGGCGTCTTCAAGGGTTCTACGGGCGGGCGGCTACAGCAGGCCACACCGTGGTCAGGGCGGTGTGGGCTTGAGACGTGGTCGCCTGCCGGTCACAGCCATTCGTTGATGGCGGCGACCAGCCCTGTCGGCCGGGTCAGGCCGTCTCCCACGGAAGCGGGGCAGCACGGTTCGGCGAGCCGGACGGCGCGGCATTCGGACTCGGCGCGGCGCCCGAGATCCGGCATTCCCTCGACGGTCAGGGTCGCCTGCACGCGGACTACTCCGCGGTCCTGCAAGAGGGCCGCCGGCCTTCCCCCCCCGCTGTCGCACGCGGGCCTACCGACGGCCTGCCTGGCCGTACGTCTCATCCGGCTCACCGATTAGGACACCGGTCTTACTGGTGTCCGCGGCCTGTCAGCCGGTCGCGGAGCCGGTCCCACGGCCCCGTGACCTGAGCGATGAACTTCGTGGCAGATGCCGATTCCGGCGCGGCCGGTCGGGGCCGAGTGGGTGCCAGGGCCCGTGTTTTCCGTGCTTCGACTCCGAGGTCGTTCAGCTGGTCGGCGGGGCACATTGCTTGCAGCCGAGGAAAAAGGAGCTGTTCCTGTTCGACGACGTGCTCCGTGATCCGCTCGATCAAAGAGAGCAGGAGACGTCCGAACTCCTCGCTGTCCGGTTCTTGCGGCTCCAGCGCATGGAGCGTGTCCTCGATCTCGCGGTGCTTTGTCAGTTCGCGGTCCGCCCAGGTGTCGCCGTCCACGACGAAGCGGCGCACCACGGGGTACAGGTGTTCCTTTTCCGTGACTGAGTGGCGGACCATGCTGGCACTGACCTGCTCCAGCAGGGCCTTCCGCTCGTCGCTTCCCGGCGCCGCGGAGCGGGTTCGGTCGAAGAGACGCTGCATCCTTCGGTGGTCCGCAGTGAGCTCGCCGATGAGCCCGCTTTGACTGTCCACTTCAGCTCCCTGGTCGCGCATCCGCCGTGGCTGCCTTGTGACACCGCTTCGCCGTGCGGCTGCGGTCACCTCGTTGAGCCGTGTGCCCTTGCCGTGCCTGCGTCAAGCGGTGGGAGGCCCGGATTGAACCGGGCGGCCCACGGGGTACCCCTCCCCTGGTCCGGCGTGCGGCCGGACGCGGCCGGGCCGGCCGGTAGGCGATGACGCGGAGGAGCGTGGTGCCGGAGTGCTGTCGACGCGGCGGAGGGCGAGGGTGGAGGCGAAGGCTCGGCAGGCAGCGTTCCAGACCTACGTCGCGGTCGACCGGCGGGCGCCGGTTTCGGAACTGGCCGGTCAGCTCCTGCGCAAGGCGTTTCCCGACCACTGGTCGTTCCTTCTCGGGGAGATCGCTCTCTACAGCTTCGTCGTACTCGTGGTCACGGGGAGTTACCTGACGCTGTTCTTCGATCCGAGCCTGGCGAAGGTGCCCTATCGAGGCTCGTACGCACCGGTGCAGGGTCTGCTGGTCTCCAAGGCGTACGACTCGACGCTCCACCTCAGTTTCGACGTGCGCGGCGGTCTGCTGATTCGGCAGATGCACCACTGGGCCGCCCTTGTCTTCGTCGCGGCCATCGGCGTCCACATGCTGAGGATCTTCTTCACCGGCGCCTTCCGCCGACCGCGTGAGGGCAACTGGATCATCGGGGTGACGCTGTTCCTGCTCTCTCTCCTGGAAGGGTTCGCCGGGTACTCGCTCCCGGACGACCTGCTGTCCGGCACGGGGCTGCGCACGGCCAACTCCATCGTGCTGTCGATCCCGGTCGTCGGGACCTACCTCAGCTTCTTCCTCTGGGGAGGCTCTTTCCCGGGAGAGGCGATCATCGGACGGCTCTACATCGTGCACGTGCTGTTCGTACCCGGCTTGCTCATCGCCCTGATCGCCGTCCACCTGATCATGGTGGTCTACCTCAAGCACACGCAGTGGGCGGCACCGGGCAAGACGAACCGCAACGCTGTGGGCCAGCCGATGTTCCCCTCGTTTGTAGCCAAGTCGACCGGACTGAGTCTGCTCGTCTTCGGCGTCATCGCGGTGATGGCAGCGACAGCGCAGATCAACCCGGTGTGGAACTACGGCCCGTACCGTCCCGATCAGGTCTCCACCGGAGCCCAGCCCGACTGGTACGTCGGCTTCCTGGAAGGCGCGCTGCGGCTGATGCCACCTGTGGAGACGGTCGTCGCCGGGCACACCATCATGTGGAATGTCTTCCTGCCCGCGGTCGTGCTCCCGGCCCTGCTGTTCGCCGTGCTCTACCTCTATCCCTTCTTCGAACGGTGGGTCACGGGAGACCTGGTGGAGCACCATCTGTGCGACCGGCCGCGTGACCGTCCCGCACGGACCGGCCTGGGAGTGGCCGCCATCGTCTTCTACGCGGTGCTGCTCACGGCGGCCGGCAACGATGTGATCGCCTTTGTGTTCGATATCTCCGTCAACGCCCTCACCTGGGGCCTGCGCGTGGCCCTGTTCGTCGGCCCGGTCCTCGCCCACCTCGTCAGCAGGCGCATGTGTCTCGCCCTGCAGATGCATGAGCGTCGGCTGCTGGAAGAGGGCGAGGAGACCGGGGAGGTGCGTCAGGACCTGGCGGGAGGACTGGGTGAAACGCATGCCGACATGGACCGCGAGCGCCGCTATCGTGTGCTGGTCCGGGAGATCCCGCGGCCGCTGCGGCACCCGGGCCCCGGAACACCCCTGCGCCATCGCCTCCGGGCCTTTCTCAGCGTCCGGTACTACCGCGATCGTGTGGAGTTGCCCGCTACGACGGAGGAGCGCCTCCAGGTCACGGGACGCACGGCGGATCCGGTGGCGGGAGGGCCCTCCCCTGAGGAGTGAAGCGGTTCGCCGCTGACTGGGCCTGGTGGGAAGTCAGGCGGTGCGCAGGATGAGGCCGGTTGCCGGTTCCACGGCGCGCCTCGAATCCCGGAGCACCAGAGGGGTGGTGACCGATCAGAGATCCATCGCAGCAGCCCCCGGCGGGGCGTCGTCGTGCTGTTCGAGTCACACGTCATTCTCGTTCGCGACCTCGCGAAGCCGCGGGCGGGCCGCCCACATGGCGGCCGGAGACACCTCTGTGGCGTTGCCCGGTCCGCACGCCGTCCAACCCGCACCGCCCGCGGGGTGGAGCAGCCACGCTCGGCATTCAGCCGCTTTCGCGGCCCGCGTACTGGAAGACGAGGCCGAAGACGCCGACGGCGAGGACAGCGAAACCGATGAGGAAGAGCCACAGGCCGTACACGACACCGACGGCGAGCACGGTGACGCCTGCGGCGGTCACGACCGGGTAGCCGCTGTGCGGCGGGAAGAAGTCGAGGCGGCCGGCGCGTTCCCGGATCTCTCCACTTGGGCGGTCCTCCGGGCGCAGGCCCTTGCGGCGGTAGTTGATCAGCGAGAAGAACGCGATGACCGCCGACATGAGGAAGGAGACGGTCAGTGCGGCAATGCCCGCCGGTTCCTGCGCGAACCAGATGTAGGCGGCGTCGGTGACGAGGAAGAAGAGGGCGACGCCGGCGAAGAGATATGCCTCGGACTTCATTCGTTCTGCTTTCCCAGGGGGTCGGGTGTGGGCTCCACGGCCCCGCGGCCGGCCGGGCCCAGCCGGTCGACCACTTCCGGATGGCGCAGGTCGAAGGCGGGCGAGTCGGACCGTACGCGCGGCAGAGACGTGAAGTTGTGGCGGGGCGGAGGGCATGAGGTGGCCCACTCGAGGGAGCGGCCGTACCCCCAGGGATCGTCCACCCCGACCATGGGCGCGTACTTCGTGGTCTTCCACACGTTGTAAAGGAACGGAAGAGTCGAAACGCCCAGCAGTAAGGCGCCGATGGAGGAGACGGTGTTCAAGGCGGTGAAGCCGTCGGCGGGCAGGTAGTCGGCGTACCGCCGGGGCAGGCCGGCCTCGCCGAGCCAGTGCTGGACGAGAAAGGTCACCTGGAAACCGACGAACAGCGTCCAGAAATGAATCTTGCCCAGGCGTTCGTCGAGCAGTTTGCCCGTCATCTTGGGCCACCAGAAGTAGAAGCCGGCGAACATGGCGAACACGATCGTGCCGAAGAGCACGTAATGCAGGTGGGCGACCACGAAGTAACTGTCCGTCAGATGGAAGTCCAGGGGTGGGGAGGCGACGATGACGCCGCTGAGTCCGCCGAGCAGGAACGTGACCAGGAAACCCGACGACCACAGCATCGGTGTCTCGAAGGACATGCTGCCGTGCCACATGGTGCCGATCCAGTTGAAGAACTTCACTCCCGTGGGAACGGCGATCAGGAACGACATCAGTGAGAAGAACGGCAGCAGCACAGCACCGGTGGCGAACATGTGGTGGGCCCACACGGAGGCCGACAGCATGGTGATGGCGATGGTCGCACCGACCATGCCGGCGTACCCGAAAAGCGGCTTCCGGCTGAAGACCGGGACGACCTCCGTGATGACCCCGAAGAACGGCAGCGCCACGATGTAGACCTCGGGATGGCCGAAGAACCAGAACAGGTGCTGCCACAGCAGAGCGCCTCCGTTGGCGGGATCATAGATGTGCGCGCCGAACTTGCGGTCGGCCTCCAGCGCCAGCAGGGCCGCGGTGAGTACGGGAAAGGCCAGCAGCACCAGGATCGAGGTGAAGAGGATGTTCCACGTGAAGATGGGCATCCGGAACATGGTCATGCCCGGCGCCCGCAGGGACAGAATCGTGGCGATGAAGTTGACGGCCCCGAGCGTGGTGCTCATGCCCGCGACCACCAGCCCCATCGCCCACAGGTCGGCGCCGTGGCCGGGGGTGTGCACCGCGCCGTTCAGCGGTGCATAGGCGAACCAGCCGAAGGGCGCGGCCCCCTGGGACACGGCGAAGCCGGACAGGACGGTGAGGCCGCCGAAGAGGAAGAGCCAGTACGTCAGGGCGTTGAGCCTGGGAAAGGCGACATCGGGCGCGCCGATCTGGAGCGGCATGATGGCGTTCGCGAATCCGGCGAAGGTGGGCGTCGCGAACAGCAGCATCATGATGGTGCCATGGATCGTGAACAGCTGGTTGTACTGGTGCTGGGTGACGATCTGCAGGCCGGGCCGGGCCAACTCCGCTCGCATGAGCAGCGCGAGGATGCCGGCCACCAGGAAGAAGCCGAAGGACGTGACCAGGTACAGATGGCCGATCTTCTTGTGGTCGGTGGTGGTCAGGTAGTCCCTTACCCTCTCCGCGGTGCGCACCCGGGGATTCCGGGCGGGATCCAGGGGCTC
Source organism: uncultured Streptomyces sp. (assembly GCA_965650905.1). Classification (GTDB taxonomy): domain Bacteria; phylum Actinomycetota; class Actinomycetes; order Streptomycetales; family Streptomycetaceae; genus Streptomyces. Next base: position 5,780 of record CBFGQM010000147.1, on the reverse strand, counting down.
CTCCAGTCCCGGGTGTGTCTGCGGCATGAACCCTCCACTGGCTGAACCGGCGATGTTGCGTCGGCAGGGCGCGGAGTGGCCCTCGGTGACCGCTGGGGCCCCGACAGGCACTGTTCGCCCCGTCGCGATGCCCACCACGCACTCTCGCCGCACCGGCCGAAAGCCCCAGTACGTCCCGTACGAGGACTTCCGGCCGGCACGCCGAGAGCACGTACCGGACGCCGCTTCCTGACGGGCAAAACGTTGCCTGCCGAGGCACTGGCAAACCCGCACGCGCCGCGGGACCCACGCATGGGGACCCGCCCTACAGGCCGCCGCACAGCGTATGGGTGCGAAGGGAGCTGGGCCCACCACCCACATCGGCGGTTCACGCGATCAGCGCAGCGCCGTGGGCCGCCCGGCCCTTCATGTGCCGCGACAGCGGGGAGATCCCTGGACCAGGTCGGCCGACCGTGCCCAGTGCCGCCAGTCCAGCGACGAACCACAGGACGTAGTCGCCCAGCGCGCCGTCGTGGACCGCCTTGACAACACCCACCGGGCGGGAGCAGGACCTGGCCGAGTGCCGCCCCCGCCATCCGCCACCACAGGGAGGCGGCAGCCGGCACCACGGCCCCGACGGCCGACGCGACAGCGGCGGCCCGGGGACCTGCTCCCGGTGCGGGGCGGTCGCCGTGAACACCAAGGACCGCAATGCATTCCAGGCGCAGCTAAGGGTACGTCGGACGACGTGTTCAACCGGCTCACCGGTCACCGCATGCAGTTGACGTCTGGCAGAGCAGTGGCGGCGGCTTGTACCTGTGCCGACGTGACAGAGGCGCGAAGGGTGCATTTCATCTCCTGACGGAGCGTCCAGAACAGGCATGGCAGCCCGAATACAGAGCGGGACCGGTAACTGAAGCGAGCAGAATCAAACGCCATCGAACACTGATCGGCAAGCGCCAGGAACATAAGGCCCTCTGGGGGCCTCCTGTCAAGGCGGTCATGGGCGGGGGACGTCGGCGAACTGCACCCCGACTGCCGGAAGTTGGGGCCGCATCCCGCAGGGCTCCACATGGTCGGTCCCAGCGGCGACAGCGGAGGGCGAATGTGCTGGTCAGAGGCAGTTTTGTGCTGCAGGCCGGGCCTCGCCCGACGCCTGGCTCCCGGCTTCTTTCCGAGGGCGCGAGATAAAAAGAAACCGTGCGCACACCCTTGACGCGCGATCTCGGACTGCGTAGAAAATGACCGCGCGGTCATGCAGCTGACCTCGAAAGACTCCCGCCCACGGCCAGAGGAGACACCATGACACGAGTGGTTGGACGGGGCGAGAGCCCTTCTGTGCCGCGCAGTGCCGATGTCGCCCAACTGGCCGGCGTCTCACGCGGGACCGTGTCAAAAGTCCACAAGAACGAACCTCACGTCTTAACCCCGTCTTCGCCCGCTTCACCCCATTCCTGACCACTGTGCGCCGGCCGTTCGGCGCCGCAGCCGAAGACGGACTCAGGCTTCTCGTCCACTCCATCGAAAAGCCCGACACCCCCATGCCCCCGGGCGAGCGACCTACCGGTCGAACTCGCCGGCACCCCCACCGTCCTTCCCAGCTGGACGGCACATGCCAATCGGCACGTTCTCACCCCTCGCAACGGTCATAGGTCTGATCGCAGGTACCGATTGCGTCGGCCTCCCACGCGGGCGATCACGGACCCCCGTGCCAGAGGAGGCCGGCACACCCAGAAGAGCCATGCCTCACGTCATGGGTTTGTCACTGGAACAGGGGGGCGCTCGCCTCCCACCTCTCCCGGAAAGGCTGAACTACCTTGCCTCAATCACGACGTAGCTTCGTCGCCGCCTCTGGCGTGGCCGCTGCCGCCGCCGTCCTCGGCGCAGCGTCTCCGTCATCCGCGGACAGCGGGTCGACGACGTCTTCGACCGCGGCTGACACCGATCTCATGCAGCTTCCCGACATGCCCCTGCATGACCCGTTCATCCTCGCCGACGAGGAGACCCAGACCTACTACCTCTATACGGCCAACATCAGCTCGGTATCGGGCGTGTCCGGCCCCGGCACGATGCTCTACCGCAGCAAGAACCTGCGCGACTGGATGCGCCCCGTCATGGTCTTCCGGACCGCCGACCAGAAGGGACTCTGGGCGACCGACGGCGGATGGGCGCCGGAGGTGCACAAGTTCAACGGCAAGTACTACCTGTTCGCCACCCTGCACAACCAGAAGAAGCCGCTTCCGGTACCACCACCCAACCAGTGGGGCACGCCGTTTCCGATCGGCAACTACATGCGCGGAACGATCATCGCTGTTTCCGACTCGCTGATGGGCCCCTTCACCGTCATTGACCCGTCACGTCCCACCACGCCCGAGAACCTTATGGCCCTCGACGGGACGCTCCACGTGGACGAGTCCGGGAAGCCCCACATGGTGTACGCGCATGAGTGGCTGCAGACCATCGACGGAACCATGGAGACGATCCCGCTGGCTCCGGACCTGTCGGGAGCGGTCGGTGATCCGACCTACCTGTTCAAGGCTTCGGACGCGTTCTGGACCAGCGAGCAGATCCCCAGCGGCGTGCCGAACCAGCTCCCGCCCTACGTCACCGACGGCCCGCAGCTGTACCGCACCCCCGACCGATCCCTGATCATGCTGTGGTCGACATACGAGAAGAACTCGGCCAACTCGGACGGCACCGTCGGCGGCCGCTATGTGCAGACGTATGCCGTCTCGAAGTCCGGCGACGTCAAGGGGCCTTGGAGTCAGCGCCGACCGCTGGTGCGGAACGACAGCGGTCACGGCATGCTGTTCCACAGCTTCGACGGCAAGCTGATGATGGTCCTCCACCGCCCCTTCAACAACGCGCGCGGGAAGCTGTACGAGATGCAGCTTCTCGGCCACGAGCTGCGGGTGCTCCGCCAGCGTACCGATCTCGATGGCGGCGGGTGACGCCCCCTTGTGACCCACCGGCTGTCGATGGACCGGAACACCTGGCAACCTCGCCGACCGGTAGCGGTGGTTCGCCGCCCGGGACAGGCTCGTCAGGCCGGTGCGCGGCTCTCGCGGCACGCGGCAGGCAGCAGCCGACCGTAAGGGAGACGACTTGGCCATCGGTCGGTCGAACTGTCCTCGGACCTCGACAGCACACCCCGCGCCCCGGGCGAGTCCCGGGGCGCGGGCGGCGCGCCGCCTCCCGCTTGCGCGGCGGGGCGCACGCACCCCCCGTCAGCGGACGGACCACCAACCACCGACTGATCACTCGTGCCCGAACATGGCGACCCCGATGCCGCGCTAATCACGTCCGCGCAGTTCGTCAACGCCCACCAGTGCGTGGCCCCTTGCACGAAGCTGCGGACCGCCCTCACGACCGGTATCGGTGCGCCGGACTCGGCGCGGACCGACGGGAGCCGGCCGGCGTCACCGCTCCGCTGGAGCGGTCCGACGTCCTGGACGGCACTTGCATCCCCGCAGGCACCGCGCTGGAGCTCGGCGCGTGGAACGTGCGGGTGTTCGTCACGACAAACGCGCCGACGGCCTGGGACGAGGGTCGTCGGCATCCCCAACAGGAGAAGCTATGCACAGAAGAAGACTGGGTAAGGCGCTGGGAACCTTCATGGCAGCGTCTGCCATGCTGACAGTGCCGATGGCCAGTGCCCAGGCGTACAACCCCGGGGGCGGGATCCTGTACCAGCTCGGAAACGAGCCGTGCCTGAAAGGGCGAGGGAACTGCGCGATCTACGCCAAGTCGGCGCAGCTGCCGGGCGGGCGCCTCGTCGCGTCGTTCGAGAAGGCCACGGTCGTGCAGGAGACGGGAAGCGCCGACGGCGAGACTCTCCCGGTCTACAAGAGCGACGACTACGGATCGACGTGGCAGCCGCTGTCCGAGGTGAAGGCTCCGGCGTACCTCTCCCGCGATCCCCGCTACGCGAAGTACGTGAGCAACTGGGGCGCCCCGTACCTCTACACGCTTCCGCAGGATGTCGGGAACCTGAAGAAGGGCACGCTGCTCCTCGCCAGCATCGTGACGGGCGACGACCAGTACTACAAGGAGCACAAGGCAGCCGACCCGAACTGGACGCCGTCCAATGACGGTGACCGCAGCGACATGGCGATGGCCCTGTACTCCAGCACCGACGACGGTGTGACGTGGGACGTCCTCAACATCATCGCCACCGGCGGCTGGCAGGGCGGCAGCGCGGGCGCGATCGGCAAGAACGTCGCCGAGGCGAACAAGTACAAGCAGGTGGATCCCCTCTGGGAGCCGTACCTCATGGTCCATGACGGCAAGCTCGTCTGCTACTACTCGGACGAGAACGACTACCTCGGCTTCGACCCGGTCACCGGCGTGCCGATACTGGACCCCGAGAACGACACCGCCACGGATTCGCACGGCCAGATCCTCGTCCACAAGACCTGGAACGGCCGCGGCCCGAAGTGGAGCGATCCCGTCGTCGACGTCGCGGGACTGACCCAGGACATGGGAGGCGGCAAGACGCAGATCGGAGGCGGGCGGCCGGGCATGACGAACGTCGTCCCGACGACGGACGGCAAGTGGCTCCTCCCCTACGAGTACTGGGGCGGCGGGGTCAACGTCAGGTACGTCATCGCCGACGACCCGCTGAAGTTCTACGAGGGCTCCGCGGGCCCCATCACCTCGCTGCCGGTCGCCCCCGGCTCCCACCCTGTCTCTCCCGGCGGCAGCCCGGTCGTCATCAACCTTCCCGACGGGCGCCTGGTGTACAACGCCGCTTGGAGCGGCAACGTCTGGGTCAACGAGAGCGGACGCAGCGACGGCGAGTGGAAGGAGTACCAGACGCCGCTGGGCGCCGGCTACACCCGCACCCTGCAGTACGTCGAGGGAACGGGCCGCATCTCGATCCTCCGGCACCAGGGCACCTCGCAGATCGCCTACTCCGAGGTCGATCTCGGCCACTCGGAGGGCGCCTACTACCAGCTGGTGAACCGCAAGACCGGCCAGGTGATCGGCACCGGGAACAAGACCAACGACGCGAACATCGGTAACGGAGACGTTCCTGACGTCCGTCTGGAGGACGCCGGCTCGGTGGCGAACAAGGACACCCAGTACTGGCATGTGGCGACCAAGCCGAAGGGCGGCGTGACTCTGCTGAACAAGTCGGGCGGCCGCGCGGCATCCATTTGGACAGGGAACGCGACGCCCGGCCAGAGGATCGGCCAGTGGGTCGACTTCGGCGCCGCGGGCAGCTGGAACCTCATCAAGACCGACAAGGGGTACTACAAGTTCCAGGCGATCAAGAACACCAACGTGTACTTGACCGGTGCGTCCCAAGGAGCGCCGCTGACCCTGCAGAACGCCGTCGAGGACGGCTCGCAGGAATGGCAGCTCGTCCAGCAGGCTCCGACCTCCGAGAACCTGACGCGGGACAAGCGGTCGAACCATCTGGTCGCGGGTAACCCGGTCGGGGCGGGGGCAACCGTCTCGCTCGACGCTGCGGCGTCAGATCCTGCCGGCACCGCCTTGCACGCGAACACGACGGGCCACGCCTACGTGTTCGCAGCCGACGGGAAGGTCACGGATCTCGGTGTCGTCTCCTTCGACGACGCCCAGAAGGGCAGCGTGACGCTTCCGGAGACGCTCGAGGTCGGGACGAAGGTCAAGATCGCTGTGCTCTTCGACGACACGCCGCTGCTGTGGGATGCGGCGACCGTTCGGCCTACTGGCACCAAGGGTTAGCGCTCGAGTGGGGGGGGGCGCCCGCGGGGGGGGCCCCCCCCCCAAAGCCGGGAGGCCCCCGGGGGCCACTAAATGTTAGTGTTTTT
>CBFGQM010000146.1:0-11859 GCA_965650905.1 uncultured Streptomyces sp. | reverse complement strand
GAGGGGCTGTGGCCATCCTCTGGCCAGCTTCCGCACGAGAGACCTCCAGCCGGTACGCTGTACCCGCTCCGCCCCAGGTAGGACGGGGCCGAGGTGGGTTGCCCGAGCGGCCTAAGGGAACGGTCTTGAAAACCGTCGTGGCGCGAGTCACCGTGGGTTCAAATCCCACACCCACCGCACGTGAGCGGCCCCTGACCAGTTCATATGGTCGGGGGTCGTTGCGCTGCTCGCGATCACCGGTGACGGAGGCTGTCCTGCTCCTCCTGTTCCGTCCCAGCGCCCAGCCGTACTCCTCAAAGACGCCCTGAGCCTCGTACTACTGCTCCGGGAGCCGTTTCTCGGGGCTGAACCCTCCGGGGGACGGGCACCCGCGTCCACTTCAGGAGGTAGGGGAAGGGCCACTCCTACAACCTGAGGCGGACAACGCTTCGGGACCTCCGGCCGATCCCAGAAGGAGGGGCCGCTCCTAGCGTGGAGCCATGACCACACTCGTCTGCACCAGCGCTTCGATCGCCGCGACGCGGACCCGCGCGTACCCGTCGTTCGCGTCGTACGTGAAGGCCCGCCAGCCCGTCCTGCTGCGTACCGCGCGCTCGCTGACCGCGAACCCGAGCGACGCCGAGGATCTGTTGCAGACCGCGCTGACGAAGACGTATGTCGCGTGGGAGCGGATCGAGGACCACCGGGCCCTCGACGGTTACGTACGCCGGGCGTTGCTGAACACGCGTACGTCGCAGTGGCGGAAGCGGAAGGTCGACGAGTTCGCGTGCGACGAGCTGCCGGAAGCCGAGGTGGCGCCGGCCGGGGATCCGGCGGAGCAGCAGGCGCTGCACGACGCGATGTGGCGCGCGATCATGCGGTTGCCGGCACGGCAACGGGCGATGATCGTACTGCGGTACTACGAGGATCTGAGCGAGGCCCAGACGGCCGAGGTGCTCGGCGTCGCGGTCGGCACGGTCAAGTCGGCCGTGTCACGTGCGCTCGGCAAGCTGCGTGAGGACCCGGAGCTCGCGCCGGTTCGCTCCGCAGACTAGGGCCTGACACGCCCTATAGAGCAGCAGTAGAGCACCAGCAGAGTGCCAAATCCCCTGCCAAGCCCCAGGAAAGCCGCCCACCAGGGAATCACCTGCGACACAACGTGATAAATCATTCCCGGTCCTGGCGACATACCGAACGGTATGCGCGCAGAATCAGCGCAAACCCGCTTACTACCGCGTGGGCAATGCCGCCCGGGAGGACGCTGTGCAGAGCACAATGCAGGATGTACCACTGCTGATCTCGAGGATCCTGACCCACGGGTCGACCATCCATGGTTCGTCGCAGGTGATCACGTGGGCGGGTGAGGGGCAGCCGCAGCGACGCTCGTTCGCGGAGGTGGGGGCCCGTTCGGCCCGGCTCGCGCACGCACTGCGTGACGATCTCGGTGTCCAGGGCGACGACAGGGTCGCGACGCTGATGTGGAACAACGCCGAGCACGTCGAGGCGTACTACGCGATTCCCGCCATGGGCGCGGTTCTGCACACGCTCAACCTGCGGTTGCCGGCCGAGCAGCTTGTCTGGATCGTGAACCATGCCGCTGACCGCGTCGTCATCGCCAACGGTTCGTTGCTTCCGCTGCTCGCGCCGCTGCTGCCGCACCTCGGGTCGGTCGAGCACGTGGTCGTCTCCGGCCCTGGCGACCGCTCGCTGCTGGACGGTGCCTCGGCCCAGGTGAGGGTGCACGAGTACGAGGATCTGATCGCGGACAAACCGGAGACGTACGACTGGCCGGAGCTGGACGAACGCCAGGCGGCGGCGATGTGCTACACCTCCGGAACGACCGGCGACCCCAAGGGCGTCGTCTACTCCCACCGCTCCGTCTATCTCCACTCCATGCAGGTCAACATGGCGCAGTCCATAGGCCTCACCGACGAGGACACGTCTCTCATCGTGGTCCCGCAGTTCCATGTGAACGCCTGGGGGCTGCCGCAGGCGGCGTTCATGAGTGGCATGAACATGCTGATGCCGGACCGTTTCCTGCAGCCGGCCCCGCTTGCCGAGATGATCGAGAGCGAGCGCCCGACCCACGCGGCGGCCGTCCCGACCATCTGGCAGGGCCTGCTCCAGGAGCTCAACGCCAGGCCTCGGGACGTGAGTTCGCTCCTCCGGGTCACCATCGGCGGGTCCGCCTGTCCCTCCGCCCTCATGCAGGCCTTCGACGAGCTGGGCGTGCGCGTCTGCCACGCGTGGGGCATGACGGAGACCTCGCCGCTCGGCACGGTCGCTCGGCCGCCGGCCCGCGTGGTCGGTACGGACGAGGAATTCGCGTACCGCCTCACGCAGGGCCGTTTCCCCGCGAGCGTCGAAGCGCGGCTGACCGGCCCCGGCGGCGAGCGACTGCCCTGGGACGGCGAGTCCGCGGGTGAACTTGAGGTGCGCGGCCCGTGGATCGCGGGCGCGTACTACGGCGGCCAGGACGCCGAAGTCCTGTGCCCCGCCGACAAGTTCAGCGAGGATGGCTGGCTCAAGACCGGTGACGTCGGCACGATCAGCCCCGATGGCTTCCTGACCCTCACCGACCGCGCCAAGGACGTCATCAAGTCCGGCGGCGAATGGATTTCGTCGGTCGAGCTGGAGAACGCCCTGATGTCCCACCCGGACGTCTCCGAGGCCGCCGTCGTCGCCGTGCCGGACAACAAGTGGGGCGAACGCCCGCTCGCCACCGTTGTTTTCAAGGAAGGCGCCACCGCCGACTTCGAGAGCCTGCGCGCCTTCCTAGCCGACGAGGGCAAGATTGCCAAGTGGCAGCTCCCCGAGCGCTGGACGATCATCGAGGCGGTGCCGAAGACGAGCGTGGGCAAGTTCGACAAGAAGAAGGTTCGCGAAGCGCATAGGTTGGGCAAGCTTGACGTGACCGAACTGCGCTGACCTGCCGCACCGCTCCAGAGAGCCCCTGGCGCCCCGCCAGGGGCTCTCCTGTTGCCCTGGGGCGGCCGAGGGGCGAGAACGGCCTGCATGGGGTCGCGTAGAGCCGAGCCCGGGGCCGCGCCGCGAGGGGAGCAACGACCCCGCCAGGACGCCGGTTTATGCGACAACGCGCACCGGCGCGTGAGCGCGTAGACGGACCCGCCGGGTCACCTTCGCGATGCTCGCCACAGCGCTTCCATCCCCCTACCTGAAGCTTCTGTGTGAAAGCCCTGCACCACACAGGCGTGATCAGATCAAATAGCTTCATGATGAGGGGGACTCCCCGAGCGGGGGCGCGCGGGCAACAGATTCGACGCATCGCCGAACGCTGGGCGCGAGCAGGCCACCGCATGCGACCTCGAGCACCACTTGGCCCGCGGCAGGCAGGCCAGCGGCGCCACGCGCCAGGACGGGCCCGGCCGACCGGCACCCTCACCGCTCGTGCAGAGCGGGGCTTCGGAGACTCGGCCACAGCGGATCCGTCCGATCAGCGAGGCATCTGGACGCGGAGGATCGAAGTGATCGGCGCTGCGACGACGGCCATCGCCGCCATCGCAGCGGTGTTCTTCACCTCGATGCAGTCGAACGACGAGCTGGGCGTCACGAGGGAAGGGCAGATCACTGACCGTTATACCGCCGCTGTCAGCAACCTCGGCGACCAGTCGACGGAAGTGCGGCTCGGTGGCATCTATGCACTACAGCGCATAATGAAGGATTCGCCTCGGGACCAGCCCTCCATCGTGGACGTGCTCTCGGCCTATATCCGCACCCACGCGCGGGCGTCTGGGACGAAGAACTCGGCTTTCGACAGGCGGCCTGAAGCCGATGTGCAGGCGGCGTTCGAAGTCCTGGCACGACGCTTTCCCGCTCACGACGCCACGGCCAAAGTGGATCTGCGCGAGACGTACCTGCCGTGGATCGGCCTCCTCCGCGGAGGGAGTCCCGACTCCGCGTATGCCGGCACGGACTACCCGCGGTTGCCCGACGCCAACCTGAGTGGCGCGATCCTGCGGAACGCCACCATGCCCCATGCGGACCTGCGCGGGGCGTACTTGGTCGGTGCGAACCTGGACCACGTGAGGCTCCAGCACGCTCAGTTACGCGGAGCGAGTCCCATAAACGTATCCCTTCACTATGCGTCCCTGCGGGGTGCAGACCTGCGTTATGCAGATCTACGCGGCGCAGACCTCACCGGCGCAGACCTCACCGGCGCAGATCTGCGCGGCGCGATCCTGCGGGCCGGCCAGGTAGGCAAGGTGAACGGCCGCGAGGTGACGTTGAAGCCCACGCAGGCAACAGTGCAGCAGTTGATCTCCGCGAGGCTCGACTCTCGAACGAAGCTCCCGGCAGGACTCGGGAACGACCCAAAGGTCCGGAAGCAGATCGCCAAGGACTCCGCTCGTAAATCGTAATCCTGCCGGTTGGGGGGGCGATCACGATCTACCGCTGGAAAGTGTGCCATGAACACTGAGAGTGAGGTTGATGTAGGGCCCCTGTCGGGCGTCGTGCGTGCGGCAGCTACGCGCCGACCCTATGGGTGAGGGCTGGGGCGGTGTTTCACGTGAAACACCACCCCAGCCCTCACATACGCAGGGGCGGTTCAAGCCCCCATGCCCGGTGCGCGCGACTCAGTTCGTACCGATGCGCGTCAGCAGCTCTACGATCCGGCTCTGTACCTCCGCGCTCGTCGAGCGCTCGGCGAGGAACAGGACCGCCTCCCCCGCGGCCAGGCGCGGGAGTTCGGCCTGGTCGACAGCGGCGGTGTAGACAACGAGCGGGGTGCGGTTGAGTAGGCCGTTCGCGCGCAGCCAGTCCACGATTCCGGCACGGCGGCGGCGTATCTGCATCAGATCCATCACCACCAGGTTCGGTCGCATCTGCGCGGCCAGGGTGACCGCGTCCGCGTCGGACGTGGCCCGCGCGACCTGCATCCCGCGCCGCTCCACCATCGCGGTCAGCGCCAGCGCGATCTCCGCGTGCTCCTCGATGAGCAGCACGCGCGGCGGGTGCTGCTCGCTGTCGCGGGGCGCCAGCGCCTTGAGGAGTACGGCAGGGTCGGCGCTGTACGCCGCCTCACGCGTCGCCTGCCCGAGGCCCGCCGTCACGAGCACCGGGACGTCGGCGGCGACCGCGGCCGTACGCAGCGACTGCAGCGCCGTACGAGTGATCGGGCCGGTGAGCGGGTCGACGAAGAGCGCGGCGGGGAAGGCGGCGATCTGGGCGGCGACCTCCTCGCGTGAGTGCACGATCACCGGACGATAGCCGCGCTCGCTCAGCGCCTGCTGGGTGGAGACGTCCGGCGCGGGCCAGACCAGCAGCCGGCGCGGGTTGTCCAGCGGCTCCGGGGGCAGCTCGTCGTCCATCGGCTGCGATTGGGGCTGATTCGCGACCTCTACCGCGCCGCCGGGGCCGTCGAGCGGCTCGGGGCCTTCGTCTGCGTTCTTGTCGGGGGCCCCGATCGCGTACGAGCGGCCGGTGCCCCCGGTGGCGGTGGCCAGCCGGGACTGCGGCGCGGGTTGCGCGGGTTGCTGGGACTGCGGTGCCCGTTGCCGGGGGTGCTGGCGGGCAGCCACTTCCGGGTGCTCGGCCGCAGCTGCGGGCTCGGGCACGGGCTCGTTGCGGGTGCCGAGCTTGCGGCGGCGACCGGAGCCGTTGGTCGCGTGCGGGGGAGGGGTAGGGGTCTGGGGTTGTTGCTGGGGCCCTGCCTGGGCCTGTGCGGGCGCCGGTGCCTGTGCCTGTGCCTGTGCCTGCTGGGTTTGTGGCTGGGGAGCCGTAGGGGCCGTGGGTGCCGACTGGTTCGGCTGGGGCTGCTGTGCGTCGCTCATACGGCGGCCGAAGGGGATGCCCTGTCCGAGCGTACGCACGCTGATCGCGCGACCCTGGGTGGAGTGGGGATCCAAGTGGGGCGCGGGGGCCGCCGCCTCGGCGGGGAGGGGCTGGGCTGTACGGGTGTGGGCGGTTCCGGTGGCGTCCGCTCCCACCGGGGCCGAGGCCGAGGCCGGTGATGTGGGCTGGGCCGCGGCGGGGGTGTCGGCTGTGCCCGACCAGGGCTGGGGCCTGCCGCCCGCGGGGGCTGCCGCGGGGTTGCCGCTCGCGGTGGTGTCCGCAACCGCGGCGGCTGCCTGCGCCGGGACGCCCTGCGGGGGCATCGCCTGCGAAGCCGGACCCTGTGCAGAGGTGGCCTGTTGAGGCATGTCCTGTCCGGGAACCCCCGGTACGGCACCACTCTGGCCCGGGGCGCCTTGGGCGGACACCTGTGCGGTGACGGGCTGCCCCGGAGCACCCCGGGACGAGGCCTCCTGGCCGGGAAGCCCCTGGCCGGTAGCCCCTTGGGTGACGGGGTCCGCCGACGCGGGCGCACCCTGTGCCGGCACCGGCGTTGGCCCCCCTCGCCCCGGAACGCCTTGCGTCGGATTCACCGCTCCAGGCATCCCACCGGGCATCCCACCGGGCATCCCTTGTTCTGGATAACCGGGATGCCCGAGACCTCCAGGTCCGCCCTGTGCCGCCTGCTGATGATCAGGCAGCGCGGCGGCGCCCGCCGTATCCCCCTGCGCCTGTCCTGGTTCCTGCGTCAGCCGAGCCCGTCGGCGCCCGGTCGGCGCCTCCACCGGGTGCGGCTGAGGCAGAGGGTGATCCTCGGCAGGGTCCTGCAAGGCCGCATCATGGCGGCCTTCGTCGATCTGGCCACGGCTGTGGTCCCGGGCGGCGTACTCGGGCCCGCGGTCAGCCTCCGCCGGCGGCAGTGCGAACACCGCGCGCGGCTCGGCTTCCTGGGCTGCCGCGCGCTCCGCCGCGGCAGCCAGCGCACGCCGACGCCGCCCGGTCGGCTGAGCCCCCTCGTCGGTGTCGCCCGAACCCGGACCCGGAGTCGACCCGGTGGCCGGAGCCGAGGCAGCGGGCAGCGCAGCCGGCAGAGCCTGCCGCCGGTCGTTCCGCAGGGCACGCCGCCCCGCGGGCGCGGGCACCCCCTGCGGAGGCACCGTTTTCCCGAGCCCGGCAGCAGCGGTCCCCGCGGCTTGCTCGGCCGCGGTCACGACCGCGCCCTCGGCGGCCCCGTCAGCTTCCGCCGGACTCGGCCGCCCACGCCGCCGCCCGGTCCCACCAGCTCCACCTGCCCCGGTGGCCCCGCCGGGTTCCTCGACCTCTTTCCCCATCGCTGGAACCGGCGGCACCGGCACCTGTGTCCCGTCCCCGGAGTCGGCGGCACGTTTGCGTCGACGTCCGGTGGGCGCGGACACCCCGGTGCTTTTCGAAGACCCGACCTCGCTCTGCAGGAAGGCATCCACCGAAGCTCGCCGAGCCCGCCGCCCGCCACCCTGCGGCGGGGCCTGCTGCTCGGGCAGCGCAACAGCGGAACCAGGCCCACCGCCCACAGACGTACCCAAGGCCGAGCCCGAAGCCGAGGCCGAGCCCGAAGCCGAGTCCGAGCCCGAATCCGAGGCCGAGCCCGAATCCGCAGGCACAGCGACAGCCACACTCGTACCAGGATCCTGATCTTGATCCTGATCCTGAGACGGAGCCGAAACCGCCCCGGCCCCACCGCCGATCGGCACCTCGAGCACAAACGCACTGCCGCTCATCCCCGGCACCTCATGCGTCTGCAGCACTCCACCGTGCGCGCGCACGATCCCTCGCACGATCGGCTCGTGCACCGGGTCTCCCCCGGCGTACGGCCCGCGCACCTCGATCCGTACGACCTCACCGCGCTGGGCTGCCGCCATGACGACCGTGTTGTCCATGTAGCCGCCGGCCGAGACCGGCGCGTTGCCCGTCGAGTCGACGCCCGCGACGTCAGCGACGAGGTGCGCGAGCGCGGTGGCCAGCCGCTGCGGGTCCACCTCGGCCTCGATGGGCGGCGCATGCACGGCGAACTGCACCCGTCCGGGCCCGATCAGCTCGACGGCCCCGTCGACACCGGCCGCGACGACCGCGTCGAGCATGACCTTCGTACGGATGACGTCGTCGGCCCCGGCATCGAGCCGCTGGTAGCCGAGCACGTTGTCGATGAGCGTGGTGATCCGCGAGTAGCCGGCCACGAGATGGTGCAGGACCTGGTTGGCCTCGGGCCACAGCTGTCCGGCGTCGTCGGCGGCAAGGGCGGACAGGTCGCCGCGCAGCTGGTCGAGGGGGCCGCGCAGGGACTGCCCGAGTACGGAGAGCAGCTGCTCGTGCCGCGCGGCCAGCGCCTCGTACCGGTCCTTCTCCCGCTCCGCGAGCGCCGCGTACCGGTCTTCACCCGCGGCCAGTTCCTCCTCGTGCGCCTCGCGCAGCTCGGAGAGCTCCTTACCGTGCTCCTCGCGGAGCGAAGTCAGCTCCCCGGAGTGCTCTGCGGCGGTCCGCGCGAGTTCCTCCTGATGGCGCCGGTCCGCCGTGTCCCTCTCCTCGGTGAGCGCGTCGTACGGCCGCCGGTCGGTGAAGGTCATCACGGCGCCGACGAGCTGATCCCCGTCCCGTACGGGCGCGGTCGTCAGGTCGACGGGCACCTTGTCGCCGCTCTTGGACCACAGGACCTGCCCGCGCACCCGGTGCTTGCGCCCCGAGCGCAGGGTGTCGGCGAGCGGCGAATCCTCGTACGGGAAGGGCTCGCCGTCGGCACGCGAGTGCAGCATCAGCGGATGCAGTTGCCGGCCGCCCAGATCACTGGCCCGGAAGCCCAGTATCTGCGCGGCGGCCGGGTTGACGAGGACGACCCGTCCCTCCGTGTCGGTCCCGACCACACCCTCCGAGGCGGCCCGCAGGATCATTTCCGTCTGCCGCTGCGAGCGCGCCAGTTCGGCCTCGGTGTGGACGGTGCCCGAGAGGTCGCGTACGACGAGCATGAGCAACTCGTCGCCGGTGTAGCCGTAGCCGTCGTAGGCCTGCTGGCCGTTCTCCAGGTTGGCGCTCGTGACCTCGACCGGGAACTCGCTGCCGTCGGTGCGCCGGGCCATCATCCGCCGCGGTTTGGTCCGCCCGCGCGGGTCGATGCTCTCGGGTCGGCGCATGGACCCGGGAATCAGCCGGGAGTCGAACTCGGGCAGCAGATCGAGCAGTCCGCGCCCCACGAGAGCCGTGCCCGGGGCCTCGAACGCCTCCAGGGCGATGGTGTTGGCGTTGACGACCGTACCGTTGGCGTTGACCAGCACCAACGCGTCAGGAAGTGCGTCGAGTATGGCAGCGAGGCGAGCAGCGCCTCGGGACGGCCTGCTGCTCACGAGACGCTTCCTCCCTGTTACCGCACCTTGCCAACCGCGGATGCCGTCTTGCCAACCGGTCCGCGACGTGTCACGCGAGGGAGTCTACGGCCAGAGGTTCCGCTCGCACGCCGGATGAGAGGGAGGTCGCACGCAGAAGACAGACAGAGAAGGCGCAGAAGAGACGCAGAACCTGTGACCTCCCTCCTGCCCCCGCCCGCAAGCGAGGCGTACGCGGCCCGGGTACGGGGCGTACGCAATCCGGACGCCGCCCACGCACCGTGCCCCTCGCGCCGCTCGGCACCGTCACGCTGCCTGTTCCCGCGACGTCGCGCCGCGGTCAGTCCTTTGCCCTCCACCCTTTCCGCCTAGTACCGTAGGGGGCGATTGGTGACACCCCGCTCGGCTGTGTCATCATCTGGACGCACCACTCGCGCTCGCGCGGGCGGCTGTGCTGGAGGCGTCGCCTAGTCCGGTCTATGGCGCCGCACTGCTAATGCGGTTTGGGCCTTAAAGCCCATCGAGGGTTCAAATCCCTCCGCCTCCGCCTGATGAGGGTCCCGAAGTCTCGGTCGTGACGACCGGGGCTTCGGCCGTTCCCAGGGCACTTTCTCGGCGAGCTGCCCCTCGACGTTTCCTGGTCGTTTTCCCAGGTCAGGCGGGGTTTGGTAAACGGATTTCGTCTCACGCCGACAGTCATGTAATGTTGTTCCCGCAACGCCGACCGGGCCGAAAAGTCCGCCAGGAAGAGCCAACACAACAGAACACGAAGGCACTCGTAGCTTAACGGATAGAGCATCTGACTACGGATCAGAAGGTTGCAGGTTCGAATCCTGCCGAGTGCACAAAGAAGCACCAGGTCAAGGCCCTGATTCTCCCAAGTGGAGGTCAGGGCCTCTGCGTTGGCGTCTCACGGAACCTCACGCACACTCCGGTGTGGTGGGCCCTCTGCGACGTATACAACGAGGGCCGCTACAAGCACCACGCCCCGTTCATCGAGCGCCGGAGCGACGGCCTGTGCGTGCGCACGGCGGACTTCCTGAAGTCCATCGGCTTCGACGGGGCGCGGCTCTTCGGGCTGTGACACCGGGCTGGGGCTCTTTCCGACCCGGGCCCGTCAGGCCGGGCAACAATGTTCCCTGAGCGGTCCTGTGAGTTTCTCAGAGAATTCACAGATTCTGGAGAGGTTGTTCTCAGAGCCGCCCAGCAAGGTGTTGGCTATGACCACGACCTCGCCCCAGGGGCGCACCGAACTGCTGAGGCCGGACGGGAGCCCCGTCCGCGTGCTTGTGGTGGAAGACGAGCAGTCGATCACCGAGCTCTTGTCCATGGCTCTCCGTTACGAGGGCTGGCAGATCCGCAGCGCGGGTGATGGGAGCGGAGCGGTGCAGACCGCCCGGGAGTTCCGGCCCGACGCCGTGGTGCTCGACGTGATGCTGCCCGACATGGACGGGCTGGCCGCCCTCGGGCGGCTGCGGCGCGAGCTGTCCGACGTGCCCGTCCTCTTCCTGACGGCGAAGGACGCAGTCGAGGACCGTATCGCCGGTCTCACCGTCGGCGGTGACGACTACGTCACCAAGCCGTTCAGCCTGGAGGAAGTCGTGGCGCGGCTGCGCGGGCTGATCCGCCGCTCCGGCGCCGCCGACCGGCGCTCCGACTCCACGCTCGTCGTCGGGGACCTCACCCTGGACGAAGACAGCCACGAGGTGTCGCGCGCCGGGGAGAACATCCACCTCACCGCCACCGAGTTCGAACTGCTCCGCTTCCTCATGCGCAACCCGCGCCGGGTCCTCAGCAAGGCGCAGATCCTCGACCGCGTGTGGTCGTACGACTTCGGCGGCCAGGTCAACGTCGTCGAGCTCTACATCTCGTACCTGCGCCGGAAGATAGACGCCGGGCGTGAGCCGATGATCTACACCAGGCGCGGAGCCGGTTACCTGATCAAGCCCGCGGCGTCATGAGCGGGCGCCGACAACCGAGGAAGCAGGCGCCCACAGCCGCCGACGCCGCGGACGCGGCTGGTCGTCGCTTCCGTCGTGCTGATCGCGGTGGCGTGCTCGATGATCGGCAGGGTGACCACCTCCGCGCTCCGTTCCCACCTGTACGAGCAGCTTGACGGCTTCCTGAACGAGGCAGCGATGCGGGCGGCCGGCCCCCGAAGTCGGTCGTTGACCAGTTCGACCCCGGTGGCGAGGGCAGGCCGATGTCGACGCAGTCGGAGTTCGTCCAGCATGGCCCGCAGCCAGCGGCACGGTCGCCGCGGAGCTCACGGACGGCAGCCAGGAGAGCTCGACTCGGGTCCGGTAGTTCGTCGCGGACGCCAGCCATGAGCTGCGTACGCCCCTCGCCCCTCGCGTCCATCCGCGGATACGCCGAACTCACCAGACGCGGAAGGGAAGAGAGCGGACCGGACGCCCGGCATGTGCGGGCCCGACGAGTCCGAGGCGGGACGTATGACGTGCGGGCCGTCGCGGCCGCGCACGCCGGTGCCGTGACCGTCGACAGCGGGCCCGGGCGCAATCCGGCGCGATGTCGCGCAGGTACTGCCGCCGCTTGTCGAGGACACCGTCTGGTTCTTCGGTACCGAGATGCTGGTTCTCGGCGAACGGGCAAGGCGTGCGCACCCTGCCGGTTCGGGGGCGCGGGCGCGGGCGGGGTAACGATGTCCGGGTGAGGCACGCATACCATCACGTATGCGTACGCGAAGTACTGAGGTCCGAGGAAGGTGCGCCATGGT
>CBFGQM010000145.1:0-11879 GCA_965650905.1 uncultured Streptomyces sp. | reverse complement strand
CCGGACGAGCATCCACCGCCGGACGAGCATCCACCGCCGGACGAGCGTCCGCCGCCGGGCGCGTCTTTGCCGCCGGGCGGGCCACTCCCGGGCGGGCCTCCTCCGAGGGATCCCCGACGGAGCCGTGCGCGCCCGAGGTACCCCCCGGGGAGCCGTGCGCGTCGCGCGGACCGGCCTGCTCCAACGGTGCCCTCCTCCTGGCTTGGCGGTACTTGTGGCCCTTGCGGCCGATGTGGCGGTAGTCCAGCACGATAGGCGGAGGGCGCCGTAGTGCAAACCTCGTTCATACCAATTAAGGCTTACCTACCGACGATCGTGAATCGGTGGTCCCTGCGTGCCCGTTCCCGCCCGGCCGCAGCCGCACCCGGAGCCGGAGTCGACCGGTCACAACGGCGAGTCCCGGCCCACCCGCGCCCGGGCTGGCTGCCGCCTCTTCCGCACCCTGCGCCCGAGGACGCCTGCGCCACCTGCCCGCGCAGCTGCGACGCGGAGCGCATCGCCAAGTGACGGCCGCCGCAGCCGACTGACGGCCTCTGCGCGTCCCGGAAAGCCTCCGTGCGTCTCGGGGGCCTCCCAGCATCGCGTAAGATCCAACTGGAACTGAGATATCCCACCAAGTCGTCCCACAAGGACACCTCGCGGGTTACAGGTGATTCACAACTTCCTCACTCATCTCGGGAACTTTCCATGGACCGTCCGTACGGGTACCCTCAGTCGAACTCAACTCCCGTCCCTCGCGCGGCAGTTCGAGCAGATTGTCGCCCTGCGCATTCCCTTGCACTCCGTTGGCGGCCTCTTGCCCCGAAACCCCCTGAGGGCCGGCGGGTTTGGGCCAATATGGCGGGCGTTACGCCCTATCCCAATGCAAGGGACCCCAGATGAGACTGACCGACATATCGCTGAACTGGCTGCTTCCGGGCGCCGTACTGCTCCTGGGCATGCTGGCGGCGGTAGCGGTACTCGCGCGCAACAAGCGCTCCGGGGAGAACGCGAACGCGGACGACTCGTGGGAGCGCAGCGAGGACCGGCGCCGACGCAAGGAGGCCGTTTACGGCACGGCTTCCTACGCACTCCTGTTCTGCTGTGCGGCGGTCGCCGCCGCGCTCTCCTTTCACGGCCTGGTCGGCTTCGGCAGGCAGAACCTGAACCTCTCCGGAGGCTGGGAGTACCTGGTTCCGTTCGGCCTCGACGGCGCCGCGATGTTCTGCTCGGTGCTCGCGGTGCGCGAGGCCAGCCACGGTGACGCGGCACTCGGCTCCCGGATACTCGTGTGGACGTTCGCGGGCGCCGCGGCCTGGTTCAACTGGGTGCACGCGCCCAGAGGGGCGAGTCACGCGGGCGCCCCGCACTTCTTCGCGGGTATGTCCCTGTCTGCCGCGGTGCTGTTCGACCGCGCGCTGAAGCAGACCCGCCGTGCGGCGCTGCGCGAACAGGGACTGGTGCCCCGGCCGCTCCCGCAGATCCGGATCGTACGGTGGCTGCGTGCCCCTCGTGAGACCTTCGCCGCCTGGTCGCTGATGCTTCTGGAGGGTGTGCGCACTCTGGACGAGGCGGTCGAGGAAGTGCGCGAGGACAAGCGGCAGAAGGAGCAGAACCGGCGACGCCGGCGCGACCAGGAGAAGCTGGATCGGGCGCGTCTGCGGGCGATCACCCGCGGCCAGCGCGGACTGATCGGACGCGGCGCCAGGCATGTCGAGGTGCAGGCCGTGCCCGCCTCCTCGGCGCCCGCCCAGGTCACCGCGGAGCCTGCCCTATCGGCTCCGGAGCCACTGCCCGTGCGCGCCCGTCCCTCCCTTACAGCCGTCCGGCGCGGCACTGAGCCGGTCACTGTCGACCTCACCGCCGAGGACGACACGATGTCCCTGCCGCGGCTGGACTCCCTGGAGCGCAAGCTCAAGGACCTGGAGCAGCAGTTCGGCTGAGCTGTATGTGTTCCTCAAGGCTCGATTCGCCTCCGGGGCGCGCTGCATCGATATGCCCCGCAGGGGCTCGCCGGTGTCGAGAGCAGGACCGGCTCGCGCTCTCGACACCGGCGAGCCCCTGCGGCTCACTCGCCGGTCCTGAGCCGTACGGCACTCAGGGTCGGCGGGAAGCAGCAGGCAGGGCAGCTCGCCGTGTACTCGTCCGGGTCGATGCCTGCCGAAGGGCGGTACGAAGCCCGAGTACACCCGCGGTGCCGTACCGGCCCACCGACAGCGGGGCGCGCTGCCGCCGCGCCTGACCTGCGGTCTCGCCCGCGCTCCGGCACTCTGGGCAGATGGGAGCGTGGGAACTCCTGCTGATCGGCGTGGTGATACTGCTCGGTCTCAGCGGGGTGCCGGTGCCTGGCGCGCCGGGATCGTGGCTCGTGTGGGCCGCGGTCCTGGGGTGGACGTTCGAGGATCCCGAGGGGCTCTCCTGGGCGGTCCTCGTGGGCGCTACCTGCGTCCAGTTCCTCTCCCAGGTGATCCGCTGGCAGCTGCCACCACGCCGACTGCCCGAGAGCGGCGCCACACGCCGAATGACGGTGTACGCCGGGGTCGGAGCACTGCTCGGCTTCATCGTGCTGCCCGTGCTCGGCACGATCCCCGGATTCCTGGGCGGGATGTACCTCTGCGAACGGCTGCGGCTCGGCGGGCGCAAGGACGCTGTGGCCTCGGTCCGCCAGGTGATGCGCTCGGGCGGGACCAGCGTGCTGGTGGAGCTGTTCGGGTGCCTGCTGATCACAGGGGCATGGCTGGGCTCGGTCGTCTCACGGTCCGCATAGACACTCCAGACGGAAACTCCGGACAGAAACTCCGCACAGGCACTCCACACATCGGATCCCTCTCTGGCAGCCCATCCCGGCCTCACGCGCCAGTGGAACGTGTGTGTGCACCGGATCCGAGATCATCTGGCACCGCGCACCCTGGCGTCGCCGGCCGCCGGGCCCGGGGCCGGGGCCGGGGTGAAAGCCCTCCGAGGTCGCCTGCCGGTCGGCGCCCCTTCCAGTGCGAGGAGTTGCAGCTTCCGGTCCAGCCCGCCCGCGTAACCGGTCAGCGATCCGTCCGCGCCGATCACCCGGTGGCACGGGCGGACGATCAGCAGCGGGTTGGCGCCGATCGCGCCGCCGATGGCGCGGACGGCGGCGCGCGGCGCGCCGATCCGCTTGGCGATCGCACCGTACGTGGTGGTCGCGCCGTACGGCACGGAGTCGAGGGCGGCCCAGACCCTCATCCGGAAGTCGGTTCCTTCCGCCCTCAACTCCAACTGGAACTCCTTCAGTTCGCCCGCGAAGTACGCGGCGAGCTGTTGCCCGGATTTCCGGAAGAGCTCCGGGGAGCGCCGCCAGCCGGGCTGCGGGGTACGGCCGCCCTTCTGACCGGGCACCGAGAGGGAGGTCAGGGCGCCTGTCTCGTCGGCGGTGAGGAGGAGTGGGCCGACGGGGCTGTCGAGCGTCGTGCAGTACGTGGGCAGGGGTGGGGGCGTCATGTTCCTCATTCCTCGACTTCCGACTCACTCCGGTTTCTTCCGGGGACTTGACGGACGACGGCCCCGGCCTCTGTCTCTGCCGCTGCCGGTGTCTCTGCCGGTGTCTCCGCCGCTGTCTCTGCCTCCAGGTGCCGCAGGGCATAGGAACCCCAGGGTCGCCAGCCGCCGGGGACGTGTTCCCCCGGCGGGGCCACGTCCGGGTCGCCGAGTGCTCGCGCACGGATGACGGCCACGGTGCGTGGATCCATGCCGGGCAGCGCCATCAGGGCATCCTCCGCTTCGTCGCGGTCGGCACCCGCGTCGAGACGCAGACGCCCGTCGGCGAGGGTGGCGGCGAGGGCACCGAGGGTGCCGTCGGGTTCGGCCGCCGCGAGGACGGCCGGCTCGGGAAAGACATGCGTGAGCGTGCCGCAGGGCGCGTCGAGCGCCTTCCCGTACGCCCGTACCAGCCGCTCGGCCTCGTTGCGCCCGTCCCGCCCCACCACCGCCTGCCCCACCACCGCCCGTATCGCCAGTTCCTCCGGATCGGCGGCACCCGGCGAACGCAGCCCCGGCCGAGCGGCCACCAGCGGTGCCAGCCGTGGATCGGCGGCCAGCCGCTCGTCCACGGCGTACGGATCGGCGTCGAGATCAAAGAGCCTGCGCAACCGCTGTACGGCGGTCGGGAGGTCACGGAGGTCGGTGAGGTGAAGCCGGGCGTCGAGCCAGCCGCTGGGGTGGTTCGGGGCCGGCGTCCCTCGCCCTGACGGGCGTTCCTCGACGGCGACGACTCCGGTGCCGTACGGGAGGCGCAGGGTACGGCGGTAGGTGCGGGAACCCGAGGCGCCGGCCACCTCCTCGATACCCGGTACGGCCTCGGTGGCCAGAAGATCGAAGACGGGGCCGACCTGGTACGGGCCGCGGTGGGCGAGGCGCAGCGGGATGCCGGCCGACGGGGTGGCATCCGCGCGGCGTGCAGCGGCGCACCGGCGGCGGGGTGCGGCGCCGCGCAGCTCGCTGGGCGTCGACGCGTACACCGCGCGCACCGTGTCGTTGAACTGGCGCACGCTGGCGAAGCCGGACGCGAAGGCGATCTCTGTGATCGGCAGCTCCGTGGTCTGCAGCAGTACCCGGGCGGTGTGCGCGCGCTGGGCGCGCGCCAGGGCGACCGGGCCCGCGCCCAGTTCCGCTGTGAGCTGCCGCTGAACCTGGCGGGCGCTGTAGCCGAGGCGTCGCGCGAGCCCGGCGACGCCCTCGCGGTCCACGACGCCGTCCCCGATCATCCGCATCGCCCGTCCCACGACGTCCGCGCGGACGTTCCACGCGGCGGAACCGGGCACGGCGTCCGGGCGGCACCTCCGGCACGCCCGGAACCCGGAGCTCTGCGCGGCGGCGGCCGTCGCGTAGAACCGCACGTTCCGCCGCTTCGGCGTCACCGCAGGGCAGCTCGGCCGACAGTAGATACCGGTCGTCTCCACAGCGAAGAAGAACTCCCCGTCAAACCGAGCGTCCCTGCTCCGCACGGCCTCGTACCTGGTCTCCTCGTCCCTCACACTCCCCAGTGTGCGCCGTCCCGACCCACTGGGCTGGCGGATTTCGGACACGACGTTGGCGGCTGCACTCCGTCAGGGGCGTGGGGCCGTGACCTATGCGACTCCCCGCTGTGTGGGCGTCGGTCACCCACTGACGGCCCGCGCCCGGGGGTCACGTCCGTTCAGGTCGCGTCCGTACAGCTCCGTCCGTTCAGCGTGAAGTCGTACGGCGCCGAGTTGTTGCCCGACCAGGACGCGATGAAGCCGACGCCGAACCTGTCGCCCGCGGCCACGGACTCGTTGTAGTCGGCGGCGGTGGCGGTCACCTGGGAGCCGTCCTGGTCGAAGCTGCCGTCCCACATATCGGTGATGGACTGGCCATCCCGGAACTTCCAGCCGATACGCCAGGTGTGCAGGGCCTTGGTGGAGGTGACGGTGACGGTGCCCTTGAAGCCCTCGGGCCACTGGTTGACCAGGTCGTAAGTGGCCTGGCAGTAGGGGGACTTCGTGTGGGAGGGATGGGCTGCGTGCGAGGACGACGAGTCGCCCTGGGGCTCCTTGCCCGGTCGCTTGTCCCCTCGCGAGTCCCCGTCCGCGTCCGAGCCGGTTGCGGGGTCCGAGCGCGAGCCCGAGTCGGTGTCGGAGTCGGAGTCGGAGCCGGAGTCCGACGGGTGGGACTCCCGGTACGTCGGCTTCGGAGGAGACACGGACGTGGCGGACGGCAGAGGCTCGGCCGGGGGCACCCGGTCCCCCACCGGTAGCCGCTCCGCCGCCGACTCGTCCCGTCCGGTGCCGCCGTCGGAGTCGAAGGCCCTTAGGGAGACCCCGAGCGCGAGTGACGACACGATGACGGCCGCGACGAGAAGCGCGGCGGGCCCGATCCGGGCCTTGCCCGGGGCCGGCGTCCCCTCGTCCGTATCCGCGCTCGACCGGCTGAGCCCCGACTCGACGGCTCTGCGCCGCCGTTCCAGATACTCGAGTCCACCCCAGCCGATCACGCCGCTCGCCAGAGCGGCGGGCAGGCCAGCGCCGCCGCCCGGCCGCAGGCAGGCGGCGGCCTCGGCGCAATCGACGCATCTCGCGAGGTGCCGCGCGAGGTCGTCGGGAGTGTCGGCGTCGAGTGAGCGACTGACCACGTCCAGGAGCCGGGCGTAGCTGCGGCACTCCGCGTCGAGCAGGGTGTCGAGCCGGTTGCACTGGCAGCGCTCGCGGAACACAGCGCGCACCTGGGTGAGTTCCTCTGCGGCTCCCTTCGGGTCGAGGCCGAGTCTGCGGCCCACGACGGGCAGCGGCATCGCCTCGACCTCGGTCAGCCACAGCAGCTCCGCGTCCCATTCGTGCATGTCCCGCAGCCCGCGCAGGGCGAGCGGACGGTGCAGCGGCGGTCCCGCATAGCGGTCCGCCTTCTCGGAGGTGAGCCACAACCGCAGATCGGGCTCGAGGCGGGGGCCGAAGCCTCGTGATTCCCAGGCGTCGGCTGTCTTGCGTACAGCGGTCAGCAGCAGCGGGATACGGGGCAGCCAGGGCGCGGGGGCCCGGCGTACGGTCTCGTCGCCGTACTCGGCGGCGCGCAGCTCACGTATGCCGTGGGAGAACGCCTCGGAGGCGAGTTGTCGTGCGGCGGTGGAACCGACGGTGCAGAGATCGGCGTACGACAGCACCGCGTCCCAGCACTCCGAGAACAGCGCGGCCTCGGCGGCATTCTGGGGGGTCGGCAGGTCGGGCATAAGCTGGGCTCACCTGGATCCGAAGAAGGGGCAGTCAACTCGCCTGGGCAAATACGACAGTTGCTCGACAATGTCTCACAGAACACAGAGTTTTTTTCACTCTTCCCACACAACTTCCAAGCGCCACCACCACATACCATTACCTCACGCCCTTTATCCCAACAACCCGGAGATCCCCCATCAGCCCGGACATCCCTGGCCGGGGCCTCCTCGGTGGTGTCCGGGAGGGCCGAGTCGTCGAAGGCCACACACACCTCCACGGAGCGGGTCCTCCCCGAAGACGGTCTCCCCTGGCATATGCGGGAACCTCTCCGTCAGATCCTCGACCAGTGCGGTACGGCTGCCCATCCCGTTCTCCTCGCTCCCGGCTCCTCTGCTCGACTCCTCACGGTCTGCCTCTGGCCGCCGGGTGCGCGGGGCCGGGTCCCCTCGCGGCGGCCGCGAGCAGTGGCCTTCCGCGGCCCTCGGTCAGGGCTCGTCGGGCAGCTCGTACCAGAACTCCAGCTCTTACAGCACGCGGTGCGTCGCGAAGTCCCGGACGAGCCGGAGCCAGGAAATGACGGCGAGGGTCTGGCCGTCGGGCGTTGCCCTGGCCCTGCCCGTTACCGCGGATATTCCGGATGACGAACCATTGACTTCCGGTAGCCGCAGCGAGGCGACCAGCTTGGAGACGGGGTGCCGAAAGGGGGCAACTCAGCGGCCGGGGCGGCGCGTCGAGTCCCGCACCACGATGTGGGTGCCTGGCACCATGGACGGGCCTGGAGGTGAGGCCGGAGGCGGGACTGGGGCGCGACGGGGGCGGGACTGGGGCGCGCTGGACCTCAAGGTAGCTTCCACCGACACGAAGAACTTCCGGGGAGGGACGGCACGGATGACACGGATGACAGAGCCGACAGGCCTACTGACCAACTGGGCCGGCAACATCACCTACTCCGCCAAGGAACTGCACCGCCCGCACTCGCTCGACGCGCTCCGGAAGCTTGTCGCGCGAAGTGCGCGGGTGCGCGTGCTGGGCAGCGGGCACTCGTTCAACGAGATCGCGGACCCGGGCAGCGAGGGTGTGCTGCTCTCGCTGACCGCGCTGCCGCCGTCGGTGGAGGTGGACACGGCGGCCCGTGCCGTGCGGGTGGCGGGTGGGGTGCGGTACGCGGAGCTGGCCCGGCGCGTCCATGAGCACGGGCTCGCGCTGCACAACATGGCCTCGCTGCCGCATATCTCGGTGGCCGGCTCGGTCGCGACGGGCACGCATGGCTCGGGGAACGCCAACGGTTCGCTGGCCTCGGCCGTGCGCGAGGTGGAACTGGTCACCGCCGACGGCTCGACCGTGACGATCGGCCGAGCAGTCGACGATGTGCGCTTCGAGGGTGCGGTGACCGCCCTGGGCGCGCTCGGCGTGGTCACCGCGCTGACCCTCGACCTGGAGCCGGACTTCCAGGTCGCCCAGCGGGTGTACGGCCGGCTCCCCTTCGCAGGGCTGGACTTCGAGAAGGTGACGGCGACGGCGTACAGCGTGAGCCTGTTCACCGACTGGCGGCAGCCGGGCTTCGTACAGGCCTGGGTGAAGCGGCGCACCGACCAGCCGCACAGCGACTTCCCGTGGGCCGCGCCTGCAGCCGAGGCCATGCACCCGGTGCCGGGCATGCCCGCGGAGAACTGCACCCAGCAGTTCGACGTGCCGGGCCCCTGGCACGAGCGCCTGCCGCATTTCCGCGCCGAGTTCACCCCGAGCAGCGGCGCCGAGCTCCAGTCCGAGTACCTGCTCCCGCGCCCGTACGCGCTCGACGCCCTGCGTGCCCTCGACGGGATCCGCGCAACGATCGCCCCGGTCCTGCAGATCTGCGAGGTCCGCACGGTCGCCGCCGACAGCCAGTGGCTGAGCCCCGCGTACGGGAGGGACACCGTAGCCTTCCACTTCACCTGGATCGACGACACGGTGGCCGTGCTGCCCGTGGTGCGGCGGGTCGAGGAGGCGCTCGCCCCCTTCGATCCGCGCCCGCACTGGGGCAAGGTGTTCACCACACCCCCGTCCGTGCTGCGCGACCGCTGGCCGCGGATGGGCGCGTTCACGGGTTTGGCCGAGGATCTGGATCCGGCGGGTAAGTTCCGCAACACATTCGTCCGCGAGCTCCTCGGCACCTGACAGCCGGCACCTCGCCCACACGGTCCGCCACCACAGCGACTCCCCCTCCGGGCGCCCGGAGACTTTCCATAATCCCTTTCCTAACCGCTTGTCGAAAGTCCGGCGCCGGACATAGCCTTGCGCCCCGCCGGGGCCGTCGTGCCCCGGCATGGGTCTGAAGGGATCGAGGGGGCCACACCCGGTGAAGCACACATCGCGCGACATACGCACCGCGAACCGCTATGAGGTGCTGCGCCAGATCATCGCCGAGTCGCCCACGTCCCGGCAGGAGCTGGCGGCCGCCACCGGGCTGAGCCTGGCCACGGTCGCCACCCTGGTCGGCGAGCTGCTCGACGTCGGGATGCTCACCGAAGTCGGGTTCGAGGACTCGGCGGGTGGCCGCCCCCGGGGACTCGTGGCCGTCAACGCGTCGGGGGGCGCGTTGATCGGCGTCGACATCGCGGAGACGTACGTACGTGTCGAGCTGTTCGACCTGGCGCTGAACGTGCTGGCGCGGGCCGACGAGGACATGCACCCGGGTGAGAGCCGCCCGGGGCAGATCGTCGGACATGTCGCCACGGCCGTCGGCTCGGCGGTCGCACAGGCCGGGATGGAGAGCGCACGTGTCCTCGGGGTCGGCGTCAGCGTGCCGGGCCAGGTGGACCGGGAGGCAGGCGTCTGCGAGTACGCCCCCAACATGGACTGGCACGACGTGCCGCTGCTCGGCCTGCTCTCCGAGCACATCGCCTACCCCCTGTACTTGGACAATCCACTGCGCGCCTGCGCGGTCGCCGAGCTCTGGTTCGGCGCGGCCCGCGGGCGCGAAAACGCCGTGGTGGTGAACCTCGGCACCGGAGTGGGCGCCGGGCTCGCGCTCGGCGGCGGGCTGCACCGCGGGGTCAGCAACAGCGCGGGTGAGTGGGGCCACACCACGCTCGTACTGGACGGACGGCTGTGCCACTGCGGCAATCACGGATGCGTGGAGACGTACGTGGGAGCGCCCGGAATCATGCTGAACCTGCGGGAGCTGAGCCCACGCAGTGTCCTGCTGCAACCCGAGGACCAGACGGCGACCATAGACGCCCTGGCCCGCGGAGTCGCCGCGCGGGACCCGGTGGCGGTCAAGGTGGTCCGGGACACGGCCCGCTACCTCGGCGCCGGCATCGCGGACCTGGTGAATCTGCTCAACCCCGAAGTGGTCGTGCTCAGCAGCTGGGTCGCGGCCACACTCGGCGAACCACTGCTCGACGAGGTGCGTGAGGCGGTGGCCCGGCACGCCCTCAGGCGGCCACTCGCCGCCACCGAGATCGTCCTGTCCCCCATCCCCACCGACCCGGTCTGTCTGGGAGCCGCGACGTTCGCCCTCGAGGGCGCCCTGTCGGCGGTCACCCAGAGGTCCAACCGCCGCATCGTCCCCGCAAGGAGCCGTACCGCACCGCCTTCCAGCGGTGGCGGTTGAACGCCAACGGCCAGATGGTGATCGAGGCGCCCGGCAAGGGCCCGGACGTCAGCAGCCAGGCGACCGCCGACAGCAGCGGGATGATCCTCCGCGGCTGTAACGGCCGGCGGTCAACCAGGCCCGGTCGACGAAGCGATGCGCACCTTTTCGCCCGACCGAGAGTGGGCTGCGGGCCACTGGTGCGGCGGCCCGCATCCCCCCGAATGTCCGGTATCCCGAACATTCCACAACACTTCGAACAGAACTTCGCCCAACCCCTTGCCGAAGCCTTAGCCGAAGGCTAACGTCCCGCACCGCGACCATGTGAACCACCTGGCGCGAGCCAGGTGGCCCTGAGCCGTAGGGCGCCGCAGCCGCACTTCTAGACAAGGACGTCAGCATGTCGGCAACGCGCAGCGACAACCGGGACCGTCGATCCGTACTGCGAGCCGCCGCGAACCTGGGCGCCCTCAGCCCGGGAACCGCGTGCGCCGGCACCACCGGCCGCTTTGAGCAAGGCACCTCGGGCAAGGCCCTCACGCGGTACTTCCACGCGTACGGGCCGGCACGCAGCAGGCCATCAAGCGCTGTGCGAAGGCCTACCGTCAACCTCCATCCGATGTTCATGGCCACCGCCATGTCGATCCTGCCCCTGGTGCTCGCGTTCCTCTTCCTCCAGCGGTGGCTGGCGCAGGGGGTCGCACAGACCGGCATCAAGGGCTGACACCTTCTTCTCAGAACGCTGGAGACCGATGTCCATCCGCACCACTTCCGTCGACTACATCGAGGACGTCTCGCCCGGGAGCGGGGCGCTGCCGCCCCGCGTCTGGTACGCGTCCTCCGACGCCGCCTCGCTTTCCCTGAACGGACGTTGGCGATTTCGCGTGTCCGCCACCGCCGACGCCGAGGACGATGCGTTCGCGGAGGACGGGTACGACGCCGGGGACTGGGCCGAGGTGTCGGTCCCCGGCCACTGGGTCCTCCAGGGCGACGGGGCTTTCGGGTCGCCGATCTACACCAACCTTCTCTACCCGTTCCCGGTCGACCCGCCGCGCGTGCCGACCGAGAACCCGACCGGCGACCATCTGCGGGTCTTCGACCTGCCGGACGACTGGCCCGCCGCAGGTGGATCCGTCCTGCGCTTCGACGGTGTGGAGTCCTGCGCCCGGGTCTGGCTGAACGGCACGGACATCGGCGAGTTCAAGGGCTCCCGGCTGCCGCACGAGTTCGCGGTCGGCCGGCTGCTGAAGCCCACGGGGAACGTCCTGGCTGTCCGCGTCCACCAGTGGTCGGCGGGCTCGTACCTGGAGGATCAGGACCAGTGGTGGCTGCCCGGCATCTTCCGGGACGTCACACTCCTGCACCGGCCGGCCGGCAGCGCGCTCGACTTCTTCGTGCACGCCTCGTACGACCACCTCGACGGCCACGGAACCCTGCGCGTCGACTCCGACGTCGACGGCCGGGTCACCGTGCCCGCCCTGGACATCGATGTCGCGACCGGCCAATCCGTGACGGTCCCGGTCGAGCCGTGGACCGCCGAGACGCCCCGCCTCTACGACGGTGTGCTGGTCACCGAGGGTGAGCGCGTACCGCTGCGGATCGCTGACGGCCAGGCCCCGCAGGGTGCGGGCCGC
>CBFGQM010000144.1:0-11949 GCA_965650905.1 uncultured Streptomyces sp. | reverse complement strand
AGCCCGTCGAGGTCCCGCCCGAGACCGACTACACCATGCTTCTGGAGCAGCACGGCATCGGTCTCGCCCACGAGAGGCTCAAGAGCGACGATGCGCTCACCGTGCAGGACATCATCACGTACCTCGCGCACAGCAGGGTCACCGAGCAGCGCGCCTCCGAACAGATGGAGCTGCTGCGCAAGCACTTCGCCGACCACCCCGAGGTCGGCCGCGCGATCAGGATGATCTCGAACGACGAGGACAACCACCTCGCGTACTGCCACGAGGAACTGCTGCGCTTCGCGGCCGCCGGGCACGGCCGGGTCATCCAGCGGACGCTGCGCGAGTCCGCGCTCGCCGAGATCCGGATCCACCGCGACGTCAGCCTCGCCGTGATGAACCACATGGGGCGCATCCTCCGTTGGCCCAGGGCCAAGAGGTCCGTCCTCGCCGCGGGCATCCACGCCGTGTACGCGTACGAACGCCTCGTGGGCTGGCGGCGGATGGTCTCGCTGACGATGCCGGAACGGCGCGACGCCCTGGGCGGACCGGCGTCGGCGGCGCCCGAGTTCGCGTAGCGGCCCGTGATCCACGCGCGCGTGCGACTTCGTGCGGGGCGCACTCTCCCCAAGCCCCGCCCGGGGCGGGCGCCGGCAGAAGCCTAGGCTGGGCCGCATGCCCACGTTGATCCTTGTCCGGCACGGACGTTCCACCGCCAACACCGCGGGACTGCTCGCCGGGTGGACGCCCGGCGTCTCCCTCGACGAGCGCGGTGCCGAGCAGGCCGCCGCGCTGCCCGGGCGGCTCGCCGGGCTCCCGGTCTGCGAGGTCGTCACCAGCCCGTTGCAGCGCTGCCAGGAGACACTGCGGCCGTTTCTCGACGCCAGGTCCGAGCTACGGGCGCACACCGACGAGCGCATCGGGGAGTGCCACTACGGCGACTGGTCCGGCCGCAAGCTCGCCGAGCTGAAGGACGAGCCGCTGATGGAGGTCGTACAAGCACATCCGTCCGCCGCGGTGTTCCCCGGCGGCGAGTCGATGCGGGCGATGCAGACGCGGGCCGCCGAGGCGGTGCGCGAGTGGAACGCGCGCGTGGAGCGCGATCACGGTCCCGACGCCGTCTACCTCATGTGCTCGCACGGCGACATCATCAAGTCCCTCGTGGCGGACGCACTCGGACTTCATCTGGACCTCTTCCAGAGGATCTCCGTAGAACCTTGTTCCATCACCGCGATCCGTTACACACGGCTGCGGCCGTTTCTCGTACGCCTCGGTGACACCGGCGATTTCGCGTCCCTCGCGCCGCGCGAGGAGCCCCCGGGCGGCGAGGCCCCGGTCGGTGGCGGTGCGGGCGCACCGTGATCGTCGGCCGCAGTAGGGTGAAGCGGTTGAAGCAGCACAGCAGTTGTCAGCAGCACACGCAGTCGATGACAGACGCATTCGATCCCATGGAGACAGGACGTGTCCCGTCAGGTGTTCCTCTATGACCAGCCGGACCGTTTCGTGGCCGGTACGGTCGGGCTGCCCGGGCGCCGTACCTTCTTCCTGCAGGCCTCCGCGGGGCCCCGGGTGACCAGCGTGGCCCTGGAGAAGGCGCAGGTGGCGGCGCTCGCCGAGCGGATGGACGAGCTTCTGGACGAGGTCGTACGGCGTACCGGAGGAAGTGCGGCCGTCCCGGCCATGGCCCCGACGGAGGTCTCCGACACCGCCCCTCTCGAGACTCCCGTGGAGGAGGAGTTCCGGGTCGGCACCATGGCGCTGGCCTGGGACGGCGACGAACAGCGCATGATGGTCGAGGCGCAGGCGCTCGTGGAGCTGGACGCCGACTCCGACGAGGACCTCGCCGCCGCCGAGGAAAGGCTCCTGCAGGACGAGGAGAACGGTCCGCCGATGCTGCGGGTCCGGCTCACCGGCGCGCAGGCCAGGGCGTTCGCCAAGCGCGCCCTCGACGTCGTCAACGCGGGCCGACCGCCGTGCCCGCTGTGCAGTCTCCCGCTCGACCCGGAAGGACACGTATGTCCGCGCCAGAACGGATACCGACGCGAGGCGTGACCACGGCCGAGCTGCTCGCCGAGGGCGAGCTGACGGTGCGCGGACAGATTCGTGAGGCCTCCAACGCGGTGCTGCTGTGCGACGTGGCGTACGAGGGACGCACGGAGTCCTGCGTCTACAAGCCGGTCGCCGGGGAGCGCGCGCTGTGGGACTTCCCCGACGGAACGCTGGCGCAACGGGAGGTCGCGGCGTACGAGGTGTCCGAGTCGACCGGCTGGGGGCTCGTCCCCACCACCGTGCTGCGCGACGGGCCGTACGGCGAGGGCATGTGCCAGCTGTGGATCGAGCCGGTGCCCGGCGCCGAGCTGCTCGCGCTGGTCGACGCCGTGGAGCCCGGCGACGGCTGGAAGGCCGTCGGGTTCGCCGAGGTCGGTGAAGGGCGTACGGCGCTGCTCGTGCACGCCGACGACGAGCGGCTGCGCAGACTCGCCGTACTCGACGCCGTGATCAACAATGCCGACCGCAAGGGCGGGCATCTGCTGCCCACCGGCGACGGCCGGCTGTACGGCATCGACCACGGTGTCACCTTCAACGCCGAGAACAAGCTGCGGACCCTGCTGTGGGGCTGGGCGGGGGAGAAGCTCACCCCTGAGGCCCTCGACGTTCTCAAAGAGCTCGAGGAGGCCCTGGACGGAGCGCTGGGTCCCCGGCTGGCCGAGCTCATCACGGCGGCCGAACTGGACGCCACGCGCGCGCGGATCGCCGATCTGCTCACCACTGGACGGCACCCGGAGCCTTCGGGGGAGTGGCCCGCGATTCCGTGGCCGCCCGTGTAGCGGCGCCGTACACACTGCCGTCGCGTACGCAAGAACTCCTTCCCGGCCAACGCGCCCGGTCCGGTTCGAATGCGAAACATTCCTCCGGTTAGGCTCGAGGCATGCATGCCTGGCCCGCTTCCGAGGTCCCCGCCCTGCCTGGACAGGGCCGCGACCTGAGGATCCACGACACCGCGACCGGGGGGCTCGTCGCCCTCGATCCCGGCCCCGTCGCCCGTATCTATGTCTGCGGTATCACTCCATACGACGCAACCCACATCGGTCACGCGGCGACCTACAACGCGTTCGATCTCGTGCAGCGTGTGTGGCTCGACACGAAGCGGCAGGTTCACTACGTCCAGAACGTGACGGACGTCGACGATCCGCTTCTCGAGCGCGCGGCGCGGGACGACGTCGACTGGGTCGGGCTCGCCGAGAAGGAGACCGCCCTCTTCCGTGAGGACATGACAGCCCTGCGGATGCTGCCCCCGAAGCACTACATCGGCGCCGTCGAAGCCATACCCGGGATCGTCCCGCTCGTCGAGCGGCTGCGCGACACCGGAGCCGCGTACGAGATCGACGGCGACGTCTACTTCTCCGTCGAGGCGGACCCGCACTTCGGCGAGGTCTCCCACCTGGACGCCGCCGCCATGCGACTGCTGTCCGCCGAGCGCGGCGGCGACCCGGAGCGTCCGGGCAAGAAGAGCCCGCTCGACCCGATGCTGTGGATGGCCGCCCGGGAGGGCGAGCCGAGCTGGGACGGCGGGTCGCTCGGCCGGGGCCGCCCCGGCTGGCACATCGAGTGCGTCGCGATCGCGCTCGACCACCTGGGCATGGGCTTCGACGTCCAGGGCGGCGGCTCCGACCTCGCCTTCCCGCACCACGAGATGGGCGCCTCCCACGCCCAGGTGCTGACCGGAGAATTCCCCATGGCCACGGCATACGTGCACGCCGGCATGGTCGCGCTGGACGGCGAGAAGATGTCGAAGTCCAAGGGCAACCTGGTCTTCGTCTCGAAGCTGCGGTACGACGGCGTCGACCCGGCCGCCATCCGGCTCACACTGCTCGCGCACCACTACCGGGCCGACTGGGAGTGGACCGACCAGGTCCTCGAGGACGCCCTCGCGCGCCTCGGCCGCTGGCGGGCAGCGGTGTCGCGGCCCGACGGACCGCCCGCCGAGGCGCTGGTCGAGGAGATCCGCGAGGCCCTCGCCAACGATCTGGACGCCCCGGCCGCGCTCGTGGCCGTCGACCGCTGGGCCGCCCGCCAGCAGGAACAGGGCGGTGCCGACGCAGGCGCCCCCGGTGTCGTATCACGTGCCGTGGACGCGCTCCTCGGCGTGGCCCTGTAAGCCGCTGTGCGCAGCCGGGCGGCGGGCGGTTCGTCACCCGCCCGGCTGCATCTGTCTGCGGAGCCCGTGCAAGCCCTCAACGGAGCGCTTCGGGCGGGCAGCCGGCGACGAAGCAGAAACCCGGATCCGCCCGCGGTCGGCCTGGGAGCGGCCGAGCTGCCCTACGGCCGATCTCCCACACGGAGTACACGGAGTACACGGAGTACACGGAGTACACGGAGAACGACGTGGTGGCGATACCGAACGTCCGACCGCTTCGGGGAAACGACCGAGGGCGGCGCGCCCGGCGCGCACCGCCCTTGGTCGGTTCAGTCCTCCGACGAGTCCTCGGCGGACCCGTCCTCGGTGTGGTCGGTGGGATCCGGTCGCTGCGGCTTCGGCGGACGGGGGCGGCCGCTCGGGGTGTCACGCAGGTACGAAGCCGAGTCGCCGCTCTCCGTTGCGTGCCCTCCGGCCTGGCCCGCCGGGCCGGCGCCGTCCCGTCTGCGCAGATAGCGCTCGAACTCGCGGGCGATCGCCTCGCCCGACGCCTCGGGCAGCTCGGCGGTGTCCCGGGCCTCCTCCAGCGTCTGTACGTACTCGGCGACCTCGCTGTCCTCGGAGGCCAGCTGGTCCACGCCCAGCTGCCAGGCCCGCGCGTCCTCGGGCAGCTCGCCCAGCGGGATGCGCAGGTCGATGAGGTCCTCCAGGCGGTTGAGGAGGGCCAGCGTCGCTTTCGGGTTCGGCGGCTGAGACACGTAGTGCGGCACGGCCGCCCACAGCGACACCGTGGGTACGCCCGCATGTGTGCACGCCTCCTGGAGGATGCCGACGATGCCCGTCGGACCCTCGTACTTGGTCTCCTCCAGGTCCATGGTGCGGGCCAGGTCCGCGTCGGACGTGACCCCGCTGACCGGTACCGGGCGCGTATGCGGGGTGTCGCCGAGCAGGGCGCCCAGGATCACCACCAGCTCCACGCCCAGCTCGTGGGCGAAGCCCAGCAGCTCGTTGCAGAACGAGCGCCAGCGCATGGACGGCTCGATACCCCGGACCAGGACCAGGTCGCGCGGCTTCTCACCGCCGACCCGGACCACCGAGAGTCGGGTCGTCGGCCAAGTGACCTTGCGTACACCGCCGTCCAGCCACACGGTGGGGCGGTTGACCTGGAAGTCGTAGTAGTCCTCGGCGTCGAGCGCCGCGAAGACCTCGCCCTTCCATTCCCTGTCGAGATGCGCGACCGCGGTGGAGGCGGCGTCGCCGGCGTCGTTCCAGCCTTCGAACGCGGCCACCATGACCGGGTCGACCAGCTCGGGAACCCCCTCGAGCTCGATCACCCAGCGCCTCCTTCCGACGTGCCCTCACGTACGCCCCAACCTTACGGTGTGCGGACGGGGCGCCCGCAGCCCCCTTGCGCGGGGGAGTGAACGCATCACTGCCCCGATAGCCACCCCGGAACACCCCACAGTCATCGGAGCTGTCTCTGATCAACTTCGTCCGCGCCCCTGGGCGCTGTCCCAACGGGCCGGCCGGCCGCCCCGCGTCGGAGCACTGAACGCTCCCGTATCAGCACTGAGCCCTCCCGCACCAGGAATGAGCCCTCTTGAAGCCCCTCAGGGGGTGCCGCGCAGCCACTGCTCCACGCTCGCGATGTGGACCGTAGCCCACGAGCGGGCCGCCTCCTCGTCGTGGTCGCGCAGGGCCGTGAGGATCGCGCGGTGTTCGTGGAGAGTGCGGCTGATGAGGTCCTCGCGGGGCAGGCCGCGCCGGATGCGGGCCCGGGTGACGGGACCGGAGAGGCCGTCGAGGAGCGAGCAGAGCACCGAGTTGCCGGAGCTCTGCACGATGCCCCGGTGGAACTTCAGGTCGCAGGCGACGAGTTCCTCCACCGAGGGCTCGGCGCCCAGCGCGTCCAACTGGGAGGTGAGCGCGTCCAGTTGCTGCCCGCTGATGCGCGAGGCCGCCATCGCGGTCGCGGCGGGCTCGAGGATGCGACGCACCGCGAGGAACTCCAGGACGGTGTCGTCGCGGTGGAAGTCGACGACGAAACCCAGCGCCTCCAGGAGGAGCTGCGGGTCCAGGCTGGTGACGTACGTGCCGTCGCCCTGTCGGACGTCCAGGATACGGATCAGGGAGAGAGCGCGCACGGCTTCCCGCAGGGAGTTGCGGGACAGGCCCAGGTCGGAGGCGAGCTCGCTCTCCCTGGGGAGCCGGTCGCCGGGGCGCAGCGTGCCGGAGACGATCATTCCCTTGATTTTCTCGATCGCCTCATCGGTGACTGCCATGGCGGGCCTCCCAGCGCTCAGACATCCGATGTCTCATGATGGGGCCTCGGCGACCATGTGAGGTCGAATCTGTCAGCTCTCGTCTTCAAGCCAGCCCATGGTCCGCTCGACGGCCTTGAGCCAGCTCTTGTACTCGCGGTCGCGCTTCTCCGCGGCCATGTCGGGAGTCCACTCGGCGGCCCGGCGCCAGTTGGCGCGCAGGTCGTCCGTGGTGGACCAGAAGCCGACGGCGAGACCGGCGGCGTAGGCGGCACCGAGGCAGGTGGTCTCGGCGACCATCGGGCGCACCACGGGGGCGTCCAAGAAGTCCGAGAGCGTCTGCATCAGCAGGTTGTTGGAGGTCATGCCACCGTCGACCTTGAGCGCCGCGAGCTCGACACCGGAGTCCTTCGTCATGGCGTCGGTGATCTCACGGGTCTGCCAGGCGGTGGCCTCCAGGACGGCGCGCGCGAGATGCGCCTTCGTGACGTACCGGGTGAGGCCGGCGATCACCCCGCGGGCGTCGGAGCGCCAGTACGGGGCGAACAGGCCGGAGAAGGCCGGTACGAAGTAGGCGCCGCCGTTGTCCTCCACCGAGAGCGCGAGCGTCTCGATCTCGGCGGCGGTGGAGATCAGGCCCATCTGGTCGCGCATCCACTGCACCAGCGAACCGGTGACCGCGATCGCCCCCTCCAGGGCGTAGACAGGCTTCTCGTCGCCGATCCGGTAGCCGACCGTGGTCAGCAGGCCGTTGTACGAGTTGACCGGCTTGTCACCGGTGTTCATCAGCAGGAAGGTGCCGGTGCCGTACGTCGACTTGGCCTCGCCCTCCAAGAAGCAGGTCTGGCCGAACAGGGCCGCCTGCTGGTCGCCGAGCGCGGAAGCGACGGGAATGCCGCCGAGGACGTCGCCGAGCCTGCCGCCGGTTACCGCGCCGTACACCTCGGCGGAGGAGCGGATCTCGGGCAGCATCTGGTGCGGCACGCCGATGGACTCGCAGATCCTCTCGTCCCACTGCGTCGTGTGCAGGTTCATGAGGAGGGTGCGGGAGGCGTTGGTGACGTCGGTGACATGGTGGCCACCGTTGACACCGCCGGTCAGGTTCCAGATGACCCAGGAGTCCATGGTGCCGAAGAGGATGTCGCCCGCCTCGGCGCGCTCCCGCAGGCCCTCGACGTTGTCGAGCAGCCAGCGCGCCTTCGGACCCGCGAAGTACGACGCGAGGGGCAGACCCGTCTCACGGCGGAAACGGTCCTGGCCGACGTTGCGGCCGAGCTCCTTGCAGAGGGCGTCGGTGCGGGTGTCCTGCCAGACGATGGCGTTGTGGACGGGCTCACCGGTGTTCTTGTCCCAGAGCAGGGTGGTCTCCCGCTGGTTGGTGATGCCGATGGCCTTGATGTCGTCACGGGTGACACCGGCCTTCTGGATGGCCCCGGCGACGACCTCCTGGACGTTGGCCCAGATCTCGGCGGCGTCGTGCTCGACCCAGCCCGGCTTCGGGAAGATCTGCTCGTGCTCCTTCTGGTCGACGGAGACGATACGGCCGTCCCTGTCGAAGACGATGCAGCGGCTGGAGGTGGTGCCCTGGTCGATGGCGGCGATGAACGGCCCGGAGGTGTGCGCGTCGGTCACGGTGTGCTCCTAAAAGTCCGTGGAACGGGGCTGGCTCGCGGCGTATTGCCCGCGGCGCGTTGCTTGGGGCTTGCTTGCGGCTCCGAGCGGGCGTACGGCGCTGGGGGGACGCACAGCTCTGAGCGGACGTTCGGCTCTAAGCAAAAGCGACGTTGTAGAGGACTGCGGCTGTCGCTCCGCCGATCAGCGGACCGACGACCGGGACCCAGGCGTAGCCCCAGTCGGAGCGGCCCTTGTTCGGCAGGGGCAGAAGGGCGTGCACGATACGCGGGCCGAGGTCACGGGCCGGGTTGATGGCATAGCCGGTCGGACCACCGAGGGAGAGGCCGATGCCGACCACCACGAGGGCGGTGATCAGAGCGCCCAGGGTGCCGAGGCCCTTGCCGCTGTCGTTCAGGCCCTGGGTCAGGACCGCGAGTACCAGCACAACGGTGCCGATGATCTCGGTGGCGAGGTTCTGCGCCGCGTCCCGGATCTCCGGAACGGTGGAGAATATGCCGAGCACGGGGCCGGCCTGGGCCTCCTGGGCTTCGACGGACTTGGTGACCTGAGCACCCGGACCGTCGACGATCTCGCGGTCGGTGAGGTGTGCCTGGAACTGTCCCTGGTACGCGACCCAGACCAGGGTGGCACCGATCATGGCGCCCAGCAGCTCCCCCGCGAAGTAGATGGGGACGTTGCTCCAGTCACCGTCCTTGACGGCGATGCCGACGGTGACGGCCGGGTTCAGGTGGGCACCGGAGAGTGGCGCCGACGTGTACGCCGCCGTGAGAACCGCTAAGCCCCACCCTAAGGCGATGGCGAGCCAGCCGGCGTTGCGTGCCTTGGAGGCCCTCAGAGTGACGGCGGCGCAGACGCCGCCGCCGAGCAGGATGAGTACGGCGGTACCGATGGTCTCGCCGATGAAGATGTCGGAGATGGACACCCGCGACTCCTTTGTCCTTCGTCCAGGGGAGGGCGAACCCCGGGTCCCTCCGGCGGTCCGCGCCCTCTCGGGGTGAGGGGATGCTGGCCCGTGACGATGTCACACAAAGCGCGTATTGCCGGTAGGTGTTCGACAATGTCGACCGATGGACGTGAGTCTCGCTCTGGGGTCCGCGGCGCGTCAAGACTCCCGTTGTCGAAAGACACGATCGTTAGTGATCGCTGCGCGCCATCGGTCGTGAAGCCGGTGAGACATCCGCGGGGAGGCAGGCGCGGGAGGCAGGCGCGGGAGGTACGACGAAGGCTGGGGCATGACGACACCCCGGCCCCGCTCGGCCCGACCGACCGCGTACGCGTTCTGGTGCCGCGGCTCGGAACCGCCCGCCGCCGCGATCGCTCAGAACCACCCCGCGCCCAGATCCCGCGACACGGCGCGGGCGCAGCCGCGTACCGCCGCGATCAGTGCTGGGCGCAGCTCGCCGTCCGCGCAGACCCGCTCCACGGCCCCCGTGACGGCCACCGCGCCGACGGGCATCCGCCGCCGGTCGTGAATGGGTGCGGCCACGGACGCCATGCCCTCCCACGTCTCCTCCACATCGGCCGCGTACCCGCGCGCGCGGGTGATGTCCAGGACGCCCTCGAACGCGTCCGGCTCGCAGACCGTGCGCGCCGTGAACTCCTTGCGCTCGGCCGCCACGACCTTGCTGTGGGCCACCGGGTCGTACGCCGACAGCACCTTGCCCAGGGCGGTGGAGTGCAGCGGCTGCATGGCCCCCACCTCCAGGACCTGACGGCTGTCGTCGGGCCGGAAGACGTGGTGCACGATCAGCACGCCGTGCTGGTGCAGGATCCCCAGGTGGACACTCTCGCCGCTGGAGCGCGCCAGGTCGTCGGTCCATACGAGGGCACGCGCGCGCAACTCGTGGACGTCCAGGTATGTGGTGCCGAGCCGCAGCAGCTCCGCACCCAGCTGATAGCGGCCGGAGGCGGCGTCCTGCTCGACGAAGCCCTCCTGCTGGAGTGTGCGCAGAATGCCATGGGCCGTGCCCTTGGCGAGACCGAGCGAGGAGGCGATGTCCGAGAGGCCGAGCCGCCGCTCACCGCCGGCGAGCAGCCGCAGCATCGCGGCCGCACGTTCGAGCGACTGGATGTTCCGTGCCATCGCAGTCCTGCCTCCGTCCCCTCGGCCGTCGACGTGCGGGCTCCCGCGCCGCCGTTCGACCCTGCCACCGTTCGACAATGCTGAACACTATCGGTCGTTGCCGACCTCCCGCCCATGGGTGGCCGCTCATGGGTGACCGCCACAGGAATCCTCCGGACATCCACGGGCGGCCCCACCTCGACACGCCGCCACACCCGTCCGTCCCGTGGACCCCCCGGCCGTCCGGTCCTGCTCCCGGCTACCCTGGCTGGGTGCGTCCACCAGTAGTCGCATAGCCGACAGCCGTCGCATTCCAGGGAGCTCCTTCATGGCCTCGTCGCCAACCCCTTCCGCCGACAGCCGGA
Organism: uncultured Streptomyces sp.; assembly: GCA_965650905.1. GTDB lineage: Bacteria > Actinomycetota > Actinomycetes > Streptomycetales > Streptomycetaceae > Streptomyces. The sequence continues at coordinate 1,509 of CBFGQM010000144.1, read as the reverse complement.
CCCGCATCGACGCCCTCCGCGGCGCGCTCGCCACCCGCGTGGTGGTGGCCGACGGCGCCATGGGCACGATGCTCCAGGCCCAGGACCCGACACTCGAGGACTTCGAGAACCTCGAGGGCTGCAACGAAATCCTGAACATCACGCGCCCCGACATCGTCCGGTCCGTCCACGAGGCGTACTTCGGCGTGGGCGTCGACTGCGTCGAGACCAATACCTTCGGCGCCAACCACGCGGCGCTCGGCGAGTACGACATCGCCGAGCGCGTTCACGAGCTCTCCGAGGCGGGTGCCCGGATCGCCCGCGAGGTCGCCGACGAGTTCACGCGGCAGACCGGACAGCAGCGGTGGGTGCTGGGCTCCATGGGCCCCGGTACCAAGCTGCCGACCCTCGGCCACGCCCCGTACACCCTGCTGCGTGACGCCTACCAGCAGAACGCCGAGGGCATGATCGCCGGCGGCGCCGACGCGCTGCTCGTCGAGACCACCCAGGACCTGCTGCAGACCAAGGCCGCCGTCCTCGGCGCCCGCCGCGCCCTCGACGTCTCGGGCCTGGACCTGCCGCTGATCGTCTCGGTGACCGTCGAGACCACCGGCACCATGCTGCTCGGCTCGGAGATCGGCGCGGCCCTCACCGCGCTCGAGCCGCTCGGCATCGACATGATCGGCCTGAACTGCGCCACGGGCCCGGCCGAGATGAGCGAGCACCTGCGCTACCTCGCCCGCCACTCACGCGTACCGCTGTCCTGTATGCCGAACGCGGGCCTCCCGGTCCTCGGCAAGGACGGCGCCCACTACCCGCTGACGGCGCCCGAGCTGGCCGATGCCCAGGAGACCTTCGTACGGGAATACGGCCTTTCCCTGGTCGGCGGCTGCTGTGGTACGACGCCCGAGCACCTGCGCCAGGTCGTCGAGCGTGTACGGGAGCTGACGCCGGCCGAGCGTGACCCGCGTCCCGAGCCCGGCGCTGCCTCGCTCTACCAGACCGTGCCGTTCCGCCAGGACACCGCGTACATGGCGATCGGCGAGCGCACCAACGCCAACGGCTCGAAGAAGTTCCGCGAGGCCATGCTGGACGGCCGCTGGGACGACTGCGTGGAGATGGCCCGCGACCAGATCCGCGAAGGCGCGCACATGCTCGACCTGTGCGTCGACTACGTGGGCCGCGACGGCGTCGCCGACATGGAGCAGCTGGCCGGCCGCTTCGCCACCGCCTCCACGCTGCCCATCGTCCTGGACTCCACCGAAGTCGACGTCATCAAGGCCGGGCTGGAGAAGCTGGGCGGCCGGGCGGTCATCAACTCCGTCAACTACGAGGACGGCGACGGCCCGGAGTCGCGGTTCGCGAAGGTCACCAGGCTGGCCCGGGAGCACGGTGCCGCGCTGATCGCGCTGACCATCGACGAGGAGGGCCAGGCCCGCACCGTCGAGCACAAGGTCGCCGTCGCCGAGCGGCTGATCGAGGACCTGACGACGAACTGGGGCATCCACGAGTCGGACATCCTCATCGACT
>CBFGQM010000143.1:0-11966 GCA_965650905.1 uncultured Streptomyces sp. | reverse complement strand
CGAGCCGCCGACGACGGAGCCGACGACGGAGCCGACGACGGAGCCGACGACGGAGGGACCCACGGAGGATCCGCCGACGGACGAACCCACGGACCCGAGCACGACGCCGCCGGCCGATCCCGTGGCGACCGAAGGCGGGGACCCGGACAACGGACGCGTGACTCCACAGTCGTGACTCCACCGTCATGAGTTCCCCGCGCGCGCTCCTTGACCGTCAAGGGGCGCGCGCGGAACCCCGCGAAGAGCCACGGCGGCCCGCGGCTGACGACGGCCCGGCGGAGCCGCATGGGTGCAACGGACGCCGGCGGCCCGCAGTCGCCCGACAGCCTTCAGGGGAAGAAAGAGTAAAAGAGTCCCACCGGTGTGGCACCCGCCCGGGGACCCGTTCGCCGTGGAACCGTCACCCTCGGTTCAGCTCGAACCAGACCACCTTTCCCGTACTCAGCCGGGTCGCGCCCCAGCGCCTGGCCATCTTGTTGACCAGATAGAGCCCCCGTCCGCCCTCGTCGGTGGCGCGCGCCTGCCGGAGCCGCGGCAGCTGCGGCACATCGTCGCCGACCTCGCAGCGCAGTACGTCCGTCCGGAGCAGGCGCAGCGTCACGGGCCGTGACGCATAGCGCACGGCGTTGGTCACGACCTCGCTGATCAGCAGCTCCACCGAGTCGCTCATCTCCTCCAGCCCCCAGCGGGACAGCGCGCACCGCGCCAGCCGCCTGGCCCGGCCCGGTGCCGCGTCCTCGGGATCCAGGGTCCAGTACGCGACGTCGCTCGGCGCGATGCCGTCGAAGCGGGCCGCGAGCAGCGCGATGTCGTCGTCCCGGTCGCCCGGACCGAGCATGTCGAGCACCTCGTCGCACAGCGCCTCGAGCGGCGGTGGATGATCCGCACCGGTCAACTGGGCGGTGGCGGCGAGCTTCTCCCGCAGCTGCTCTATGCCGGTCCACACGTCACGCAACCGCGACTCGACCAGCCCGTCGGTGTAAAGCAGCAGCGTGGCCCCGGCGGGCGCGTCCAGCTCGACCGCCTCGAAGTCCACATTGCCCACGCCGATGGGGGCGCCCGGCGGCACCCTCAGCACCTCGGCCCGGCCCCCCAGGTGCAGCAGGACCGGCGGGGGATGCCCGGCGTTGGCGATGGTGATCCGGTGGGAGACCGGGTCGTACACCGCGTACAGGCAGGTCGCCATGCGGTCGGTACCCAGGCGCTGGGCCTGCTCGTCGAGGTGGTGCAGCACCTCCTGCGGCGGCAGGTCGAGCCCGGCGAGGGTCTGCGCGGTCGTACGCAGCTGGCCCATGATGGCCGCCGAGGTCATGGAGTGACCCATCACATCGCCCACGACCAGGGCGACACGGCTGCCGGGGAGGGGAATCGCGTCGTACCAGTCGCCGCCGACCCGGGCCGTCTCGGCGGCCGGAAGGTAGCGCGAGGCCAGCCGGACACCCGTCGGGCGCGGCAGCGTCTCGGGCAGCATCGTGCGCTGCAGCTCGTCGGCGATGTACGCCTCGCGGCCGTACAGCACCGCCTTGTCGATGCCGAGCGCGCTGTGCGTGGCGAGCTGGGCCGCCACCAGGAGGTCGTCGGCCTCGAAGGCGGGCCGGTCGGGGCGGCGCAGGAAGAGCGCCGCGCCGATCACACGTCTGTGGCCGCGCAGCGGGGCGAGGATCGCGCGCTGACCACCCGGCACCGTCAGCTCCTCGCCGACCAGCTCGGGCAGCGCGGCACGCGCGGCGGGCGTGTCCGTGAAGACGGGACGGACCCCGCGCAGCACCTCGGCGAGCGCACCGCCCAGTCGCACCTGGCACAGCTCCGCAGTGACCCCGATGTCGGGCTCGGGCTGGAGCGCGGGCAGCGCGAAACCATCGGTGTCCCGGTCCTCCGGGATCCGGTCCGTACGCCGCAGCCGCAGCACCACGGGCCCGGCGGGCCGTTCGTCACCGACCGGCAGCGGATCGCGCAGATAGACCAGGATCGCGTCCGAGAAGGTCGGCACGGTCGCCCGGCACAGCCCCATCACGATCTCGTCGAGGTCGAGGCCGCGCGCGATCCGCCGGGTCGCGGCCCCCACGAAACGCAGCCGGTCGCTGTCACGCCGCATGGGCATGGGCGTGCCCGGCGTCACGCCCTGACCGGTACGGCGGTCCGGGCCGGCCGGCACGGCGGACGCCTCGGCACCCGGCTGTAGCGGAATGACTTCCGGCGCGGGGCGCGGCCGGTGCGGATCCGGTTCGGCGGCGGACGGCTGGTGGGAGTGCTCGGGGCCCACGGAAGCGGGCGTACCGGCAGGACCGTGACCGTCGGAGGGGGCCGCTGTGCCGTGGCTGCCCGCCGGCGTACCGGTGGCGGCACCGCGTGCCTCGGTGGGGACGGGGGAGTCAAAGGGGCCGCCCTGCGCGGGTATGGGGGTGGAGCCCAGCAGGGGCTCCGGAGTACGCAGGAGCGCTCCGCGGGGGTCCGCGGGGGCTGTGGGCCGGGCAGCGCTTGGCTGGCGGCGCTCGTCAGGGGTGGTGTGCTCCGTCACGCGTGTCGAATCCATCCGTCCGGGGCTGCGCGCCGTACCTGCGGTTCGTCCGGCAGAAAACCCGATACCCGGAACGCATGCCCCGGGAACGGAATTGCCGCGTGGTCAGACAGCCTCTCAGGGCCGGCTCCGGCCGACGCCCACAGGGACGGCTCGCCCCGCTGTCTCCAGTCCGTACGGCCGTAGCCCTCGTACTCCTCGCTCACGTCCTGCCGCCCCTCGGTGACGTATGGTCAAGCCCAACGCATGCTGCGGGAGTTGCTGCTGCTGCGCCCTTGCGGAGGACGATCCTACGGTTGTACCACGGGCGCGCAACCAGGGTCTCATGTGGACACGTGCGCGGGCGTACGGTCCCAGTCGTCCGGCAGTGCGGGTACGGACCAGGCCGGATCCGGGCGCCAGTGCTGCCAGCCGTCCGAGAACGGCGGGCCCCAGGCCCGGATCACCTCCATCGCGGACCGCCCCGCCTCCCTTACCCGTGTGGCCAGGTGCACATCCATCAGACCGTCCCGCCGAGCCTGCGCGAACTCGTCCTCGTCGCGCCAGCCCCAAGTCCGGTCCGGGTACACGCAGATGTCCAGGAAGTGATCCTCGGAGTCGACTCCACCGGTCCATCTGACCAGTGGTTCCTCCAAGTTGACGTACCAGTTCTTGAACAGCCAGCCGGGCTCCCAGAACAGCCACACCGACCACGGCTCACCGGGCCGCGCCAGCTTCAGCACGCCCGTACCGAACCAGCGGCCGCGCTGCACGGTACGCGGCTTGGTGTAGCGGGACTCCAGCGGTTCCACATGGACGGGGGTGCCGTCGGCGAGCACCGGCTTCACGCACTCGGTGCCGGGCGCCATCCACACGGCGAGCAGCTCGTCGTCGTCCCGTACGACGGTCACGGGACGGCAGATGTGGACGCGCTCGCCGCCGTTCTCCCGGTATCGCCAGAGGATCTGACTCCCGGGGGCCCAGAAGGGCGCCACTGCGCCCGCATCCGCGTCTGTCACCGCTCCACCCTCTGCCATGAGCAGATATTAGTAGGACTTTGCCGGGTGCGACCTTGATGGCGGAACTCGTACGGCCTCGACGGAGTCCTGTGAGGTGTCCACGGCATACGACCCTGCGGCGCCCGTCACCGTTCGCGCCGCGCGCCGAAAGAAACGTTACGGACGCGTCATCCGCAGGACATCCAGGGCCTCGTCCAGCTGCTCCAGGGTGAGATCGCCCCGGTCGACGTACCCGGCCTCCAGAACGACCTGACGGATCGTCCTGCGCTCGGCCAGTGACTTTTTGGCCACCTTCGCGGCCTCCTCGTACCCGATGTACTGGTTGAGCGGTGTCGCCATGGACGGCGACGACTCGGCGTACTCACGGGCCCGTTCGCGGTTCGCGGTGATCCCGTCGACGGTCCGGTCGGCGAGCAGCCGGGAGACGTTCGCGAGGAGGCGTACGGACTCCAAAGCGTTCTTCGCGATCACCGGCAGCATCACGTTGAGCTCGAAGTTCCCGGCCGCGCCCGCCGCCGCGACGGTGGCATCGTTTCCGGTCACCTGGGCGGCTACCATGAGGACGGCCTCGGGAATGACCGGATTCACCTTGCCCGGCATGATCGACGAGCCGGGCTGGAGGTCGGGGAGACTGATCTCGGCGAGCCCGGTACGCGGCCCGGAGGCCATCCACCGCAGATCATTGGCGATCTTGGTCAGCCCGACCGCGATCGTCCGCAGCTGCCCGCTCGTCTCGACGATCCCGTCCCGCGCGCCCTGCGCCTCGAAGTGGTTGCGCGCCTCGGTGAGCGGCAGCCCGGTGGTCCGCGCCACCTCGGCGATCACAGCGGCGGAGAACCCGGGGGGTGTGTTGATGCCGGTGCCAACGGCGGTGCCGCCCAGCGGGAGTTCGGCCAGCCGCGGCAGCGAGGCGCTGAGCCGCTCGACGCCGTGGCGCACCTGCGCCGCGTACCCGCCGAACTCCTGACCCAGCGTCACGGGCGTCGCGTCCATCAGATGCGTACGCCCCGACTTCACGATGTCGGCGAACTCCTCGGCCTTCCGCTCCAGGGACGCCGCCAGGTGCTCCAGGGCGGGGACGAGGTCGCGTGTGACGGCGGCGGTGGCCGCGATGTGGATGGAGGAGGGGAAGACGTCGTTGGACGACTGGGACGCGTTCACATGGTCATGGGGGTGTACGTCCCTGCCGAGCCGCTCCGTCGCGAGCGTGGCGACGACCTCGTTCGCGTTCATGTGGGAGGAGGTGCCGGACCCGGTCTGGAACACGTCGACCGGAAAGTGCGCGTCCCAGTTCCCCTCGGCGACTTCGGCGGCGGCGTCCTGGATCGCCTCCGCGACGTCCTCGTCGAGAACTCCCAGTTCGGCGTTCACCTTGGCGGCCGCTGCCTTGATCCGGGCGAGTGCCTCGATGTGCGCCCGCTCCAGGGGCTGCCCCGAGATGGGGAAGTTCTCCACCGCCCGCTGGGTCTGCGCCCGCCACTTCGCGCCCGCGGGGACTCGGACCTCGCCCATGGAATCGTGCTCGATGCGGTAGTCGCTCATGACGGGTACAGCGCGGGCGGGGGCGAGGATGTTCCGGGGCGTCGGCCGTTCGGGGACGGGGGGCCGCGCTGCCGCCCGAGCCCCCAGCGAGTGCCGGGGGCTCTGCGGTCCCTCTTTTGGGCGGGTCAGCTTCCCGAGCGCACGGGGATGCTGGTGAACGTCGGCTGAGCGAGTTCCTGCGGGCTGAAGAAGTCGTTGCCCTTGTCGTCGACCACGATGAACGCCGGGAAGTCCTCGACCTCGATTTTCCACACGGCCTCCATGCCGAGCTCCTCGTACTCGACGACCTCGACCTTCTTGATGCAGTCCTGGGCGAGTCGGGCCGCCGGGCCGCCGATGGAGCCGAGGTAGAAGCCGCCGTGGGCGTCGCACGCGTCGGTGACCTGCTGCGAGCGGTTGCCCTTCGCCAGCATCACCTTGGAGCCGCCCGCCGCCTGGAACTGCTCCACGTAGGAGTCCATCCGGCCGGCCGTCGTCGGGCCGAACGAGCCGGAGGCGTACCCCTCGGGGGTCTTGGCCGGGCCCGCGTAGTACACCGGGTGGTCCTTCAGGTACTGCGGCATCTCCTCGCCCGCGTCCAGCCGCTCCTTGATCTTGGCGTGCGCTATGTCGCGTGCCACGACCAGCGGACCGGACAGGGACAGCCGGGTCTTGACCGGGTACTTCGTCAGCTCGGCGAGGATGTCGTCCATCGGCCGGTTCAGGTCGATCCTGACGACGTCACCCTCCGCGTCCAGGTGCTCGTCCGTCGTCTCCGGCAGGAACCGCGCCGGGTCCGTCTCCAGCTGCTCCAGGAAGACGCCCTCCGCCGTGATCTTCGCCACCGCCTGGCGGTCCGCGGAGCAGGAGACGGCGATCGCCACCGGGCAGGACGCGCCGTGCCGCGGGAGGCGGACCACGCGTACGTCGTGGCAGAAGTACTTGCCGCCGAACTGTGCGCCGATCCCGATCTTCTGCGTCAGCTCGAAGACCTTGTGCTCCAGGTCCTTGTCCCGGAAGCCGTGGCCCAGCGCCGAGCCCTTGGCCGGGATCTCGTCCAGGTAGTGCGCGGAGGCGTACTTCGCGGTCTTCAGGGCGTACTCCGCGCTCGTACCGCCGACGACGACCGCCAGGTGGTACGGCGGACAGGCGGCCGTACCCAGCGAACGGATCTTCTCCTCGAGGAACTTCATCATCGAAGCCTCGTTGAGGACCGCCTTCGTCTCCTGGTACAGGAACGACTTGTTGGCCGAGCCACCGCCCTTGGCCATGAACAGGAACTTGTACGCGCCCCCGTCCGTCGCGTACAGCTCGATCTGGGCCGGGAGGTTGGAACCGGTGTTCTTCTCCTCCCACATGGTCAGCGGGGCCATCTGCGAGTAGCGCAGGTTCAGCCGGGTGTACGCGTCGTAGATGCCCCGGGACAGCGCCTTCTCGTCCTCACCTTCGGTGAGGACGCGCTGTCCGCGCTTGCCCATCACGATCGCCGTGCCGGTGTCCTGGCACATGGGGAGCACGCCCGCGGCGGCGATGTTCGCGTTCTTCAGCAGGTCGAGCGCCACGAACTTGTCGTTCGACGACGCCTGCGGGTCGTCGATGATGCGGCGCAGCTGCGCGAGGTGGGCCGGGCGAAGGTAGTGCTGGATGTCGTGGATCGCTTCCTCGGCGAGCTTGCGCAGCGCCTCCGGCTCGACCTTGAGGAAGGTGCGCCCGTCGGCCTCGAAGGTGGAGACACCTTCGGAGGTCACCAGCCGGTACGGGGTGGTGTCCTCTCCCCGGGGGAGTAGATCGGTGTACGCGAACTCAGGCATCTCGCCCATTCCTCACTAGCGTCTCTTCGAGGCTCGGTTCGCCTCCGGGGCGTAAAAGCCGGTGTCTAGGGCAGGAAACCGTGCTCGACCCTCTGAGGGGGACTTCCATGAACAGGTGGGACCCATGCACGCTCGACACCGGCGCGCCCCTTCGGCCACTCGCCGCGACTGGCCTCCGTTGGCAGCGCTCACCAGCGTAGAACCTGGTCGGTCGGCAAGGCTTGTGAGGTAAGGCTCAGTTCGAGCGCCGACCGGACCGTCGGGCGGGTTTTCCACAGGTCACCTCAAGAGGTAGTCGCGATCTATCGCGTGTGGGTACGCTGCTGTCGTGGACTTCATCGGCAGTTTCGAGGTGTCCACCCTGGAGCGACCCGGTGCATGGCCAGGCGAGCAAACACCTCGGGCATTGACCGTCGCGAATTCGGCGGCATCCGGAAGGATTCGGTCTGATATGACCAGGCTGAGGTGCCCGGGAACGCGCGTGCTTCGGAACTCAGTGCATAGGCACGCGCACAGCGGGTAGGCCTTGCTGCATCGTCTCTGGCTCGCGAAGCCGTCGTCAGGAGTAGACCGTGCTGCATCCGCCGCATCAGTCCCTGCAGGTCGCTGCCGTTCCGCCCCAGCGGCCTCCGGTGCGTGAGAGGGATCAGGACGCCCCTTGGCATACGGAGGCCGTGTGCCGCCGCGGCGAGGCGGGCCTGTTCTTCGCACCTTCCAAAGAACCAACCGCGGCTCGGCTGTCCCGCGAGGACGCGGCGAAGCGGGTCTGCGCGCGCTGCCCTGTGATGGTCGAGTGCCGCGAACACGCCCTGCTGCAACCAGAGCCGTACGGGGTATGGGGCGGCCTCACGGCAGCCGAGCGCCGTGTGGTCCTGGCCCGACGGCGCCGCCGCGACCTCGAACTCAAGAAGGCGGCTCACTCCACGGCGAGCCCGATATCCGCGGCCGGGTAGCCGACATGTGAAGGGGGCGCCCCTTGCAAGGGGCGCCCCCTTCACGAACGCACAACGCCGATTTCGTACGGGCCGCGCCTACTTCGCGCGGTCGAAGTCGATGCTGCTGTAGGCGCGCAGCTTGCTCAGCCGGTGCTCGGAGTTGATCTGGCGGACCGTGCCGGACTTGGAGCGCATGACGATCGAGGCGGTCGTCGCCGTCTCGGCGCGATAGCGCACCCCGCGCAGCAGCTCGCCGTCCGTGATGCCGGTCGCGACGAAGAAGACGTTCTCGCCGGAGACCAGGTCGTCGGTGAGCAGGACGCGGCCGAGGTCGTGGCCCGCGTCGACGGCCCGCTGCCGCTCCTCGTCGTCCTTGGGCCACAGCTTGCCCTGGATGGTGCCGCCCAGGCACTTGACTGCACAGGCCGAGATGATGCCCTCCGGCGTACCCCCGATGCCGAGCAGCAGGTCGATGCCGGTGCCCTCGCGCAGGGCGAGGATCGAGCCCGCGACATCGCCGTCGGAGATCAACTTGATGCGCGCGCCGGTCTCCCGGATCTCCTTGATGATGTCGTCGTGGCGCGGCCGGTCGAGGATGACGACGGTGACGTCCTCCGGGGTGGACCGCTTGGCCTTGGCCACCCGGCGGATGTTCACGGACACCGGGGCGTTGATGTCGACGAAGTCGGCGGCCTCGGGACCGGTGACCAGCTTGTCCATGTAGAAGACCGCGGACGGGTCGAACATGGTGCCGCGGTCGGCGGCGGCCAGTACGGAGATCGCGTTCGTCATGCCCTTCGCGGTCAGCGTGGTGCCGTCGATCGGGTCGACGGCGATGTCGCACTCGGGGCCGGTCCCGTCGCCGACGGGCTCCCCGTTGAAGAGCATCGGGGCCTCGTCCTTCTCGCCCTCTCCGATGACGACGACGCCGTTCATCGAGACGGTGGAGACGAGGGTCCGCATGGCCCGTACGGCGGCTCCGTCCGCGCCGTTCTTGTCGCCGCGGCCGACCCAGCGGCCCGCGGCCATCGCGGCGGCTTCGGTGACCCGGACGAGTTCCAGGGCGAGGTTCCGGTCCGGGGCCTCGGACGGAACCTCGAGCTCGGACGGCAAATGATGCTCGGTCATCGGAGCGCACCTTTCTGATACGACGACGGCCGGATGAGGGTTCTGGGCGACTCTATCCCCAGTCCGACAAAATGAGCAGGGGGCCCCACGGATGAGCAGACCAGTGCACCTGCGACGATGGGGGTGTGGCAGGTATGAACGGCAAACAGACGATCCGGGACATGGTTCTGTCCCTGGGTCTGATCGGCATCGTCGCGGGAGTCATCTATGTCTTCATTCCCCATGACGACTCCGAGCCCCCTCTCAAACGGGTGGACTACAGCGTCGAGCTCCTCACGGCACGGCGCGCGGCCCCCTATCCGGTAGCGGCGCCGGAGGGCCTGCCCACGCCATGGAAGGCGACGTCGGTGCGGTTCAAGGGCGACGACTTCGACGCCTGGCACCTCGGCTTCCACGACCCCGACGGTGAGTACGTGGCGGTCGAACAGTCCACTCAGAAGCCCGTCACCTTCATCGACGACGCCAGTCAGGGCGCCGACGACACGGGTGTCACGCAGCGCATCGGCGAGCGGACCTGGAAGCGGTACAAGGGCGTGAAGTACGACGCCCTCGTCCTCCAGGAGAAGGGCTCCACGACGGTGGTGACCGGCACGGCGTCGTTCGCGCGGCTGACGAAGATGGCCGAGGCGTTGAAGAGGTCCTGAGCGGTCCGCACCACACCTGTGGGGAGGCCCCGGCGCGCGGCGGATTCAAGGAGCCCTCCTCGTGGTGCGCCCCGCAGGCGATTTCGGTAATACTGCTTCGGTGGTGCCGACCGGGGAGGGACCGGTACGTTTCGCACGTGCCCCCAAGGGAGCGCCGTGGCCGGTCGGCGCACCGCACGAAGGACGCTCACCGTGATGGTGGCGGCTCCGGTGGCATCTGTGGGGCAGACGCTCGCGGCGCACGCCGCTGCCGGCAGGGCGACCGCGCGGAGCAGGCCGGGCAAGGCCTACTCGGCGTTGCCGTCCTCGCTCCTCTCCGCCTCCTGATCGGCCAGCGCCGCGTCCAGCCGCTTGCGCGCCCCCTCCAGCCAGCGGCGGCACACCTTCGCCAGTTCCTCGCCGCGCTCCCAGAGGGCCAGGGACTCCTCGAGGGTCGTGCCGCCCGTCTCCAGGCGGCGTACGACCTCGATCAGCTCGTCCCGCGCCTGCTCGTACCCGAGCACCTCGTCCACTTTGCCGGTCATACGCCCACCCTATGCATCCACGCGAACTGTGAACTCGCCCTCGGCGACCCGCGCCCGCAGCAGCACGTCCGCCATGACCTCGTCCGGGGCTCGGACCACGTGGCCGTCGGCCTTCTGCAGGACCGCGTAGCCGCGCTGGAGTGTGGCGGCGGGGGAGAGGGCCACCACGCGCGCGTGCGTGTGCGTCAACTCCGACTCGGCACGGTCCAGGAGGTGCCCCAGGCAGCGCCGGCCGCGGTCGAGCAGCGAGCCGATCTGCTCCTCGCGCTCCGCGACCATGCGGTACGGATCCTCTATCGAGGGCCTGGCCAGCGCGTGCGCGAGCCCGCGCTCCTCCCGTTCGATGAACGACACGACGCTGCGCCGAGCCCGGTCCCGCAGGAACTGGACCCGCTCGAACTCCTCGCCGACGTCCGGCACCACCTTCTTGGCGGCGTCGGTCGGTGTGGAGGCGCGCAGGTCGGCCACGTGATCCAGCAGCGGGTTGTCCGGCTCGTGGCCGATCGCCGACACCACCGGCGTACGACAGGACGCGACCGCCCGTACGAGCTGCTCGTCCGAGAACGGCAGCAGGTCTTCCACGCTGCCGCCGCCGCGCGCCACGATGATCACGTCCACGTCCTCGAGCGTGTCCAGCTCCTTCACGGCCTGGATGACCTGCGGCACCGCGTGCACACCCTGCACGGCGACGTTGCGCACCTCGAAGCGGACGGCGGGCCAGCGGTGCCGCGCGTTCTCCAGCACGTCCCGCTCGGCTGCCGAGGCGCGTCCGCAGACCAGCCCGATGAGCTGCGGCAGGAAGGGCAGCGCCTTCTTGCGCTCGGGCGCGAACAGGCCCTCAGTCGCCAGCGACTTCTTCAACTGCTCCAGACGGGCGAGCAGCTCACCGATCCCCACCGGCTTTATCTCGGCGGCCCGCAGCGACAGCTGCCCGCGCGGCGCGTACCACTCCGGCTTGGCGTGGACGACCACGCGCGCGCCCTCGCTTACCACGTCGGCCACCGCGTCGAACACCTGCCGATAGCAGGTGACGCCCACGGAGATGTCGTACGACGGGTCGCGCAGCGTCAGGAAGACGACGCCCGCGCCCGGACGCCGCGACAACTGGGTGATCTGCCCCTCGACCCACACGGCACCGAGCCGGTCGATCCACCCCCCGATGAGCCGCGACACCTCACCGACGGGCAGCGGGGCGTCTGCGGACGTGTTCACAGCCATGCGCCCGAGAGTAACGGCCGGTACCGACAACGCAGGCGCCCTGCCGGCGTTCTGGGGCCGAGCATCGGGATCGGGACGACAGACGCGATCTTCGAACTCCGGGCGCGGCACCTTACGATGGTGCGCATGACTGCTTCGACTGGCCGCCGTGTCCTGCTCGCCGCTCCCCGTGGCTACTGCGCGGGCGTGGACCGCGCCGTGATCGCCGTCGACAAGGCCCTGGAGCAGTACGGTGCTCCGATCTATGTCCGCCACGAGATCGTCCACAACAAGTACGTCGTGCAGACTCTGGAGAAGAAGGGCGCGATCTTCGTCGAGCGGACGGCGGAGGTCCCCGAGGGGGCGATCGTCATGTTCTCGGCACACGGCGTCGCCCCCGTCGTCCACGAAGAGGCCGCCCGGGGCAGGCTCGCCACCATCGACGCGACCTGCCCGCTGGTCACCAAGGTCCACAAGGAAGCCGTCCGGTTCGCCCAGGACGACTTCGACATCCTCCTGATCGGTCATGAGGGCCACGAGGAGGTCATCGGTACGTCCGGGGAGGCGCCCGACCACATCACGCTCGTCGACGGTCCCGAGGACGTCGCGAAGGTGGAGGTCCGCGACCCGTCCAAGGTGGTCTGGCTCTCCCAGACCACCCTGTCCGTGGACGAGACCATGGAGACGGTC
>CBFGQM010000142.1:0-11991 GCA_965650905.1 uncultured Streptomyces sp. | reverse complement strand
ATCGCCGGCTGGATCTGCCACAGCGGTGGGCCGAAGGTCCTCACCGCTGTCGAACGGTCCCTGGACCTGCCGCCGCAGGCACTGGCACTCACCCGCCAGTCCATGGCCGATCGAGGCAACCTCTCCTCCGTGTCCGTCCTGGACGTGCTCCGCATGGCCGGCGAGTCACCACCACCCAGCGGCGCATTGGGCCTCGTCGCGGCCCTGGGACCGGGCTTCGCCGTCGAACTCGTCCTCATCCGCTGGTGACCGTCATGACCCTCCAGAGCTCCGCCACCCTGCGGGCCGGCCCGCTGATCCTGGTCGCCGCGATGAGTTGCGTACGCCTGCTCGAACTGCGCGTCGCACGGCGCAACACCCGTCGGGCGACGGCACTGGGCGGTGTGGAGTACGGACTACGGCTCCACCCCGTCATGATCGTCCTGCACGTCGGCCTGCTCACCGGCATCCTGGCGGAAACCGCCCTCGCCCACCGGCCGTTCGTCCCGGCACTCGGCGGGCCCGCCCTGGCCGTCGTGATCCTGGCCCAGGCGGGCCGCTGGTGGTGCATGCGATCCCTCGGCCCCCGCTGGAACACCCGCATCATCGTCGTCCCCGGCATGCCCCTCGTCCACCACGGCCCCTACCGCCGGCTGCGACACCCCAACTACCTCGTCGTCGCCGCCGAGGGCATGGCCCTCCCACTGGTCTGCACCGCCTGGTCGACCGCCCTCCTGTTCACCCTCGTGAACACAGTCTTCCTCGCCGTCTGGATACGCGTGGAGAACGCGGCACTGGCCGAGGGGGAGCACGTGAAATTCCAACCGGGCTCGCCCGACTCCGCGAGGGCGCGCGGGCGTCCCGCTGGGTGAGCACCCAGGGTCGAAAAACCTCAGTAACCGTACCGGGAGAACCAATAAGTACCAGGAGAACCAGCCGTACCAACGAGTGGCTACGGCCGCAGGCACGGTGTGCCCACGGCCGTGCGGCGACCCGCTCTCTCTACTCGGTCTTGATGGCCGTGAGCATGTTCAAGCGGGACGCGCTGCGGGCGGGCCACACAGCGGCCAGCAAACCGACCAGCGCCGCCAGCAGCAGGAAGAACCCGAACCGGCCCCACGGCAGCACCGGCGTGTATCCGGGGATGTCCGCCTTCGTGATCTCGCAGACGGCCCAGCCCAGGAAGGAACCGAGCCCGATCCCGATCGACGCGCCGAAGAGGGAGATGACTACGGCCTCCAGCTGGATCATCCGCGTCAGGCCCCGCCGGTCCAGCCCGACGGCTCGCAGCATGCCCACCTCCCGCTGCCGCTCGAAGACCGACATCGCGAGGGTGTTCACCACCCCCAGCACCGCGATGACCAGGGAGATCGCGAGCAGCCCGTACAGGACGTTCAGCACGGTGTCGAGGGCTCCGCTGAGCTCGTTGCGGATGTCCTGCCGGTCGTCGATCTTGATCCCCGGGCGCCCGGCGAGGGCGTCGGCGAGTGTCTTCCCGTTCGTGCCGCCTTCGGTCTTGACGTAGATCTTTGAGATGGACGTCGCGGTGGCGTTCGATTCGATCACGTCCGTGGAGACGACGACCGGCAGGACGACCTCGTTGTACTCGAAGACAGCCCCGACGGTCAGCCTGCGGCTCTTGCCGGAGTCCCCGTACACCGCCGGCAGGGTGTCCCCCACCTTCCAGCCGTGGGACCGCGCGAGCTTCTCGCCGACGGCGATCTGCCCCTTCGCGAGCGTGTCCTGCGCGCCGGAGACCACCGGGAGGTGGAGGGCCTTGTCGAAGTCCGCCGGGGTGACGGCGGTGACATCCAGCTGGCTGCCGTCGAGTTGCATCCACGCCTGCTGCTCCTGCGACACCGCCCTGACGCCGGGGACCTTGCGCAGGGCGTCGACCGCCGAGGCGTCCAGGCGCACTCCACCGGCCGTGACCATGTAGTCGGCCTTGACGATGTCCGTGGTCATCCTGTCCATGGACTGACCGAGGGTGACACCGAGCACGGTCAGAGCGCTGACCAGCGTGAGGCCGATGGCCAGCGCGGAGGCGGTGGCGCCGGTACGGCGCGGGCTGCGTACCGCGTTCTGGCCCGCGAGGGTGCCGGAGACCCCGAAGCCGCGCCGCAGCAGTGGCCGTACGAACGCGATCACGGGCCGGGACAGCAACGGGATCAGCACGATGACACCCATCACCGCGAGGAAGGCACCGAACCCGACGAGCCCCCCGCCCTGGGAGCCGCCGGTCCCGGCGCCCGCGACGACGACCGCCGCGCCGAGCAGCGTGATGATGCCGCCGAGCACGTTCCGCAGGATCAGGGACCTGGTGGTGGCGGGCAGGTGCGCGCTGCCGATCGCCGCGACCGGCGGGATCTTCGCGGCGCGACGGGCCGGCAGCCAGGCGGCCACCATCGTGACCAGGACACCGACGACAGCCGTGACCAGGACGGTCGTCGACGTGACGACCAGCGGCCCGTCCGGGATCTTCCCGCCGCCGAAATCGACCGTGGCACGTGCTACGGCAGCCATGGCGGCGCCGAGCCCGAGCCCGGCGGCCGCGCCCACCGCGCCGACCGCCATCGCCTCGATCAGCACGGACCGGGTGACCTGCCTGCGGGAGGCGCCGACCGCGCGCAGCAGCGCGAGTTCCCTGGTGCGCTGGGCGGCCAGCATGGTGAAGGTGTTGGCGATCAGGAAGACACTGACGAAGAGCGCGACCCCGGCGAAGGCGAACAGGATCCCACTGAGCAGCGTCGCGTCTCCCTCCACCATTTTGGCCTCCTCGTCGGTGAGTTGCCGACCCGTCTTGGCCTTCGCGGAGTCCGGAAGCACCTTGCCGACGGCGGCGGCGAGCTCGGGGCTCGAAACGCCGGGGGCGGCGGTGACGGTGACGTACTCATAGAAACCCGGCTGGAGGAAAAGCCGCTGAGCGACCGGCGTGTCGAACAGCACCAGGCTGCCGCCTGCGGCCACCAAGTCATTGTCGGTGGTGAAGGTGCCGGAGAGTTTGTACGTCTTCGCCGGCCCCTTGAGGGCGACGGGCACGGTGTCGCCGACGTCGTAACCACCCTTCTCGGCGGTGTCCTTGTCGAGCGCGATCTGTCCGGGACCGGTGGGCCCGCTGCCGTCGGTGAACGCATAGAACGGGTCCTTGCCGTCCTTGCCGGGGGCGAAGTTGGCGGCCGAGTTGAACAGGCCACTGGCGATGAGTCCGCCGTCCTTGTCGGCGACGTAGGCGTCCCCGGAGACCCGCCCGGCGGCTTCGTCGACCCCGTCGAGTCGGGCGACCTCGTCGAGCGTCTTCCGACTGATGCCGGGGGATTCGCCGACGTAGCCGGTGTTCTCCACGACCTGGACGTCCACGTGGGCGTAGCTCTTGGCCGTCTGGCTGCTGGAGGCGTTTTCGTAGGTGTCGGTGAAGATCAGGGTGCCGGAGACGAACGCGACGCCAAGCATGACGGCGAGCACGGTCATCAGCAGTCTGGCCTTGTGCGCGAGGACATTGCGCAGGGCTGTGCGGAACATGGTGGTGTGTCCTGGTGATGTGAGGGGAGGACGGAAAACGATCAGGGGGCGCGTGTGGGTCCGTACGGCTCGGTTCGGTCCGGTTCGGCTCAGCTCGTACGGCGCTCGCTCGTACGGCCCGGTTCGGCTCAGGACGTACGGCCCGGTTCGGCTCAGCTCGTACGGAACTTGGTGTCGAAGGCCTTCATGAGATCGAGGACCCCGTCCGCGGTGGGCGCGTACATCTCGTCGACGATCCGCCCGTCGGCGAGGAAGATGACCCGGTCCGCGTAGGACGCCGCGACGGGATCATGGGTGACCATGACGACGGTCTGACCCAGATCCCGTACGGACTCACGCAGGAACCCGAGGACCTCGGCACCCGCGCGCGAGTCCAGGTTGCCGGTCGGCTCGTCCCCGAAGACGATGTCCGGCCTGGAGGCGAGCGCCCGTGCGACGGCGACGCGCTGCTGCTGGCCGCCGGAGAGTTGGGCAGGACGGTGGCGGAGCCGACCGGACAGGCCGACCATCTGAATGACGGTGTCCAGCCACTGCTTGTCCGGCTCCCGGCCCGCGATGTCCATGGGAAGCGTGATGTTCTCAAGTGCGGTGAGGGTCGGCAGCAGGTTGAACGCCTGGAAGATGAAGCCGATCTTGTCCCGGCGGAGTTTGGTGAGCTGCGCGTCCGTCAGGGACCCGAGCTCGATGTCGCCGACGCGGACCGAGCCGGAGGAGAAACTGTCCAGCCCGGCGACGCAGTGCATCAGCGTGGACTTGCCGGACCCGGAGGGCCCCATGATCGCGGTGAACTGGGACTGCCCGAAGCCGACACTGACCTGGTCGAGGGCGACCACCTGGGTCTCGCCCCGTCCGTAGACCTTGCAGAGCTCTGTGGCGCGGGCCGCTACGGCGGGAAGGGCGGTGCGGGGGCCGGTGGGCGAGGCGGTGGTCACGGGTACTACTCCGATCGACGGCAGAGGCAGCGCAGGGCGCAGGCCGCACAGACGGACGTAGACCGCCGCAGACAGCACATGGACGCGGCAGTCCAGGCCCCACCCTGCTGGGAACGTCTCCATCGTCCGGTTCGTACAGGCCCCTGCGCATCAGCCCATATGCCGACCACCTGGGTCTGATGCGAGACCCGGTTTGGTCATCCTCAGGTATGCCGTTGCGTCAGCTCCGGGTAGGACGCCCCTCTGGAAACCCCGCGCGTGAGGTAAGGAGCGCGCGATACACGCTCTGGCGTCAGATGGGGCACGTCATCCCTTGAGGGCGAAACCGTCAGAGACGCTCGCACGGGATCCGTACGAACGTCTCCGACGGCTTCGCGTCCCGCAGCCGCGCGAGGTGTCCGGGGCCCGTCTCCCGTTCGCCCTTGCCGAGGATGTCGCCCGTCTCCACTACCTCGTACGGGGGTGGGGCTCCACTCAGAACCCATCAGCTCAACACCCATCAGGCCCAGCCGACCGGGCTGGAAACAGGCCATGGCGGGAAAACTCCGGATACCCTCTCAGTCCGGGGTACAGCCGCCGTCAACATTGTCACCCGTATATCTGACGTGGCGGTTCGCCGTGACGAGAAAACACTGATCCCGATTAAGAGGGAATTCTTTATCCACGTGCATGCCTTGAATTGATTCGGTGACTTTCACTCTGATCGTCCCGCCGTCGCCACCGTTTGTGAAATACCACAGCGCGTAATCCCCGCTCTTGGGACCTTCCTTCCAGTGGTAAACCTCCTGGCCCTTACCGTCCTTCAGCCACGCCTCACCCTTCCAACGGGGAAGACCATGGGTCGCTATGTGAATGAAGTGCTTGTTTCCCGCGTCGGGATCCGCGGTTTGGGCCGACGGTTGGGGCGCCTTCTGGTCTGCGTTGGCCGATGGCAGCAGGGCGATGACGATCCCGCCGGTCGACAGTGCCGCTGCGATCGCCAGGAGCCGGATCCTCTTGCTCTTTGAGCTCCTCTTAGCCACACTCTGCTCCGTTTCTCGAGACTTCCCTGTGCGTTTACCTCGAGGATCATTCGGGCGGGCTCGCGGCACCGACAGAGTCAAATGCCCCTACCGGCAGGTTGCTTGAGGTGTCGTCGCCCACACCGCGCGGGGCGCCGCTGTCCTTGCATGAGATCTTTTGCAGGCCTTCGCCTGGTGATTCGCTGCAACCGCTGGTCGGTTGCGCTTGGTTCCTGGGCGTCCAGGAGGTGGGCGAGGCACTCGGATGGCTGTGCCACCGCGAGGTGGCGCAGCCGGACGTCGGCGTGCCGGAGATGGCGATGCAGTCGAAGCGGGCGCGGGTGTCGACGACGATGCCGCTCGGTGGTGGCGGCCTGCTGTTTGGCTTTGGCCGGCCGAGTGGCCGAGAGGAGTCTCCCCTCGGCCTTCACAGATCCGTACGTGACGATCTCTCGTCCTACGGCTCTTGTCGCTCTGGGGTCACCAGGCGCCGGGGGGCTTGGGTGGTCCAGGCCCAGTGAGCGAAGAACCGGGGTCCTCCGACGGCCTGGTTGCACACCGCTGTGGCTTGGTTCCTGCCCCGCAGTCGTTTGAACTTCTTGCGCATCCACCGCACCAGGCAGGCGTAGACGCGTTCCAGGAGAGGATAGAGGGCCGACTGGTGGAAGGTCCCTCAGTAAGCCATCCATCCCCGAATGATCGGGTTGATGAACCGAGCGGGATCTGCTTCGGTCAGGCTGATTTTTACGGTTCTACGCACTTAATTACCGCCGACTGTATGAGCGTATATGGCACAATCTCCCAGCAGTAGTTTTTGCTGAGGTCCAGATTCAGGTAAGAGTGCCGCTGTGGATTTCTGCTGCTGCCTGCGACGTCGATCCAGATGTGCCCTTTCCCGTTGTCACCGCAGTAGGTGAACTCCCAGAAGGTCCCGTGCCCGGGGTCCTTATCCAGTTCCTCCCAGTGGTAAACTTGCTTGCCCTTGCCGTCTTTCAGGTCCCCACGAACCGACCACTTGTTGGCCAGTTTATCGGAGGACTTGACCTGGAAATGGTTTCGCTGACAGTTGCCGGCATCCTTGGTTTCCACCGTCGGTTGGGGCGCCCGCTGGTCTGCGTTGGCCGACGGCAGCAGGGCGATGACGATGCCGCCGGTGGACAGTGCCGCTGCGATCGCCGCGAGCCGGATCTTCTTATTCCTGCTCTTTCTCTTGGCCACGTCCCGCTCCGTCTCTCAAGAGTCTCCTGTGCGTTTCCTGGAGGATTATTCGGGCGGGTTCGCGGCACCGACAGAGTCAAATGTCCCTACTGGCAGGTTACTTGCGATGTGACGTCGCTCACATCACCGACTCCCCGTCACGCGGCGGCCGGTACTGCCGGTGCGGGCGCCTCGGCGTCGTCGAGCAGGTCCATGAGCATCACCCGGGCGCGGGCCACCCGGGAGCGGACCGTGCCGACGGGACAGTCGCTGATCTGGGCCGCCTCCGCGTACGGCAGTCCCACCAGCTGGGTGAGGACGAACGCCTCCCGGCGTTCGTCGGGCAGCTCGGCCAGCAGGTCGAGCAGCGCGACGCCGTCGTCGAAGCCGGGCAGACCGCGCGGCTGGGCGAGCTCGACGGCCAGCTGCCACTCCGGCAGGCCGGACAGGCGGGGCCGGGCGGCGGCATGGCGAAAGCTGTCGATCACCGAACGGCGGGCGATGGACAGCAGCCAGGAGCGCGCCGACGAACGTCCCTCGAAACGGTGCAGGCTGCCGAGCGCACGTAGGAACGTCTCCTGTACCAGGTCGTCGACGGCCTGGGGATCGGCGCAGAGGTGGGCGACATAGCGCTGGACGTCACGATGCAGGGCTCGTACGAAACGCTCGACGGCGTTCGGGTCACCGCCGCGGGCGGCGAGTGCCCATGCCGTTGTCGACTCGTCCAGCGATGCCCTTGTGCCGCGTTCGTCGCCCTCTGTGTCGTCATCGCCTGTGTGGCGTGAGACGGGCAGGACAGAAGTGATCACCTGGTGTCCTTCTCGGGGTCTCCGGGGAACCGCATCGCCGCACTGAAGGGAGCGGCCGTCAGCGTTCCGTTGAAAGGGGATGCGGCCGTACGGCGCCTGCGCGGGCGTACGGCTGATCTCCGAGGCACGTACGGGTCGCCTCGGGTTGCCGGCTGTCGTCAGGCGACAGCGGTCCCCATGGGCGGGCCCCGAGAGGTGATCGCGTAGTGGAGAAGGAGCCGCCTCGGTGACTGGTCTTCGCGGCGGCGTGCGTGGACGCGTGTGCGATGCGGTGGGACGGGCAGTGCGAGCAGCAGCCGCAGCGGTGCGGCCAGCCATCCGGCCACGGCCCGCAGGATACGAAAGGCGGCACACTCTCCGTACGCGAGCCAGAGACCGCACAGCAGCGCGGCCAGCAGGTGGGCCGCGAGCATACCGAACGACGAAGAACCGCTCATCGTATGCCCGGTGTGTTCCATGTGCCCCGTGCTCACTTGGCTCATGTCCGCAAGGTCCATGGGCATCGAGCCCATATGCGTCGAACCCGTGTCGTGGTTCGTGGAGCCCTCGCCCGTGGACGCCCGCGCCCTGCCCGCAACCTCCTGCGGCACGAGCGAGAAGGCAGAGTGAAGGACCGCCTGCAGCACCACCACGACGGACACGATCAACGGGATTCCCCGCTCACGCCCCGCCAGGCACCAGCCCACGACGCCCGCCACGGCAGCTCCGCCGACAAGCGCCAGCCCCGGAACACGGCTGCCGGACAGCATGACGTGACCCAGGGCGGCGAGCAGCACGCAGACGGCCGCGAACACCGCGGCCCGTAACGTGCGAGAACACCACCCGGCAGCCATGGCGCATCATCCTCACATCCCGGCATCAGCCTCACGTGGTGGTACGGAAACAGCCCCCGCACCGCACTCAACACAGGTCATGTGATCCAGGCCACAGCGGCATGACACAGGTGTCCCCGGGACATCCGCCCCCGAACAACCGCCCCGGAACAACCACCCGGGGGCATTCGACCAGGGCCCGTCGGCCCGTTTCAGGGCCCGGTATCGGTGGTGCCGGCACTCGCCGGAGGACTCGCCAAAGGACTCGTTGAAGGGCTCGCGAGTGCCGCCCACACGGCGTTCCCCCCGGTGAAGGAGGAGCGTTCGGCTCCCCACCTTTCGGCGATGTGCTGCACGAGCAGCAGGCCTCGCCCGCATTCGTCGTCGAGGCCGGGTTCGCACGGTGGCAGGCTCCGCGGCGTGGTGGCCTGGTCGTGTACCTCGAGGTGGACCGATCCGTCCGCGGCGAGCCCGACGCAGCAGTGGATCCGGGTACTGGACGTGTGGCGTATCGCATTGGTGACCAGCTCTGAGAGGATCAGGACCGCGTCCTGGCACACATCCTCGGGCACCCGCCAGGTGCGCAGCGTCTCACCCATCACGCGACGGGCTTCAGCGACATCGGCGTGGCGTGCCGGGAGCTCCATCCAGTGGACTGCCTCTGAGGCCGCCCCGCCCGGCAGGTGGGGGAAGGAAGGGGACGTGAGGGTGGGCACGGTTGTCGCCTTCCGTCGGGGGACGGGTAGTGCGAGGAGCTGACGGGGAACCTCGCCGGGCCGGCGTGGGGGCCGGTGGGCGAGGCAGCAGGTGACTGACCCGACCGCGGCGCGCGCCGGACCCTGGAGTGGTTCCGGGTGTCGGCGGGGACTGCCGTCGCGGTCGGTGAGGTCGATCACGCGGTAACTATGCTTGCTGTTCCGTTCATGGTGCAACCTCTCTCCTGATAATTTCAGGCAGTCGGTATCCGTCTGGTGTCATCAACAAGTCGCTGCCCGAGTGGTATAGGTGACGGATCGTCAGGAGGTGTGGAGAGCGTGAGCGATGCTCGTTCCGGCTCAGGCACCAGTGCGCCCACCGTTCTCCGCATGATCCTGGGCAAGCGGCTGCAGGAAATGCGGCAGGGCGCGGGGGCCTCCCTGGACGACGCCGCGAAGGCCCTGCGGGTGAAGCCTCTGACCATTCGCCGCCTGGAGAAGGCGGAGGTCGCCCTGAAGCCCCTCTACGTCGAGAAGTTGCTGCAGACCTACGGGGCCGGTCCCCAGGAGATCGACGAGTTCGTCGGGCTGGCCGAGCGGGCCAACGAGCCGGGCTGGTGGCACCCGTACCGCGATGTGCTGCCCAGCTGGTTCACCGCCTACGTCAGCTTGGAGACCGGCGCCAAGACCCTGCGCACCTACGAGCCCCATTACGTGACGGGCCTGCTGCAGACGTACGGATACGCGCGCGCCCTGCTGCGCATGGGCTTCCCCCAGGACAGTGACGAGGAACTGGAGCGGCGCGTCGATCTGCGGCTGCGCCGGCAGAGTCTGCTGGAGAGATCCGACGCTCCCACACTGTGGGTGGTGATGGAGGAGGCCGTACTGCACCGGGCGGTGGGCGGCGCCGAGGTGATGCGGGAGCAGATCGACCGGCTTCTGGCGGCTTCGGAGCTGGACCACGTCAGCGTCGACGTCGTGCCGTTCTCCGCGGGTGCCCACGTCGGGGCGTGCGCTCCCTTCACCTACTTCCGGTTCGAGGAGCGGGAGCTGCCCGACGTCGTCTACAGCGAGATCCTCTCCGCGTCCATGTACCTCGACCAACGCTCCGACGTCGCCACGCATCTCGAGGCGCACAACCGGCTGTCACTGATGACGTCCTCCGCGGACAGCAAAACGCTCCTGAACCGCATGCGAAAGGAGTACGGGTGACCATCACCGACCGCGGCGTCTACAACGGGATGCCCGCCTCGGACCTCGGCGATCAGGGCTGGGAGTGTCCGTGGAGCGGTCCCAACGGAGGCCAGTGCGTGGAGACCAAGCAACTCGCCGACGGCCGCGTGGCTCTGCGCCAGTCGACGGACCCCGCCGGACCCGCGCTGATCTACACGCCGGAGGAGATCACCGCGTTCGTCGCGGGGGTCAAGAAGGGCCTCGCCGATCATCTGACGGCCGACTGAACCAGGTGACGACCGGGCAGGATTCGGGCCGTTCGGCCGCGGTCCACCCGGCACGCCGACGCACACCATGAGAGGGACAGGATGAGCACCCCCCACGCCTCGCGGGACATCGACACCAGCAGGCCGCATTCCGCCCGTATGTACGACTACTACCTCGGAGGCAAGGACCACTTCGAGGTCGACGAGCGGGCAGCTGAGACCGTTGCGGCGGCGTATCCCGGCATTTTCGTGTGTGCGCGGGAGAACCGGGCGTTTATGCACCGGGCCACCCGGGTCCTCGCGCAGGAGTACGGCATCCGGCAGTGGCTGGACATAGGCACCGGCATCCCCACCGAGCCGAACCTGCACCAGGTGGCGCAGGCCGTGGTCCCGCAGGCCAAAGTGGTGTACGCCGACAACGACCCCCTCGTCCTCAAGTACGCCGAGCGCCTGATGCGCAGCACCCCCCAGGGACGTACCACCTACATCGAGGCGGATGTCAACGAGCCCGAGGCGCTCCTGGACGCCCCCGAGCTAGCCCAAATCCTGGACCTGAACGAACCCGTGGCGCTGTCTCTGAACGCCCTCATGCACTTCGTCACCGACGCCCAGGATCCGTACGGGATCGTCGACCGGCTGCTGGGCGCCCTCCCCTCGGGCAGCGCCCTGGCCCTGAGCCACTGCACGCCCGACTTCGACCCGCCCACCTGGGAGAAGGTCACCGAGATATACACCAACGCCGGAACACCCGTGCGGTTCCGCTCCCAGGCGGACGTCACCCGCTTCTTCGCCGGGCTGGACATGCTCGAGCCCGGCGTCACCGTCGGCCACCGCTGGCGTCCCGACGCCGAGGGCGGCGACGCCGCCATGCCTGAGCCGCCCACGGACGCCGAGGTCAGCCTGTGGACCGGGGTGGGCATCAAGCCCTAAAGCGGGGGTGGTACCGCGGCAGTGGAAACCGACGTGGCCGACCGGAGACCAACGGGAGTTGAACGGTCCGAGACCGACGAGAGGTGACCGACGCGGACGTGAAGATCAGGCGAGCGTCGCCACCAGGATCGCCTTGATGGTGTGCAGCCGGTTCTCCGCCTCGTCGAAGACGACCGAGTGCGCCGACTCGAACACCTCGTCGGTGACCTCCAGCGCGTCCAGTCCATGCCGCTCGTGGATCTCGCGGCCGACCTTGGTGCCCAGGTCATGGAAGGCGGGCAGGCAGTGCAGGAACTTGACGTCGGGGTTGCCTGTTGCGCGCAGGACGTCCATCGTCACGGCGTACGGGCCGAGGGCGTCGATGCGCTCGTCCCACACCTCCTTGGGCTCTCCCATGGAGACCCAGACGTCGGTGGCGACGAAGTCGGTGCCCCGGACGCCCGCGGTGACGTCCTCGGTGAGGGTGATGCGGCCGCCGCCGGCCTCGGCGAGCTCGCGGGCGTGACCGATGATCTCCTCGGCGGGCCAGTATGCCCGCGGGGCCACGATGCGGACGTCCATCCCGAGGAGCGCGCCCGTGACCAGGTAGGAGTTACCCATGTTGAAACGCGCGTCGCCGAGATAGGCGAAGGCGATGTCACCCAGCGGCTTGGTGGTGTGTTCGGTCATGGTGAGCAC
>CBFGQM010000141.1:0-12056 GCA_965650905.1 uncultured Streptomyces sp. | reverse complement strand
ACGCCGCGCTCGGAGTCGTGCGCGCGAGGACGCCCGCGACGGCGCCGGAGGGGGGAGGAGCGCAGCCGCCCGGTGAGCGGGTCGGTGAGCCGGATGTGCGGGAAGTACAGGCCCGCGTGATTGCCGCGCACGGCGTCGAAGGCGGCGAGTCCGGCCCGGGCCCTGTCCACACCGACCCAGGCGCCGGGCGTGTCGACGAGGAGGAAGACCGGCCGCTCCTGGCACAGCCGCTGCGTCGCCGAGACGACCATGATCATGTCCTCTGTGGACTCGTACGCCGCGAGCTGCGGCAGGACGAGCAGGTTGACGTCCGCGACGCCGCGCGGCGCCTGGATGCCGGTCTTTTCGGCCTTGCCTCCGATGAGGTCGCGGGGCCCCGGCGCCTCGCCGTCCTCGCCGCCCGCCAGCGGGAACACCGGCCGGTTGACGGAGGCCTGCGGGCCCAGGTCGTGGGCACGCTCGCCGAGGAAGCGGACGACGTCCTCGGAGTCGGTGGAACCGGCCCACGACCGTTTTGCCGTTGCCGAAGAACTGGTGCACCGCGTAGCCGACTGCGCTCTGCGAGCTCAGTCCGCCGAAGCGGCGCACGAACTCGGTGAAGCTCGTGACGCCCACCGGCTCGTTCAGCGGACCGCGCGTAATGTGCCCGACGAAGGCGGTCACCGAGGTGGTGACAGCCGAGATGCTTCGGGCGCTGCTGGGAAGCTCTTCGACGTAGACGCCGGGATACGTCGGGCCGGCCGTGCTCACCGCGCTCATCGGCATTCCCCTCCAAATCCGTTCTCGGCACCGGATGAAAAGCACACAAGAGAGACAACAGAGGGAGCGGGTGCGGTTCAGCGCGCGCCAAGTCGGCCGGGCGTAGTGCTGGTGGCGGGTCAGACGCGCCTCATCAGTTCTCCCGTCAGCGCCCCGGGCGGTTGGCTGTCCGGGTCAAGCAAATGCTTGTGACTCCTGATGTGTTGAGCGACCTCCTGAGGCGTTAGTGACTGCTGATACGTCTTCAACCTAGCCTGTTGTGTACGGAGTTGTTAGAACAAGGCACGTTCAGGCCACCTTGATGGAGTTTCCGTGAAGGTGGTTCCATGTCACTCCCACACTGCGCCCGCGTGTCGCGGCTGGTGATCCACGGCTCCCGCGCAGGAGGCCGATGCGGCAGAATGGGAGCATGTCCCGACGCACCACCCGCCCCAGACGGCAGCGGGCCGCCCGCCCCGCACAGCCCGCTTTGTGCCCCTGCGGTCTGCCAGACACGTACGCAACCTGCTGTGGCCGGTTTCACCGGAGTGAGAGCGTGGCGCCGACCGCCGAGGCGCTGATGCGGTCCCGGTATACCGCGTTCGCGCGGCGCGACGAGGCCTATCTGCTGCGGACATGGCATCCGCGAACCCGGCCGGCCCGGGTCGGGTTCGATCCGGCGACGCGCTGGACGGGCCTGGAGATTCTCGCCACGGCCGAGGGGTCGGCCTTTCACAGCACCGGGACCGTGACCTTCCGGGCGTCGTACGCGGGCGGCTCGCTGCACGAACGGAGCCGGTTCGAGCGGGTCGACGGGGCATGGGTGTACGTGGACGGGGACTTCCCGAGTAACGCGGTTCCCGAGTAACGCGGTTCCCGAGTAAAGGGGTCCGCGAGCGACGCGGTTCCCCGGGTAACCCGTTCCCCGAGCGACCGGCCTCCCCAGGCAGCCGGCCCACGCCTTGCTTCAGGTGTCCTCGGACATGGAGCGGCACCCGACGCACCTCCGACGCGACGTCGGCCCTCCGATGTCGCAGAAGACGGCGAGACCACAATGAATCAAGGCCGCCCCCCTGAACCGCACACCACCGGACCGCACACCACCGGACCACGGACCACCGGACCGCGCACCCCCCATCTCGTTGTGATCATGGGCCTGGCAGGCACCGGGAAGACCACTGTGGGCCCCCTGCTCGCCGACCGGCTCGGCGTTCCGTACGCAGAGGGCGACGACTTCCACCCCCAAACCAACATCGCCAAGATGTCGGCCGGAGCGCCTCTGACCGACCAGGACCGCCTGCCATGGCTGGACGCCATCGGCGGGTGGGCTCACGGGCGGGCCGGGCTCGGCGGGGTGATCAGTTGCTCGGCGCTGAAGCGGAGTTACCGCGACCGGTTGCGGGCCTCCGCTCCCGGCCTCGTCTTCGTGCATCTCACGGGTGACCGCAAGCTCATCGAGGACCGGATGACGCACCGCCAGGGGCACTTCATGCCGACGGCGCTGCTGGACTCCCAGTTCGCCACCCTCCAGCCGCTCCAGGCGGACGAGGCGGGTTTCGCCGTGGACGTCTCCGGCAGTCCGGAGGAGATCACCGAGCGGGCGATGTCCGCTTTGCGCGGCCTCGACCAGTAACTCCTCCTCCCCTAGTGCACGGCCCTTGCCGCGGCTCGGCCCGCCGCGCGGCCGGAGAAGAGACAGCCGCCGAGGAACGTGCCCTCGAGGGAGCGGTAGCCGTGGACGCCGCCGCCGCCGAAGCCGGCGGCCTCGCCCGCCGCGTATACGCCGGTCAGTGGGCCTCCCCCCTCGGTCAGTACGCGGGAGGAGAGGTCCGTCTCCAGGCCGCCGAGGGTCTTGCGGGTGAGGATGTTGAGGCGCACGGCGATCAGCGGGCCGGCCTTGGGGTCGAGGATGCGGTGCGGGGCGGCCGTGCGGATCAGCTTGTCGCCGAGGTACCTGCGGGCACCATGGATCGCCGTCACCTGGAGGTCCTTGGTGAACGGGTTCACGACCTCACGGTCCCGGGCGGTGATCTCGCGGCGCAGGGCGGCTTCCTCGATGAGGGGCTCCCCGGTGAGCGCGTTCATGCCGCGCACGAGCGCGCTCAGGTCTCTCTCCACGACGAAGTCGACCCCGTTGTCCATGAAGGCCTTCACCGGACCGGGAACATCGGCGCGCGCCCGCCCGATGACGTCCTTGACCGACTTACCGGTCAGATCGGGGTTCTGCTCCGATCCCGAGAGCGCGAACTCCTTGCCGATGATCTTCTGGTCGAGCACGAACCAGGTGTAGTCGTACCCGGTCCGCATGATGTGCTCCAGCGTGCCGAGCGTGTCGAAGCCCGGGAAGAGCGGGACCGGGAGGCGGTTGCCGCGGGCATCGAGCCAGAGCGAGGACGGGCCGGGCAGGATGCGGATGCCGTGGTTGTCCCAGATGGGATTCCAGTTCTGGATGCCCTCGGTGTAGTGCCACATGCGGTCGCGGTTGATGAAACGCGCCCCCGTGCCCTCCGCGATGGCGAGCATCTTGCCGTCGACGTGCGCGGGTACGCCGGAAATCATCCGCTCCGGCGGGCTGCCCAGCCGCTCGGGCCAGTTGGCGCGTACGAGGTCGTGGTTGCCGCCGATGCCGCCCGAGGTGACGATCACCGCCTGGGCCCGGAACTCGAAGGCCCCGCTGACCGTGCGGCTGCTCTCCTGGCCACGCCGACTGTCCACGGGCTCCAGGATCTCGCCGGTGACCGTGTCCACCGTGCCCGCACTGCGCGACAGGCCGGTCACCCGGTGCCGGAACCTGAGCTGTACGAGGCCGCGCGCCGCCCCGACGCGCACCCGCCGCTCGAAGGGAGCGACCAGTCCGGGCCCGGTCCCCCAGGTGATGTGGAAGCGCGGTACGGAGTTCCCGTGCCCGTTCGCGTCATAGCCGCCGCGCTCGGCCCAGCCCACCACAGGGAAGAACCTCACCCCCTGACCGTGCAGCCAGGACCGCTTCTCACCGGCCGCGAAGTCCACGTACGCCTCGGCCCACTTGCGCGGCCAGTGGTCCTCCGGGCGATCGAAGGCGGCGGTACCCATCCAGTCCTGCAGCGCCAGCACGTGACTGTCCTTGATCCGCATACGGCGCTGCTCGGGCGAGTCCACGAAGAACAGGCCGCCGAAGGACCAGTGCGCCTGGCCGCCGATCGACTGCTCCGGCTCCTGGTCGAGGAGGATCACCCTGCGCCCCGCGTCGACGAGCTCCGCGGTCGCCGCGAGCCCGGCGAGGCCCGCCCCGATCACGATCACATCTGCGTCGTATGCCATGAGCAGGCCCCCTTCGGCTTGTTAGCGGTCGGTCAGATCCTTGAGCAGGCGAGTGACCGAGTCAATCCCTGGCGTCCCCAGCGGCTGCCACGGCAGGGGTGCGTGCCGGGCTGGTGGATGAAGGCATGAGTTCCCTGGACGGTGGCATGAGCTCTGCTGACGAGATCCTCGACACGTCGACGAGAACGACCGGGTGGTCGGGGACAGGCGCACCATTCCACCCGGCGGAGCGCAGCGCACCGCAGCACACCACAGCGCACAGCGGCGCACCGCAGCGATAGGGTCGACCGCATGATCGAATTCGTGCGGAACGTCCGGGTGTGGTTCGCACCCGAGCGGATCAGGGAGGAAGGCGACACGCCGGACTACCGGTTCTCGCTCGCCAATGAGCGCACGTTCCTGGCCTGGCTACGGACAGCGATGGCGCTCATCGGCGGAGGCTTCGCCGTGGATCAGTTTCTGCCGGACCTGCGATGGGGATGGCGCGTCGGGCTCGCGCTCGGACTGCTGGCGGCCGGCGTCCTGTGCTCCTTGCGCGCGGTGAACCACTGGGTGCGCTGCGAGCGCGCGATGCGCCGGGGCGAGGATCTGCCGGTATCCCGCTTCCCGGCACTGCTGAGCATCGTGGTTGCGATCGTCGCCGTCGCGATGGTCGTGATCGTCCTCGTCGGCTGGGAAGGATGATTGTGCCCAGCGCACCGGACCCCGACCGGCATCCCGCCGCACCAGACCCCGGCCTGCAGCCGGAACGCACGCGGCTGGCATGGCGCCGTACGACCCTCGCGAGCACCGTCGTCGCCGTGCTCGGCGCGAAGACGGCGCTCCAGGGCGGGCAGACCGCCACACGCGTGGTCGTGAGCACCGTGTGCTGCGCGCTCTGGCTGGGCTTCCTCGCCGTCGCCCATCACCGCATTCGCACGCTGGCGGCAGCCGGGAGCGGCCACCCGGCGGCTCTCACCCCGAGGCACGCGACGGCCGCGGCCCTGTGCACGATGGCCCTGGCCGTCTGCGCGGCGGCGCTTGTCTTCTGAAAGGCTCCGAAGGACCTCGAGGGGCTGTGAAGGCCCGCGCATGCCCCTCGCCGCAGGCCCGCGCAGGCCCCCGCCGCACTCCCACGCAGGCCTCCTGAGAGAGAGGCCGATCAGGTTGCGTCGCTGAACTGGACGACATACCGACCGGTCAGCATCATGAAGGGGTCCCACACCGGCGTACGGAGGAGACACGATGAGCCCGGACCACCCGCCAGGTCTCGATCTCGACCGGCTGCGCGGCCTGTTCGACGCCGAGCGGCCCGGGCTGGTCCACGGCCCACTGACCGGCCGGCTGATCGAGGGCGGACGGTCGAACCTCACATACGCCGTGACGGACGGCACCGCGAAATGGGTCGTACGGCGGCCTCCACTGGGCCATGTGCTGGCCACCGCGCACGACATGAAGCGCGAGCACCGGGTGATCAGCGCGCTGCACCCGACAGCCGTGCCGGTGCCACGACCGGTGCTGCTGTGCGAGGACGACAAGGTGCTGGGCGCGCCGTTCTATGTCATGAACTTCGTGGAGGGTATGCCGTACCGGACCGTCGAGCAGCTCGCCCCTCTCGGCCCACAGCGCACCCGCGACGCGGTGCTGAGCATCGTCGACACGCTGGTCGAGCTGCACACCGTGGACCCCGCCGAGGTGGGGCTCGCGGACTTCGGCCGGCCGGAGGGCTTCCTGAACAGGCAACTGCAGCGCTGGGGCAAGCAGTTGGACGCCTCCCGCAACCGGAAGCTGGCCGGGATCGACGAACTGCACGCCGCACTCGGGCGCGAGCTGCCGCACTCCCCGGCGGCCACCGTCGTGCACGGCGACTACCGGCTCGACAACGTGCTCATCGGTCAGGGCGACGAGATCGCCGCGATCCTCGACTGGGAGATGTCCACGCTCGGTGACCCGCTCACCGACCTGGGGCTGCTGGCGATGTACAGCATCCCGCTCGGCGCGCCCGACTCTCCCGTGTTTACGACCGCCGAGGCCGCCGGGCATCCGCAGCCCGCCGAGCTGATCGAGCGGTACGCCGCGCGCTCGGGGCGCGACGTGTCCGCCGTCGCCTGGTACACGGCGTTCGCCTGGTTCAAGCTCGCCGTGATCCTCGAGGGCATCCACTACCGCTACACGCTCGGCCAGACGGTCGGCGTGGGCTTCGACCGCATCGGTGGACTGGTCCCGGTGTTCATCGAGCACGGCCTGAGCACTCTCCAGGAAGGGTGACCGACATGGATTTCGCCTTTGACGCCCGCACCGAGGAACTGCGCGGCAAACTCCTCGCCTTCATGGACGACTACGTCTATCCCGCCGAATCCGTCGCGCACGAGCAGCGCGCCCGGCTCACCTCGCCGTGGGACACGCCCGCCGTCGTCGGGGAGTTGAAGGCCGAGGCCCGGCGGCAGGGGCTGTGGAACCTCTTCCTGCCCGACGCCGGGCACGGCGCGGGGCTGACGAACCTCCAGTACGCACCGCTCGCCGAAATCACCGGCCGCTCCCCGCAGTTGGCCCCGACCGCGACGAACTGCGCGGCGCCGGACACCGGCAACATGGGGGTGCTCGCGCAGTTCGGTGACGAGCGGCAGAAGAAGCAGTGGCTGGAGCCGCTGCTCGCGGGGGAGATCCGCTCGGCGTTCGCGATGACGGAGCCCGAGGTGGCCTCGTCCGACGCCACGAACATCACCACGCACATCGAGCGAGCCCCCGAAGGCACGGACGAGTACGTCATCACCGGCCGCAAGTGGTACATTTCCGGCGCGATGCACCCCGACTGCAAGATCTTCATCGTGATGGGCAAGACCGAGCCGGACGGGGCCGACATCCGCCGCCAGCAGTCCATGGTGCTCGTGCCCCGCGACACCCCGGGCGTCGAGGTGCGACGCGCGATGCAGGTCTACGGGTACGAGGACCACTCCCACGGCGGGCACGCGGAGGTCGTCTTCGACCGGGTGCGGGTCCCCCTGAGCAATCTGATCGGCGAGGAGGGCGGCGGCTTCGCCATCGCGCAGGCACGGCTCGGGCCGGGCCGTATCCACCACTGCATGCGGCTGATCGGCATGGCGGAGCGGGCCATCGAGCTGATGTGCCGCCGGGCCGTCTCGCGCACCGCGTTCGGCAAGCCGCTCGCCCGGCAGGGGGTCGTGCAGAACTGGATCGCGGACGCGCGGGTCGCCGTCGAGCAGCTGCGGCTGCTCGTCCTGAAGACGGCCTGGATGATGGACACCGTCGGCAACCGCGGGGCGCACACCGAGATCCAGGCCATCAAGATCGCGACGCCGCGCACGGTCGTCGACATCCTCGACAAGGCCGTCCAGCTGCACGGCGCGGGTGGCGTCAGCCAGGACTTCCCTCTGGCCGAACTATGGGCGGGTGCCCGCACACTGCAGCTCGCGGACGGCCCCGACGAGGTGCATCAGCGGTCGCTGGCCCGCCGGGAGATCAAGCAGTACCAGTAGAGCCCGGGGCGCCCCAGGAGGGTCCGGGAGTCGGGGGGGGCCGGCGCCCCCCCCCCCCCCCCCCGGGGCCCCCCGGGTGGGGGCGGGTGTCGTGCTACACCTCCCGGGCGACCCCCGCGGGCGGTGTCGGTCCCGACCGGCCCTACGGCCGCAGGGCCCGCAGCAGCAGGTCGGCGAGGTGGTCGGCCACCTGCTGCGGGTTCAGCGGCCCGTCGGGGCGGTACCACGTCGACAGGTGGTAAACGGAACCGAAGTGGTAGTCCACC
The DNA here is from genome assembly GCA_965650905.1 of uncultured Streptomyces sp. Taxonomy (GTDB): domain Bacteria; phylum Actinomycetota; class Actinomycetes; order Streptomycetales; family Streptomycetaceae; genus Streptomyces. Next base: position 4,276 of record CBFGQM010000141.1, on the reverse strand, counting down.
ACCAGGTCGGCGGGCGTGGCTTTGGAGAAGACGCCCGCATCCTGGCCCTCCTCGATCAGGGCGCGGAACCGTTCGTGGTAGCGCCGGCGTTCGGCACGTACCTGCTTGTTCTTCTCGGGGCTGAGTTGTTGCATGGAGCGGAAGAAGATCGCCGCGTCGTCGAGGTTGTCGATCGTCGTGACGACCACGTCCACCGCGGCGGCCCGCAGCCGCTCCTCCACGGGCGCCTCGGCGTCCGCGAAGGCGTCCAGGCGCTCCTGCTGGACGCGCAGCACGCGTGCGTACACCTCGTGCAGAAGGTCGTCCTTGGAACCGAAGTAGTGGTACAGCGCACCCTTGGTGACGCCTGCCGCCTCGACGATCTCCTGCACCGACGTCCGGTCGTACCCCTGCTCGGCGAAGAGCCTGGTGGCGGCGGCCAGCAGCCGCCTCGGGACAGGCGTAGCGTCCCCGTCCATCGTCCTGGGCACTTGCCGCCACCTGCCTTCCCAAAGTCCCCGATCGTTGTCAGGGCTGCCCGCACTGTCCGCACCACCTACGCAGCTCTCGTTCGACGCGACGCGAATCGGCTCTGCTGCATGCAGTGACAGGCTAACCGGTCGGTATGTACCAGTGGAAGCGACGAAGGACAGGCGGCGGCCCTGGCGACAAGGGTGTCCGACGGGTTGCGTCCGTTTCGTTCCCCGGAGCCGGTCCGCGCTCCGGCGTACCCGTGGCGGCTTGCGCGACCACGGAAGTCACACATGCTCCCCTGCTCCCCAAGCTCTTGGCTCCGCTCGACCAGTTCGACCAGCTCGACCAGGGGGACCCCATGTCCGGACGGAGCAGGGTTCGCGAGCTCCTTCCCCTACGGGAAGCTGCTGCCGTCGTGGAGGGTGAGCACCGTCTTGACCAAAAGGGGTTCGGCAGTCGACCCGAAAGCCGTTCCAACGGGGTGCCGACGGGAGGTGACGGGGCGTTGGCGGATCTGACGGGGAGTCTGATGGCGGTCGTCGGAAATTGGATGGAGCCGAATCCGGTGGTGATACGTCTATTCGGCGACGTCCGTACGACGACGGCCGAAGTGACCGAAGTACAGGTGCATGTGTGACGGAGGTGCAGGGCGATGGCCGGTTTCCGGAGTCTGGCGAGACAGGTGCGCGATCCGAGGAGTGATCTCGCACTGCGACGCTACTCGCTGCGCAAGTGCCTTGAAAGGTTCGCCCCTTACGGACATCGGGCCACCTGGGGCCACCTGAGCTCTCGGGCCGGTTTCGGGCCCGAGGACCGGTCCCCGGATCCGGCGCGGCTGGTGGCCGCGCTCGACGAACTCGAGGAGGCGCGCTCGGTGTGGCTCGCCTACGAGGACGCCTTCGCCCAGCGCCGCAGGAAGGAGAAGTACAGCGGGTTGCGCAGGCCGGCCAGTGTGGACGACTGGCACCGGCTGACCTGGGGCGGTTTCGGAGTCGCGTGGTGCGACGACCCCCGGCTCCACCCCCACGAGCCGCTGGCGGAGGTGCTGCGCCGACTCATCACGGCCCTCGAGCGCGAGCCCGGCTCGGTCTGCCCGGTGTGTTCGGGCGAGCGCCTCACATGGAAGTACGACCTGGCCCATGAACCGTGCTCGGGGCCGATCTGCACGAGCTGCGGAATCGTGGTGCCGCGGCCCGTTCTTACGCCCGAGGCCATGGCGGAGGCCAGGCGGGCGCGGCTGCTGGTGTCGGTCTGAGCCGCAGGAACGCGCCGCTGTCGCGAGAGCATGGGTCACCCTGGTCGAGCGGAGCCGAGAGGTTGGGGGAGCTCGGAGGCACGAAGGGCTGAGCGCGGTCGGTGCCTCGACACCGGCTGTGGCGCCTGGAGGCAGAACAGTCGGGGCTCTTCTGTGGGAACCAATCAGACCTAGCACGGCGGGGGTGCGCCGATCCGCACCCTTGTGCACGGGATGCCGCAATGCTCCTCATGATGCCCCACGACGGCACGACATCTCCGTGTGGACGGCGAGCTTGACCTCGGCAGGGACATCGGCACGGCGGTCTCCGTGTCGCCGGATCCGCACGCTGATCCGCGCGCGGACAAGAGTCCGGGGCCACCGCCGCGCCGCCCTGCTTCAGCAGTGGTCCTCCGGCTCCTTCTCCCGCCGCTTGGGTCTCCGCTTCTCCGAGACGCGCTCCATCATGAGTCTCGAGCCCGCCCGCTTCTCGCCGAAGACGTCGTCCGGGTTGGACAGCACACAGGTCTCCAGGGACAGACAGCCGCAGGCGATGCAGTCCGTGAGATGGTCCCGCAGGCGGCGCAACTGCTCGATGCGCCCGTCGAGTTCGGTCCGCCAGACCTCCGAGAGGCTGGCCCAGTCCTCCCGCGTCGGAGTGCGCCCCTCGGGGAGTTCGACGAGTGCGTCGCGGATCGTGGCCAGCGGGATGCCGACGCGCTGCGCGGCTCGTACGAACGCGACGCGGCGCAGTGCGTCACGCTGGTAGCGGCGCTGGTTGCCCGGGGTCCGGCGGCTGCTGATCAGGCCCCTGGACTCGTAGAAGTGCAGGGCGGACACGGCGGCGCCGCTGCGGGCCGACAGCTGGCCGACCGTGAGTTCATGGATCTTCTCTGGAATCTGGGGCACCTCTTGAAGCCTACCCACCTCGTCACACCCACCGTCCGTACGTCCCGGTACGTTGACATGGGCCCCACGCCGGACCATGCTAAGCAGTCGCTTAGCTTTAGTCACGCGGGAGGCCAGGAACATGGCAGAGCCGAGGATTTTCACATCCGCCGACGACCTGAAGGCGGCGGTGGGCGAGCAGTTGGGGCTCAGCGACTGGCTGGAGATCGACCAGAAGCGGATCGACCTGTTCGCGGAGGCGACCGGCGACGACCAGTGGATCCACGTGGACCCCGAGAAGGCGGCCGACGGACCGTTCGGCACGACCATCGCGCACGGCTATCTGACGCTGTCGCTGCTGCCCGTGCTCGTCCCGCAGGTCATGCGCGTCGAGGGTATGAAGATGGGCGTCAACTACGGCACCAACAAGGTCCGGTTCCCCTCCCCCGTACCCGTGGGCTCTCGACTGCGCGCCACGGCGGTGCTCAAGGAGGTCACAGAGGCGGGCGGCGGCGTCCAGGTCACGGCCGCGGTCACTGTCGAGCGCGAGGGTGGCGACAAGCCGGTGTGCGTGGCGGAGCCGGTGTCCCGCTACTACTTCTGAGCGCCTTCTGATCCTGCGCGTCTTCTGATCCCGCGCGTCTTCTGATCCCGCGCGCCTTCTGAACTACTTCTTCGCCCCCACCATCCGCAGCACGAGGTCGGCGTAGAGTGCGCCGACCTCGTCGGGTGTCCGAGAACCGTTCACGTCGAACCAGCGCGCGACGTCCACGCACAGGGACAGCACGGCGAGCGTGGTGCCCGGCACGTCCGGCACGTCGAGTTCGCCCGCCGCCACACCGTCCTGGATGATGCCCCGCACGGCGGCATCGGTCTGGCGGCGCAGCGCGACGATCTCGGCGCGGGCTCCATCGCCGAGCGCCTGCAGTTCGTACTGCACCACGCGCGCGGTGGTGTGCTGCGCCGCGTGCCAGCGGACGAAGGAGCGCACGGCGACGGAGAGGCGCTCGGCCGCACTGCCCTCACTGTCCGCCGCCGTACGCAGGATGGCGAGCGCCTTGTCGTGGCCGATACGGCTGATCCGGTGGAGCAGCTCTTCCTTGGTCTTGTAGTGGACGTAGAGCGCTGCCGGGCTCATGCCGGCGCGGCCCGCGATGTCACGGGTCGTCGTCGCGTGGTACCCGCGCTCGGCGAAGGCCTCCACGGCGGCGACGAGCAGCCGCCGAGCCGCGTCCGGGGTGACCTCGGCCCACGGCTGCATCTCGCCGCCGGCCGTCTTTGCCGCCGTACTCATCGCTGTTCGCCCCTTCTCCACTCTCCACTGACGCTTCTCCACTGGCAGGATGAACCACAATACCCCGCGACCTGAGCGGGCGCTTAGGGCCTGTTTCTGAGTCGAGCCCAGCCAAAAACGCAGAACGGCCCTGGCGTGCCTGTTCTGCCGGCGCTTACGGCTCAGAGCTTTTCGAACGGGTCGTGCTCCGCGAGCAGCTTCTCCAGTCGTACCTGGTCGACCCGGCTGACGATCTGCCCGGCCTCCTGACGGTCCCGGATCACCTTGGCCAGTGTGAAGGCGGAGGTGACGAGATAGAGGACGGCGATGGCCAGAAAGCCGCGTACCCAGGCGTCGGCGTGCAGGTTGTAGATGCCGAGGGCGGTGGCCGCCATCGCGACGCCGAACGAGGCGACGGCCTGACCGTA
>CBFGQM010000140.1:0-12101 GCA_965650905.1 uncultured Streptomyces sp. | reverse complement strand
GACCGCCGTACGGCGCCGGCGGCGGGTGCGTGCATACATAGAGTCTATTCCTTTTGTGAGGTCGGGTTGTGTGATGTCGCGGGGGGTGGGGGGGTTCCGGTGGGATGGGAACGCTGGTGCGGCACGGCTGCCGCGCCAGCGCCGGGCTGGTCAGCGGCTCTGGTCTGTCGGATCGTGCCCTCCACGCCGGAGGGCAGGGCGTAGTCGTTCTTCCAGTCCTCGGCCTCGATCATTCACGTGCGCGCGCCGGCTTGAGGTGATCGGCTGGGGTTGACGATTCATCCTGGTTCGTCCTGTGGGTGGTGTTGGCGGTCTGCCCGCGTGTCGTCGCGGGTCGGCGTCGGCTTCCACGTGCCGAGGGCGGTGCGGGTCTACTCCTTTCCGGGACGGCGGGGTGGTTTGCGGTGGATGTCAGTCGGGTTGGGCAGGGCCTGGACAGCGTCCCAGGCGTTGACGATGTCGGTGGATGCGGGCCAGGCGGGGCCGAGTTTCAGCTCGCGTCTTCGGGCGTGGTCGGCGAGTTTCGCGGGGTCCAGGAGCCGGGTGCGCAGGGTGGCGGGCTCGGCACGGGCGAGTTTCCCGTTCACGGCGAGGAGCTGGAACCAGCGGGCGAGGTCTGTGGCCAGGGCGAGGAGGGTGCACCAGGCTTGGTTGACCTTGAAGTACTTGGAGGGCATCAGGTTGAGGGAGAGGGCCTTGGACCGGCGGATGCCGGCCTCGACGTGGGTATGGGAGCGGGCCCGGGCGTCGAGGAACTGCAGTTGCCCGCCTTCGGTGTTGGTGGCGATGGCCTGGTAGCGGTAGTTGGTCTTCTTCTCGTAGCCCTTCAGCTCGCGTTCGTACTTGGGGTGGCCGGAAGAACTTCTCCGGCAAGCACCACCGCCACGGCCTGCACTTCCTCGCCCTGACCGACGAGAAGGGACGGCTGCTGTGGATCTCCGCCCGCGGACAAGCTCGACGCCGACGCCATCAACGGCAAGGTCGTCACCGGCGCGACCGTACGCACGGCGGCGACCGGCAGGCGTCTCGTTCTCAACCCGTCCTCCGACTCCCAGCCCGCCCTGGAGATGTTCTCGGACTCCTCGTCGGAGACGTCGCCGGGGCGGGTCCGCGCGACGTCATCGACATGGGCACCTGGGTGCAGCCCGAAGTCGTCCTGGAATCATCCCTCGTGGCCAGCTCCAGAGCGGACGTCACCCCGCGCTCCCCGGAGCTGATGACCCTCAGCGACGGCGTCCTACGGGCTCCGAACATCGTGACCGGCGTCGTGACGATCACCCCATCGCGAACACGCCCACTTCCGTCACCGTTACTGGGCTGAACGTCGCGGGCACTGTTCACCGTGCCTTCGTGACCGCCTCCTCGACTGTGCCCGGCACAGTGGTGGAGTGCACTGCCACCAGCGTGACGGCGACGGGCCTGACCGTGTGGATCAACCGTACGACCGCCACCAACACCAGCGTCTGGTACCTGATCGTCGGGAGCTGACCAAGATGACCGAGCCTTACCCCACCGAGATCGCCGACTGGCCGTCCGCCACGTTCACCGCGATCTGCCGCACGCCCGTCTGCCGCGCCGAGGGCACCCCCTTCGAAGGCACCTACTTCGAGAACCCCGAGCCGCCCATGTACCGGGGGCAGTGCGGGCAATGCGGGCAACCGATCACCGATCTGCGAACCAGTAACGGGGCGCCGCTCGGCTGAGCCCGCGACGGAGGCCTTCGGTGGGACCGCGTGACACGCCTCTGGTAACAACTCGGCGGGTTCAAGGCGTCGAAGGTGCACCGGCCATGGTTCGGCTAGGAGAAGACCGTGAGGAAAGGGCCGTCGCCAGGCGGCAGCGACGGATCACCGCCGCGTTGTCAGCCACCAGCGTCCCTCACGTCTGACTGCGCTGCCCTACTCGGCGCCGGCTGCTGCCAGGTGATCGCGCATCACGGCCTCGATCGCCGCGGCGTCGCCCGTCGCCGGCAGGGGCCAGGGTGCCTCGTCGCCGTTTTCCATGACGAAGCTGCTGAGGAAACGCACGCTGACCGGTGAAGGCACATAGGAATCGCGGAGCCACTGAGCGAACAGTGCCGCCGCGTCAGCGGTCACATCGATGAGGCTGATGTGCGCGTAGTCCGGAGCGGGCATAGCGGCGGTACCCCTCACAAAGACTTCTGGCGCCACCTCGATCTCGAAGTCCAGGACCGGAACGTCGCGCAGCGAGGACGTGCTCATCTCCAGGAACGCGTCCGGAAACGCCCTCTCCAGCGCATCCTTGAACGTCTCCAGACTCGCCTGCCACGCGCCCGTGTTGTCCTCGGGCGGAGCGAAGACGAAGTTCGACCTGATGTTGTGCTCGACTGCCACAGAAGTCCCTCGATCTCAGGGTACGTACCGCGCGGTGCCGGTGACGCCGGCTCAACACCGGCGGCTTCGCCGGTGGCGGAGGCCCCGGCAACCCAAGTGCAGGCCGTGGCGGTGCGTGCTTGCCGGAGAAGTTCTTCCGGTCGTCGCGTCCGGTGCGGCGCTGGGTGGGGATGAGGCTTCAGAACCGTCTCACTCACGTTGCGGATCGGTGAGGGCGTGCCCGTGCTGCGCATCACGCGGCGGCACGTCGCGGAGGGCGGTCGCGTGGCGGAGGTGACGTACCCGATCGTACGGCGGGTCGATACCACGATGGTGGATCATGTCGTCGACCGTGACGGCGCCTGAACGCACAGAACGCCCCCCACGCGGCCACGGTCGGTCGGCCGCATGGGGGCGTTGTGCTGTTACTTGGCGAACGACCGAACGTCCACGCGGGCGGAGTGAATCCGCACAGGGCGACCAGCGTGACCCTGGACGGGGGCGGCCACTGTCGACGCTCGAGCGCGTCGAGGCGGGTAGCGTCGTCCTTGGGGTGTTCGTCGGTCTGGTCGTGCCGCTGTACGAGCGGCGCGAGGGCGTCGTCGGTGCGAGTGCGTCCGACCTCGATGGTTCGCCGGCACGGTCACGCACCTTGCCCACGGCGCCGCTCAACGATCAGGGGTTCAGGTTCCCCGGCTGATCCCCTGCTGCATCGGACGGATCGGTGACCGAGGGCGACGGTTGCGGCGGAGCTTGATTGCTGGGGCCAAAGCACGGTTGGACGTCCAGGGTGCTGAACTCCGGGACGTTGCACGTCGTCTGGGCGTTCGGATTGCGTCCCGACACCGGGTCTTGCCACTTGATAGTGACATCACCCTTCCAGAAGTACCCCTCAAAAACCGCGCAGTTCTGTGTCAGGTTGCCAAATGGCAGATCTGGTTGGAAGTCACCATTCTGGTTCGTGCCGCTGAGGAGGACGGAGCGGTAGTCGCTCTGCGGCTGACAGATCTGGACCTTCTGTCCGTTCGTGCCCGCGAACGCTGCATTCGTGACCGCGAAGCCCAGGCCGGCCACGAGGGGGACAGTTGCGAGCGACACGATGGTCAGTTTCTTGCGGCTCATGCGCGATTTGCGATGCATTCCCTGCTCCTTCTCACCTATCCGACACTTCACCGAGTGACATGTCCGACTCATCCTGGACATGACCGCCCTTGTGGCCTGCGGCACTGGCTCTGCCTCAGGCGCCTCATTCTTCACTCCAGTACCAGAAGTCAACAGAGGCAAATATCCCAACCCGCGAGTAACCGTCGGCCTCCTGCGCGGACACGAGCGTGAGTGCGAGTGCACCAAGCCGTGGAGCTGTACGTGGTGGAAGTTCCAGCTCGAAGCGCAGCCCGCCAAGTTGGCGCGCCCCCGGCTTCCGGGGTGCGCCGCATTCCGGGCAGGCGTGCTCGTGCCGGTCACTCACGTGTGAATCCTCCCCCTCCCCAAAAGAACGTTAGTGATAATGCGGACCGCCTCCACACCATCCCCTGTTACCCCCCCGAATTCCGAATTCCTTCGCGGATTGAACATGCCATAACCGGTCACCGCGACCAGGATGGAAGAGGAACGGGACTCTGGTGGCCGGGAGGTCTGCATGGCCGAGGACGCGCAGGACACGAACGCACAGGAGAGAGCGGGCGACGTCCCGGACCACAGGCACCCCAAAGACCACAGGCACCCCGACCACAGGCACGAAGCCCAGGCGCCCACGCGCGACGCCCAGCCCCCTACGGACCCCGCCCGGAACCACGCCCCCGGGGCCAACCCCGACCAGGAGCATCTGCGGGGCGGCGTACTGGTCTCGATCAGCGCTCTGCTGCTGGGCATGCTGCTCGCGGCGCTGGACCAGACGATCGTGTCGACCGCGCTACCGACCATCGTCAGCGAACTCGGCGGCCTGGATCATCTGTCCTGGGTCGTGACGGCATACCTGCTCGCCGCCACCGCCGCAACCCCGCTCTGGGGCAAGCTCGGCGACCAGTACGGACGCAAGAAGCTGTTCCAGATCGCGATCGTGGTCTTCCTCGTCGGCTCCGCGCTGTGCGGGATGGCGCAGAACATGCCCCAGCTGATCGGCTTCCGGGCGCTACAGGGCCTCGGCGGCGGCGGGCTCATGGTGCTGTCGATGGCGATCGTCGGCGACATCGTCTCGCCGCGTGAACGGGGCAAGTACCAGGGGCTGTTCGGTGCCGTCTTCGGAGCGACCAGTGTCCTCGGCCCGCTGCTCGGAGGGCTTTTCACCGAGCATCTGAGCTGGCGCTGGGTCTTCTACGTCAACCTCCCCATCGGCGTGGTCGCGCTCGCCGTCATCGCCACCGCCCTGCACATCCCGGCCCGCGCCCGACGGCACACGATCGACTACCTCGGTACGTTCCTGATCGCGTCCGTCGCCACCTGCCTCGTCCTCGTCGCCTCACTCGGCGGCACCACCTGGGACTGGGGCTCGCCGCAGATCGTCGGCCTCGCCGTGCTGGCCGCCGTGCTGGCCGTGGTGTTCGTGGCCGTCGAACGGAAGGCCGTCGAGCCCGTACTCCCCCTGAAACTGTTCCAAATCCGCACCTTCACCCTCTCCGCGGTGATCAGCTTCGTCGTCGGCTTCGCGATGTTCGGCGCGATGACGTACCTGCCGATGTTCCTACAGGTCGTCCAGGGCGTCTCGCCCACCATGTCCGGCGTGCACATGCTGCCGATGGTGGCCGGTCTGCTGTTCTCCTCGACCGTGTCCGGCCAGATCGTCAGCCGTACCGGCCGCTGGAAGGTGTTCCCGATCGCGGGCACGGCCGTGACGGCAGTCGGTCTGCTCCTCCTGCACCGGCTCGACGAGAACAGCCCCACGGGCGAGATGAGCGCGTACTTCCTCGTGTTCGGGCTCGGCCTCGGCCTGGTCATGCAGGTTCTCGTACTGATCGTGCAGAACGCCGTCTCGTACGAGGATCTCGGCGTCGCCACCTCCGGCGCCACGTTCTTCCGCTCCATCGGTGCCTCGTTCGGCGTCGCCATCTTCGGCACGGTCTTCGCGAGCCGCCTCGCCGACAAGCTGACGGCCGCACTCGGCGGGCGGCCGCTTCCACCCGGCGTCACCATCGACACCCTCGAGGCCGATCCGCGCGGGATCGCCGAACTCCCGGCCGCGCTGCGCCCGCCCGCGCTGAACGCGTACGCCTCGTCGATCACGGACGTCTTCCTGTACGCGGCTCCCGTCGCCGTTCTCGGCTTCGTCCTGGCCTGGTTCCTGCGCGAGGACAATCTGCGGGCCTCGGTCACGGCACCCGACGCCACGCAGACGCTGGCCAGCAACCCGGTGGAGCGCTCGTCGTACGACGAGGTCTGCCGCGCGCTGTCGGTGCTCGGCACGCGCGAGCAACGGCGCGAGATCTACGAGCAGATCACTGCCCGCGCCGGATACGACCTGCTCCCCGCGGCGAGCTGGCTGCTGCTGCGCATCCGCCGGTACGGCTGGGCCGAGCCCGCCGTGCTCGCCGAACAGAGCGCCGTCCCCCTGCGCGTCATCATCGCCGCCGTCCGCCAGGTCGAGGAACGCCGCCTCGTCGTACGGGAGGGCCTCGACCTCACCCTCACCGACCATGGCCGTGAAGCCGCCGACGGACTCGCCAAGGCCCGCGAGGAGTCGCTCGCCGACCTCCTCGGTGACTGGTGGACTCCCGACCGTCCCACCGACCTGGACCAGCTCATCAAGGAACTGAACTCCGAAATGTGCGGCTCCGACGAGGAACTCCCCCATGACCGGGCGGTGCCCAGGCCGGTGAGGAGAGCGGCCTAGTCACGCGACCTCCGGTCAGTCGGTCGGTCAGCCAGTCGGCTGGTCGGTCAGCCAGTCGGTCGGTCAGCCGGTGAGCCGCTTGGTGAACCACGCAAGCCGCTTGCCCGCGGCTCGCGGTCTATCATTCGGCGGCGATGCATCGCCGGAACGGGCGCCAACCGCCTCCGGGGCGCACGACCATCGGACTGCCGGAACTTGAAGGAGCGCACGTGTTCGAACTCACCATGGCCTCGGTGTCCGAGGCGGACGCGGGCGCGACGGCCGGCATGCAGATGGCCGACGCGCCCAGCGAGCCGGGTGCCATGGTGCGGGTCGGGCGGGACCGGGGGGTGTGCCGCCTCGCCACGCCCGACGACTGGCTGTTCGTCTCGCGGGTCCACCTGGAGTTCCTGTGCGGGGCCGACGGGATGTGGCAGCTGACCTGGCTGCGGGGATCGCACGCCGACCCGTCGTCCGAGGTGCGGTTCGCCCTGGTCGGCGGCGTCCCGCAGGCCCTGCCGTACGGGGGAACGGCGAAGCTGCCCCAGGGGGGGTCCGGCGAAGTCATCATCCAGGACCGCACCGCGCCGCGCAGCGTGAACGTGGGTTTCTTCCACGAGGCGTGAGCCCAGGAGGCGTATATCCCACAGCTATCCCTCAGCGGAGTTCGGCAGGAGATCAGCACCGCGGCAGTACAACGGACTGCGGCCGTACGAGTGACTACGGCAGTACGCGGGCCAGTGCGAGGCCGTCGTAGCCCTTGGTGCCCACCGTCTGGATCGCTGTGGCGGTCAGCTTCGGGTGGGTGGCGAAGAGGTCGAGGGCCGCGCGGGTGCCCCGTACGGCCGGGTCGTCGTCGGCGGCGTCACTGATCGCGCCGCCGCGTACGACGTTGTCGAGGATGATCAGGCTGCCGGGGAGGGTGAGTTTGAGGGCCCACTCGACGTAGTGGGCGTTGTTCGCCTTGTCCGCGTCGATGAAGACCAGGTCGAAGGGGGCGGGGTTTTCGTCGGCCAGCTTCGGCAGGGAGTCCAGTGCGGGGCCCACACGGACCTCGGTGATCGTGTCGAGGCCGGCGCGGGCGAGGTTGCGGCGGGCCACGTCCGCGTGCCGTTCGGCGTACTCGAGGGTGATCAGGCGACCGTCCTCCGGGAGGGCGCGGGCCAGCCAGATGGTGCTGTAGCCGCCGAGGGTGCCGATTTCCAGGATGCGGCTCGCGCCCTGGATCCGGGCGAGGAGGTGGAGCAGCTTGCCCTGGTTGGGGGTGACGTTGATGCGCGGCAGGCCGGCGGCGTCGCTGTCACGCAGCGCGGCGCTCAGGGCGTCGTCGGGCGGGGCGAGGAGAGCGGTGAAGTAGTCGTCCACGTCGGTCCAGAGCTGGGGCTGGGTCATGCACCATGCCTTTCGTCTGTCTAGTTAGATGTCCTAACTAGTTCCTTTGGGGAAATATAGCCGGTTATGGCGTCGTCATTCGGTCAAAAGGCGGAAGGTCGTCAGGCGAAGAGGGGTTGCCCGCGTTTCAACGCGGGGTCGTCCGAGCTTTCTAGGGTTTGTACAGGAAAGAGACATATGCACCCATCGGAAACCGGGGACCAGCGGGGCGGGAGGGCCGACGGCGCGTGGCGAATGCGGAGCACAGCGGACGACCAGGTGATGCCTCAGGAGCGGGAGCCGGCGAGACGGCGAGGGCGCGGCTGGGAGTGGTCCGCGCGGCCTTCTGGCTGGTCGCGGCCGCGCCGGCGGTACGGCAGGTCGCCGTCGTCCTGAGCACCCGGAAGGGCGAACGCCTGACGAACCTGGATACCTGGGTCGGCCCGAACGGCGGGCTGCAGGTGAACGGATCGTTGTACGACTCGACGCGTTTCACGGGCACCCCGATCGGCGGGCTCGTCCTCAAGCCCCTCACCCGGGCGGCCGAACAGGGCCTCGGCTGGGGCTGGACCTTCGGCACGCTGCTGCTGGTCGTCGCGCTCGGCCTGGTCGCGGCCCGCGCCCTGCCGCAGCCCGTCAGCCGGCGTACGGCCCTGCTCGCCGCACCCGTGGCGATCAGCCTGCTGATGCTGTCGCTGCCCGTGCGCACCACGCTGCACCTCGGCCAGACCGGCATCATCCCGGTGCTCCTGGTGCTGCTCGGGTTCTTCACGGTCCGGGGGGAACGGGCGAGCGGGGTGCTCCCCGGCGTCGCCGCGGCACTTCAGCCGACCGTGCTGCTGTTCGCCCCACTGCTGTGGTTCACCGGTCGCCGCCGGGCCGCGGCCTCTACCGGCGTCACCTTCACCGCCTGTACGGCGCTCGCGTGGGCGGCGCTGCCACACGACTCGAACACGTACTGGGTGCACCTCCTGGCCGGTGTCGGGCTCGGCGGGCGCGCCGACGACCTCGCCAACCAGTCGCTGCACGGCGCGCTGCTGCGGCTCGGACTGACCGGGCCGCTGGAGATCACCCTGTACCTGCTGCTGGGCGCGGCCGTGGCCGTCCTCGGTCTGCGCCGTTCCGTGCGCTACGCGCGCGACGGGCAGTTGCTGCTCGCCGTGGCGTTGACCGGATGTGTCGCCATCGTCATGGCGCCCACCACCTGGCGGCACCAGCTGCTGTGGCTGCTGCTCGCGTTGGTCGGCCGGGTCGGCCGGAGGGCGGGCGACCGGTTCGTGTGGCCGGTCGCCGTCGCCTTGGTGATGACGCTCCCGGCGAAGATGCTGCTGCCGAACATGCCGGTGCTCCACCCGCTGCGCGACAACGTGGTGCTGCTGGCCGCGATCGCAGCCGCCTGCGCCGTTCCGTTCCTGTCCCGCGCCTCGCCCTCCTACCGGGCCCCGATCCCCACCGAGTACGCGGCACCCGTTCCCACGCGCGGCAGACGCGTCCCGCCGCCCCTTTTGCGCCAGGTCCTCACCCGCCCGAACCTGCTGCTCGAACTGCTGCTGATCCGTGTCGTCTACTCCGCGTACCAGCAGGTGAGGCTCGCCGTTGCCGGCGGCCCCGGCTCCACAGGCCGGGCCACCGCCGAGCAGCACGGCGAGCAGATCCACGCGATCGAGAAGTTCCTCTTCATCGACGTCGAGCACTGGGTCAACCAGGCGGTGGTGAAGACCGACTGGATGCGGGTGTGCTTCGACTTCTACTACACGTCGTTCCACTTCGTGGTGCCGCTGAGCGTCCTCGGCGTTCTCTACGCCCGCCGCCCCGCCGACTACCGTTGGGCCCGCAGCGCCCTCGGCCTGGCCACCCTCCTCGGGCTGATCGGCTTCTGGCTCTATCCGCTGGCCCCGCCGCGGCTCATGCCGGAGTTGGGTTTCATCGACACGGTGCACGGCGTCCAAGACTTCTCGAAGCCGGACTACGGCGTGATGACCGAGGCCACCAACCAGTACGCAGCCATGCCGTCCCTGCACTTCGGCTGGTCCCTTTGGTGCGGCGTCGTCATCGGCGTACTCGCGCCTCGCTGCTGGATGAAGGCCCTGGGCATGCTCCACCCGCTGGTCACCGCGTCAGCGATCGTGGCGACCGCCAACCACTGGGTGCTCGACGCGATGGGCGGGGCTGTGGTGGTGGGGGCCGGGTTGGGGCTGGTGCACATACTGATGGGGCCACGGTCCGTCAAGGGAGTGCATCGGTTCGTCCCAGTGCGTCAACGGGGCCCCGAACGCCTTCCGCCTCGACTCCGCCAGGCAGTCCCACCCGGTCGACCGGAGGCTAACGCCGACGAGAGGACCCTGGAGGCGGCGAAGGGTGCGAGCGACAGCAGAGTAGGGCCTTGCCGTGGCGCGAATCACCTGATCCACCGCTCACAGGAGCGGCTACCTGCCGGTAGATTCAGACCCCTCTGAACGATCAAGTCTGAAACTTGTTCTAGATTACCGTCCCGAAATAATCTCCCGGGAAAGTGCTGGAAGAAGGGGGCCTGGAGTGACCGCTGAGGCCATGGAGGCGGGCCCCGAGGAGGGCTCCGCCGCCGATGGGGATTCCGCTTCACCGAAGCGAAGCCGAGAGCCTGGGGGAGACCGGCCACTGCGTATCGCGCTCCTCACCTACAAAGGGAACCCGTTCTGCGGCGGCCAGGGCGTCTACGTACGACACCTCTCGCGCGAACTGGCCCGCCTGGGCCACCAGGTCGAGGTCATCGGATCCCAGCCCTACCCCGTGCTCGACGAAGGCGAGGGCCTCGACGGTCTGAGCCTCACCGAGTTGCCCAGCCTCGACCTCTACCGCCATCCGGACCCCTTTCGCACCCCGAAGCCCGGCGAGTTCCGTGACTGGATCGACGCCCTCGAGGTCGGCACGATGTGGACCGGCGGCTTTCCCGAACCGTTGACCTTCTCGCTGCGCGCCCGACGCCATCTGCGTGCCCGCCGGGGCGACTTCGACGTCGTGCACGACAACCAGACGCTCGGTTACGGCCTGTTGGGCGACGTGGGGGCGCCGCTCATCACGACGATCCATCACCCCACCACGGTGGACCGGCAGTTGGAGCTGGGCGCGGCGAAGGGCCGACGCCGCCAGGCCTCCGTACGCCGCTGGTACGCGTTCACGCGCATGCAGAAGCGGGTCGCCCGCCGCCTCTCGTCGATAGTCACCGTCTCCGGCACGTCCCGGCAGGAGATCGTCGACCATCTCGGCGTACGCGAGGACCGTATCCACGTCGTGCACATCGGCGCCGACACCGATCTCTTCTCGCCGGATCCGTCCGTGCCGCGGATACCGGGGCGGATCGTCACGACGTCCAGCGCGGACGTGCCGCTGAAGGGGCTCGTCTTCCTCGTCGAGGCGCTCGCCAAGGTGCGCACCGAGCACCCCGCCGCCCACCTCGTCGTCGTCGGCAAGCGTGCCGAGGACGGCACGGTCGCCCAGGCCATCGATCGGTACGGACTCGAGGGCGCCGTCGAGTTCGTGAAGGGCATCACCGACGCGGAGCTGGTCGACCTCGTACGGACCGCCGAAGTCGCCTGCGTGCCCTCTCTGTACGAGGGGTTCTCCCTGCCCGCCGTGGAGGCGATGGCGACGGCGACACCGCTCGTGGCCACGACCGGCGGGGCGATCCCGGAGGTCGCGGGACCGGACGGCGAGACGTGCCTGGCCGTCCCGCCGGGGGATGCCGGTGCGCTGGCCGCCGGGCTGAGCAGGCTTCTCGGTGACCCGTCGCTGCGCCTGCGGCTCGGCGCCGCGGGGCGTGAGCGGGTGCTTCAGCGCTTCACGTGGGCCCGGGCCGCCGAGGGCACCGTGGCCCGGTACCGCGAGGTCACCGCCCGCGCCGAGGAAGAGGCATCGAGCCGGCCCACCGCCGACAGCGCGGTGGAAGCCGAGGAAGCTGCCGAAGCAGTCGTGTCCAACCGCGAAAGCAGGGCCACGTGCTGACCGTCGACTTCTCCCGGTTCCCGCTCGCCCAGGGCGACCGCGTCCTGGACCTCGGGTGCGGGGCCGGCCGGCACGCTTTCGAGTGCTACCGACGCGGGGCGCACGTCGTGGCGCTGGACCGGAACCGCGAGGAGATCCGCGAGGTCGCCAAGTGGTTCGCCGCGATGAAGGAGGCCGGAGAGGCCCCGGAGGGCGCCACCGCCACCGCCATGGAGGGCGACGCGCTGCAACTCCCCTTCCCCGACGAGTCCTTCGACGTCGTGATCATCTCCGAGGTCATGGAGCACATCCCCGACGACAAGGGCGTACTCGCCGAGATGGTCCGCGTACTCAGGCC
Organism: uncultured Streptomyces sp.; assembly: GCA_965650905.1. GTDB lineage: Bacteria > Actinomycetota > Actinomycetes > Streptomycetales > Streptomycetaceae > Streptomyces. The sequence continues at coordinate 274 of CBFGQM010000140.1, read as the reverse complement.
TGGCGGACGCATAGCGGTCACCGTCCCGCGCTACGGGCCCGAGAAGGTCTGCTGGGCGCTGTCCGACGCGTACCACGAGGTCGAGGGCGGCCACATCCGCATCTACAAGGCCGACGAACTGCTCGGCAGGATGCGCGAGGCGGGGCTGAGGACGTACGGCACACATCACGCGCACGCCCTGCACAGTCCCTACTGGTGGCTGAAGTGCGCGTTCGGCGTCGACAACGACAAGTCGCTGCCGGTGCGGGCGTACCACAGGCTGCTGGTCTGGGAC
>CBFGQM010000139.1:0-12145 GCA_965650905.1 uncultured Streptomyces sp. | reverse complement strand
GGTGTGCCTCGGCTGACCACGGGGTGGGGCTACGGCGCGAAAACTCGCCGGTAGTCGCCTGCGGTTCGCCGGTTGGTGATTGTGGGGTCAGCGGTGGGCGTTCGGCCTCCGATGAGGTGGCTGGTCCGGGGCCGGGCGGGGCTTCACGGCGGGGATCTCCCGACTGCGGGACTCGTCGGCGGCGAGGGTGAGCGACTCGCCGTAGTGGCCGATCCTCAGCGAGGGACCGGCCAGCAGTGTGTACATGACCGCCGTCGCGTGCACCTCCACCCTCAGGCACCGGTCCCGCACCTGCAGGTTGAAGGCGAGCCGGCGCAGCTTCTCCGGCAGGCGGGGCGTGAATTCGAGCGTGTTCGCGCTCCCCGCAGCGAGCTGTCCCGAACTCGCGCGGCGCATGCCGCCGAAGCCGGCGACCAGGGCCGTCCACGTCCCGGCCAGGGAGGCGATGTGCAGCCCGTCGCGGGTGTTGTTCTCCAGGTCGTCAAGGTCCATCAGCGCCGCCTCCGTCAAGTAGTCGTAGGCGAGGTCCAGATGACCGGTGTGGGCCGCGATGACTGCCTGCACGCAGGCCGACAGGGACGAGTCGCGGACGGTGAGCGGCTCGTAGTAGGCGAAGTTGCGAGCCACGTGCTCTTCGTCGAAGAAGCCGGCGCATGTGTACATCGCGAGCACCAGGTCCGCCTGCTTGATGACCTGCTTGCGGTAGAGGTCGAAGTAGGGGAAGTTCAGCATCAGCGGGTACTGGTCGGGCCGGGTTGCCGCGAAGTCCCAGTGCTGGTGGCGGGTGAAGCCGGCATGTTGTTCGTGCACACCGAGATCGTGGTTGTACGGGATGTTCATGGCGTCGGCGGCGTCCCGCCAGGCCGCGCTCTCCTCCTCGTCGACACCGAGCGCGACGGCCTGCTCGGGGTGAGTCTCGACGATGTCGGCAGCCGCGAGCAGGTTGGTGCGGGCCATCAGGTTGGTGTACGTGTTGTCGTCGGCGATCGCGCTGTACTCGTCGGGCCCGGTCACGCCGTCGATGTGGAACGCTCCGTGCCCGTCGTGGTGGCCCAGCGACCTCCACAGCCGGGCTGTCTCCACCAGCAGTTCGACCGCGGTGTCGCGAGCGAACTGCTCGTCACCGGTGGCGGAGACGTAGCGCACCACGGCATCGGCGATGTCGGCGTTGACGTGGAAGGCGGCGGTGCCGGCGGGCCAGTATGCGGAGCCCTCCGAACCCTCGATCGTGCGCCAGGGGAACGCCGCGCCCTGAAGGCCCAGTTGGGCCGCCCGCTCCCGCGCGGCGGGCAGGGTCGAGTGGCGCCAGCGCAGCGCCTCGGCCACAGCGTCGGGTGAGGTGTACGTCAGCAGGGGCAGGACGAACGTCTCCGTGTCCCAGAAGGCATGGCCGTCATATCCGGAGCCGGTGAGTCCCTTCGCCGGAATCGCCCGCTGTTCCGCCCGCGCACCGGCCTGCAGGACGTGGAAGAGCGCGAAGCGGACGGCCTGCTGAATCTCTTCGTCGCCGTCGACCTCGACGTCCGCGCGGGCCCAGAAGGCGTCCATATAGGCCCGCTGTTCGTCCACGAGCCCTGACCATCCCGTGTCGGTGGCCGCCGCGAGCGCCGCGTCCACCTGGTCGCTCACAGCCGGCAGCGACCGCGCACCCGACCAGCCGTAGGCCACGAACTTCTCCAGGCGCAGCCGCCGGCCCGGTTCGAGGACGGAGGTGACGGTGAGCCGGGCGACGTCGCCGCCGGACTCGCTGCTCGTACGGGTGCGCTCGGGCCCGCTGACCACGTGGTCGGCGGCGGTGGCGACGCGCAGCCCGCTGCGCCGGGTGCAGTGTACGAGGCGCAGGCGCCTGCCCTTGGCGAAGTGCTCCTCCGCTGCGAGCGGCGATTCGAGTACCGCTGCGGCGCGGGGGTCCTTCGGCGACGTCGGCAGCTGCTCGTTGGCGACGAGTTCCGACTGGACCACGACACGGACCGGGCCCTCGACGGCCTCGACCTCGAAGGCGACGGCGGCCATCGCCCGCTGGGTGAAGGACACCAGCCGGGTGGAGCGCACCCGTACGGTGGTGCCGGCCGGGGAGGTCCACTCGCAGGTGCGCCGCAGCACGCCCGCGCGCAGATCCAGTACCCGCTCGTGGGAGAGCAGGCGTCCGTAGCGCAGGTCGAAGGGCTCGTCGTCCACCAACAGGCGGATGATCTTGCCGTTGGTCACGTTGATGACGGTCTGTCCGGACTCCGGGTAGCCGTAGCCGGCCTCCGCATAGGGCAGCGGGTGGACCTCGTGGACGCCGTTGAGATAGGAGCCGGGCAGGCCGTGCGGTTCGCCTTCGTCGAGGTTGCCGCGCCAGCCGACATGGCCGTTGGACAGCGCGAACACCGACTCGCTCTGCGGCAGTACGTCAAGGTTCAGCGACTTCTCGCGCAGGCACCAGGGCTCGACCCCGTAGGACGCGTGGGTGATCACGCCTCGGCCCCCAGTTCGGAGAGGTCCTTGACGACCCGGTCCGCGCCATGGGCGCGCAGGGCGTCGGCCTGACCGACGCGGTCCACACCGACGACATGGCCGAAGTGACCGGAGCGTCCCGCGTCCATGCCGGCCAGCGCGTCCTCGAAGACGGCGGCCTGCGACGGCTCGACGCCGAGGTCGCTCGCCGCGGCCAGGAACGTATCGGGGCGTGGTTTGCCCGGCAGGTGCCGCTCGGCGGCGACGACGCCGTCGATCCGTACGTCGAAGAGGGATTCCGCGCCGACCGCGCGCAGTATGTCGCGGCAGTTGGCGCTGGAGGACACCACGGCGGTGTGCAGGCCGCCGGCCCGTACGGACTCGATGTAGCGCAGGGTGCCCTCGTAGGCCTCGACACCGCCGGTACGGATCTTCTCCAGCAGGAGGTCGTTCTTGCGGTTGCCCAGTCCGTGGACCGTGGATTTCTCCGGGGGGTCGTCGGGTCGGCCTTCGGGCAGCTCGATGCCGCGGGAGGCGAGGAAGGAACGTACACCGTCGGCGCGCGGCCTGCCGTCCACGTATTCGTCGTAGTCCCCGACCGGGTCGAACGGGCAAAAGCCCTCCCCTTCCCAGCGCCGCAGGAACGCGTCGAAGGCCTCCTTCCAGGCGGCCGCGTGGACGACGGCTGTTCTGGTGACGACCCCGTCCAGGTCGAACAGGCAGGCCCGGATGGTGTCCGGAAGACCGAGCTTTGTCATACGGGAAACCTTCCCGGTGGGACACGCCGCAGCGCCCCCCACCCGCTGTTGGCCGGGGCGACCTCGGCGCGAGCCTCCTCGATCATTCGTCGTTCTCGTCAGGGACGCGGTGCACGGCCGCCTCTTCGGCAGAGGCCGCGCCGCCGTCGACACCCACGTCCTCGGCGATCAGATCCTTCCCGGTGTCCTCGTGGGCGCCCTCGTCGGGAGCGACGAGCCGGCCCGCGCGCCGATCCCCCACCTCGTCGTCCAACGGCTCGCCCTCGCCGCCCGGCAGGTCGCCCACGTCGTCGGTGCCGTCGGGCTCTTCCAGGGCCGGATCAGCTCGCTCCGCCAAGAGCCGCCGGTCCAGGCTCTCGCCCTCCCACTGCTCCCGCGCGGTCGTGCCCTCGTGCTCCACTCCGAGCGGACGTTCGGGCGGCGACCAGCCTTCCTCGTACGGGTCGGATCCCCGTTCGTTGAGCGTGTCCTGCGGATCGAGGATGCCCTCGTCCTCACGCCCTTCCGGGCCCTTCGGCCGGTAGACGTCGTCACCCATGACTCCGTCGTGGTTCTGGCTGCCCATGATGTTCGTTGCCTTCCGGACGTGGTCGTGCCGTGCAGCCCACGTATCCAGGCTGAGGCAAGCCACACCTACCGGCCCGCGGACAGCCCCGGTGAACACGATGCGTGAGAACGCCGTCCAGGGCCGGTCACCGTCCCGGGACGCCATTCCGGTCCTGTACGAGGGGGCCGACGGCGTGCGGTGCGGTGGCCTTGGCATGCACGACTGGGGTGAGGCCGGGCGTGGCATGCACGTCCTATGGGGGCCGGATAGGCCATCGTGAACCGGAAAAGGGCTAAGAGCTGAAGGTCGACTCGAGAAGGATGGCGATGGCCGCAGTGACGGAGCCGGTCTCCCCCGTACCAGTGGCAGGACGCAGCAGGGGCCAGGTGATCGTTTCTTGGGTGACGACCACGGATCACAAGAAGATCGGGCATCTCTACCTCATCACGTCGTTCGGGTTTTTCCTCCTCGGCGGTACGCTGGCGTTGGCGGTCCGGGCCGAACTGGCCCGTCCCGGGCTGCAGTTGCTGTCCCAGGAGCAGTACAACCAGGCGTTCACGCTGCATGGCACGGTGATGCTGTTGTTGTTCGCGACGCCGACCTTCGCCGGTTTCGCCAATGCGGTCATGCCGTTGCAGATCGGCTCACCGGATGTGGCCTTCCCCCGGCTGAACATGCTGTCCTACTGGCTGTTCCTCTTCGGCGGGCTCATCGTCGTCAGCAGCCTGCTCACTCCGAACGGCACCGCGGACTTCGGATGGACCGCCTACGCGCCCCTCAGCGGTGGGGAGCGCACCCCGTACGTCGGCGGTGACATGTGGATCATGGGGCTGGCGCTGTCCGGCTTCGGCACCATCCTCGGCGCGGTCAATTTCATCACCACGATCCTCTGTATGCGCGGTCCCGGCATGACGATGTTCCGTATGCCGATCTTCACTTGGAACGTGCTGCTGACCTCGGTCCTGGTGTTGCTGGCCTTTCCGGTGCTGGCCGCCGCACTGCTGGTGCTGGAGGCCGACCGACGCTTCGGGGCCCAGGTCTTCAACCCGGAAAACGGCGGGGCCCTTTTGTGGCAGCACTTGTTCTGGTTCTTCGGTCACCCCGAGGTCTACATCCTGGCGCTGCCGTTCTTCGGCATCGTGACGGAAATTCTGCCCGTGTTCTCCCGCAAGCCGATCTTCGGTTATCTGGGTCTGGTCGGCGCGACCATCGCGATCACCGGTTTGTCAGTCGTCGTATGGGCGCACCATATGTTCGCCACCGGCGCGGTACTGCTGCCCTTCTTCTCCTTCATGACCTACCTCATCGCCGTGCCGACCGGCGTGAAATTCTTCAACTGGATCGGCACGTTGTGGAAAGGCTCTATTTCGTTCGAGACGCCGATGCTGTGGGCGGTCGGCTTCCTGGTGACGTTCCTCTTCGGTGGGCTGACCGGTGTCATCCTCGGCTCGCCACCGCTGGACTGGCATGTCACCGACAGCTACTTCGTAGTGGCGCACTTCCACTACGTGCTCTTCGGCACGATCGTCTTCGCGATGTTCGCCGGCTTCCATTTCTGGTGGCCGAAGATGACCGGCACGATGCTCGACGAGCGCCTGGGGAAGATCCATTTCTGGACGCTGTTCGTCGGCTTCCATACGACGTTCCTCGTGCAGCACTGGCTCGGCGCCGAGGGTATGCCCCGCCGCTACGCTGACTACCTGGCCGCCGACGGCTTCACCGCCCTGAACACCGTTTCCTCCATCGGCGCCTTCCTGCTGGGCTTGTCGACCCTGCCTTTCCTCTACAACGTGTGGAAGACCGCCATGTACGGCAGACGCATCGAGGTGGACGACCCCTGGGGGTACGGCAGGTCCCTGGAATGGGCCACTTCCTGCCCACCGCCACGCCACAACTTCGTCACCCTGCCCAAGGTCCGCTCCGAGTCGCCCGCGTTCGACCTGCACCATCCGCGGGTCTCCGCCCTTGATCAGAAGGCGTACACCGGGCGACGTGACGCCGTGGACCCGTCCGCCGGCGACAACTTCGACCGCCCATGAGCCGGGACGACAACATGCGCGATGTGTCACCCCAAGCCGCGGCGGCAACTGTCAACGAGGTCGAAGGCTTTTTGCTCCTCCAGGCCGAATGGAAAACCGCACGCCGTGAGGGGGAGGAATTCGCCGACCGGATGCCCTGGCTGACGGCCGCCCAGCGCGAGGAGGTGGCCCGCCAGTACGCCGAGCAGCGTATGCGGCTCACCCGGCAGACACTGCGGGCGGTGGTGTCCCGCGCCCACTCGCTGCGGCGTGAGTACGAGAACCGCTACAGCGAGCTACGGGACAGACTCCTGAAGCTGAGCACTCTCGTGTTGTGTGCCGCGGTGCTCTGGACAGCCTGCCTGACCGTCTGGGCGTACCCATGTCTCGGCGAATGACGGCCACCTCCCCGTGGTGCCCTCTTCGAGCCGGCGCAGTCAGGACTTCCTTTCTCCTACTCCCCTCGACGTGTCGGAGTACTGCCCCGGCCGGGCGGAAGGGGGCGTTGTCGTGGGGGACCACTGACCTGACCCCCCGCATCAAGTTAGGTTCACCTTAGTTTAAGGTTGCCGACGAGCCACCTGTCACCGCTCGAAGGGAACCTGATCATGCCCCGCCCCCTGCGGGTAGCCATAGTCGGAGCCGGCCCCGCCGGGATCTACGCCGCCGACGCGCTGCTGAAGTCCGAGGTGGCCGCCGAACCCGGCGTGTCCATCGACCTCTTCGAGCGGATGCCCGCCCCGTTCGGCCTGATCCGCTACGGCGTGGCACCCGACCACCCACGCATCAAGGGCATCATCACGGCCCTCCACCAGGTGCTGGACAAACCGCAGATCCGCCTCTTCGGCAACGTCGACTACCCCCGCGACATCAACCTGGACGACCTGCGGGCCTTCTACGACGCGGTGATCTTCTCCACCGGGGCGACGGCCGACCGGGCACTCGACCTGCCCGGCATCCACCTCGACGGCTCCTACGGCGCGGCGGATTTCGTCTCCTGGTACGACGGCCACCCGGACGTTCCGCGGATCTGGCCCCTCGAGGCGGAGAAGGTCGCCGTCCTCGGCGTCGGCAATGTCGCCCTCGACGTGGCGCGTCTCCTGGCCAAGACGGCCGACGAACTGCTGCCGACCGAGATCCCGCCGAACGTCTACGACGGCCTCAAGGCCAACAAGGCTCTCGAGGTCCATGTCTTCGGCCGCCGCGGACCGGCGCAGGCGAAGTTCAGCCCGATGGAGCTGCGGGAGCTGGACCACTCCCCCACCATCGAAGTCATCGTCGACCCCGAGGACATCGACTACGACGGCGCTTCGATCGCGACCCGACGCGGCAACAAGCAGGTCGACATGGTCGCCAAGACTCTGGAGAAGTGGGCGATCCGCGATGTCGGCGACCGTCCGCACAAACTGTTCCTGCACTTCTTCGAGTCGCCGGCCGAGATCCTCGGCGAGGACGGCAGAGTCGTCGGGCTGCGCACCGAGCGAACCGCCCTCGATGGCACCGGCAACGCCAAGGGCACCGGCACGTTCAAGGAATGGGACGTCACCGCCGTCTACCGGGCCGTGGGTTACCTGTCCGACAAGCTGCCCAAGCTGCCCTGGGACGTCGAGTCGGGCACGGTGCCGGACCAGGGCGGCCGGGTGATCGAAGAGACCGGCGCACACCTGCGGTCGACGTATGTGACAGGCTGGATCCGGCGTGGCCCCGTGGGCCTGATCGGCCACACCAAGGGCGACGCCAACGAGACGGTCGCCAACCTGCTGGACGACCACGCGAACGGCCGCCTGCACGTACCCGCTTCGCCCGCCCCGGACGCCGTGGACGCGTTCCTCGCCGAACGGAACGTCCGCTTCACGACGTGGGAGGGCTGGTACCGACTGGACGCCGCTGAGAAGGCGCTGGGCGAGCCCCTGGGCCGCGCCCGCGTGAAGCTCGTCGAACGTAAGGACATGCTCAGGGCGAGCGGCGCCTGACCGTCAGCTCCCGGCCCGGGCGGGCCCCCGGGAGATGTCCGTACGCACGCGACGGACTGACCACCAGCACCTGCGCGGAAGCGCGCGGTCAGTGCGGGATGTCGTCGATCAGGTCGCGGGCGCCTTGGCGGAGCAGCGTGACGGCGACGGACATGCCGAGGGTCGACGGGTCGAGGCGGCCCGCCCGCTCCTGGGCGGCGAGGACGGTTTTGCCGTCCAGGGTGAACACGCTGGCCTGCAGGGAAAGTTCGCCGTCGGGCGCGGTGCGGGCGTATCCGGCGATGGGTGAGTTGCAGTGGCCCTGCAGGACGTGGAGAAACATGCGCTCGGCGGTGGCTTCGCGGTGGGTGCCCGGGTCGCCGAGGTCGCTGATGACGTCGATCAGGTCGGTGTCGCCCTCGCGGCACTGCAGGACGAGGATGCCGGCGCCGATCGGCGGCATCATGGTGTCGGGCTCCAGCACTTGGGTGATCAGGTCCTGGCGGCCGATGCGTTCGAGGCCGGCGACCGCGAGCAGCAGCGCGTCCGCCTCGCCGGCGGCGAGTTTCTCCAGGCGCCGGTTGGCGTTGCCGCGGAACGGTACACACTCGAGGTGCGGGTACGCGGCGGCGAGTTGAGCGACACGGCGTACCGAGGAGGTGCCGATCCGGGTGCCGGGCGGGAGGGCATCGATGGTGAGGCCGCCGGGGTGGATGAAGGCATCACGGATGTCGTCCCGCTTGAGGAACGCGGCGAACACCGTACCGGCCGGGAGCGGCCGGTCGCCGGGGATGTCCTTGACGCAGTGCACCGCGAGGTCGGCGTCGCCCGCGAGCAGGGCGGCGTCGACCTCCTTGGTGAACGCGCCCTTGCCCTCCACCTGGGCCAGGTCCCCCATCCACTTGTCGCCGGTGGTCTTCACCGGGACAACCGTGGTGCGGATGTGGGGATACAGCACTGCCAACTCGGTGCGGACGCGCTCCACCTGGGCCAGGGCCATGGGCGAGTCTCGGGAGACGATACGAATGAGTTCCGGGACAGGCATGTCGTCCACGATAGCCCGTCGGATGCGGGCAGCGTCGATATCCCTTCCGGATGCCCATCTCAACTCTATATCAAGCGAGTTGAGCACTTCGAGCAGGCGTGCGAGGGAGCCCTCGAAGGCACCGTCATCCCTGCCGCTTGGTACTGATCTCCCGCGAGGCAATGAGGCATGACGGAGCGGTATAGAGATCCTCAATCCCAGTAATCACCCCATCACAGACCTGAGTGCCGCATACCGCGGCGCGACGGTGGCCGATGTGCCGGGATCACTCAACTCGGGTGTTACGGGGTCGTTTCCGCTGGCTCCGGCGGAGAGCGGTGTTCCGGCGGACATGGTTCTGCAGCACGTCACCGTCTTCTTCACCGATGCCGCGGGAACGCGATGGCGCCGCGACGGGACCGGAGGCCTGCGACGTGGCGTCCTGATGCCGAGCGGCGAGTGGAGGTGGACGGATCGCCAAGATCCGGTCATCACGCCGTCGAGGGTGAACGACTCCCCCGTGGACCCCGGAAGGGCCCCCAGCCGGGCGGTGCTCGCCGACGCCGACAGGTCGCTCCGGCGGCGCCCTCTGCGTCCCTGGAGGGTGGGGGTCGCCATAGCCCTCGCGGCGGTACTCGTGCTGGTTGCGGTGGCGCTGCTCAGGTGAACAGTGCCGGACGGCAGACCGATTCGAATCCGAGCCGACCGTCTTTTCCGCATTCCGATTTCCGTCCCCACCCATAGCCGTGACCGGGCCGTAGAGCTCCAGGCAGTAGCCCTGCGCCGATCAGGCTACCCACCCCGAGAGATCCAGACGGCGAGGGTGGTCGTCGTGGGTGCAGGCATGGAGACGTGGTGTCCATCTTCGACGCTGTGCCGACAGAGTGAAGGTGCGCCGATTCAGCCACCAGGACGGCCCCCAACCTTGCCAAGTGGCTTCGCTCCTTGGTCTTCTGATCGGCCATCAGGAAATCCGTAAACCATTTGAGACGAGGTATACGTGCACCCGGTCAGCCCCTTCCGGTCACCCATTCGATAATTCCGAGATGACAGCAGAAAACAACATCAGTACGTTCATTCACGGGTCGACTGCCGAGTCGACGCCGAAAGAAGGAGATTTGGAATGCAAACTCGCACCATAGCCATGATCGGTGCGTCGGTAGGCGTAGCCGCCGTTGCCGCCACCGGCGTGACCTACGCCTCCGCCGCTCCCGAGTCCGCCCCGTACACTCGCGAGGCTGTCGCTGCCACGGTGCCCCTCGGCGGCGACTCCGAGAAGGAGAAGGACTACGACCACAAGAAGGAGAAGGACCACGGCGACAAGAAGGACCACGGCGACAAGAAGGACTACGGCTACAAGGACCACGGCCAGATCCAGATCAACGAGCGGACGTACTCGGCCGATCCCGGAGCTTGCATCGCCGTCGTCAACCTCGCCATTGCCCCCCCGCTTGAGGCCAACAGCTTCAACATCAGCAACGAGAGCAGGAAGACCGTCCAGTTCTTCAACGGGGTCACCTGCGACAACGGGGCTCCCGTTGCCACAGTCGGGCCGCACAGCACCAGCTTTGCGGTCACTACGCCTGGGGCGGGCCCCCTGAACGTGGGCAGCTTCCGTGTGATCGACGACCACCACTAAGGGGATCGCGACAGCGACTGCCCCGTAGAGAAGCGTCAGTACCCCGGCCCGCCGTAATCGGGCCGGGGTACCGGCGCAGGGGTATGCGCCTGCATGTGTCAGTCCATAATAGCCTTCATCTCACCAATGATCGCACAAACACCCGGGCACGCGCTGCTCATCTGCCCCCCGGCGGGGTCGGCTCATTATTGCGCCGGAGATATGCCCGGCTCCGGAGCGCCTTACCACACCCGAAAATCACCGCACGAGACGCGATTACTCCTCACGGACTATTTACCGACCATATGCGCGTTGACACCGGAATATTCGATCAACCGACGTCACTGTGGAAACACCAACGGGCGAGCGCGGGAGTGCCATGATCGTGCTATTGACATTTGTCAGGCGGTTTACAAAACCTTCCCGTGGGCTGCACGGAGTCGCCGCGATCTCACGGCGGCTCGAGGACAGCACGGCACGAGCCCGCTACTGGGTGAGGAGAATGCCACGAGAAGCGGTTCATCTCCTGCAGAGAATCCGCCTCTACAACAGCGCCGCAGCCGCACTCAGCGTCTTCACAGGCCTCCTCGCCTGGCCGGTCATCGCCGACGGTTCCCGCCTCACCGCACAGGTGCTCCTCTCCACGCTGTCCGGCCTCACCGCTCTGACCGTCGCGGCCCCATACGCAGCCGGCCTGCATGATCGCGCCGAGGAATCCATCAAACTCTGCGGCACATACGGAACCGTCTACGGTGAACTGCTCCGCGCACAGCACCAGCTCAGCACGGAACCCGTCAGACAATCCCGTGTCCCGGAAGTCATCCAGCAGTTCGACGACATCACCACGCGCAAGGACAGCCTTGGACTTGCCTCACCAGCTCCAGGCACCGACCAGGAACCCGGTCCACAAAAGCGCCGCTGACCCGGTTGCCGCTCACTCCACCCGTGGCCTGGGCCAGGCATGGGTACTGACCGCGCCGACCGCCGCTTTGACCGCTCGTTCGACCAGTGAGATCCCGCTCCGCATCGACGCGTTGTCGCCGCTGAGGACCGCGATCAGATAGCGGCGCCCGTGCACCGTGACCTGTCCGATACTGTTGATGTCCCACAGCCCGGTCGTGCTGCGCCTCAGCCAACCGTTCTTGAGGGCCCATCGGGACCCTTCCGGCGCCGACACCCCCCAGTCCTGGCCTGCCGAGATCCTGCTCATCAGTCTTCGGATGTACGCACGGGACTCCTGGTTCAGGCCAGCGGACGCACGGGAAGACCCCTTGCTCTCACTGCCGAACACCGCACGCAGCAGCATTACCTGGTCCTTGGCCGTCGTCTGGGTCAGGCCCCAGCGGGCGCCGGGGCCACCCTGCGTCGAGGACAGTCCCAGCTGCTCATTGGCCGCGTCCAGTCCCGGCGCCCGGCCGATTGCCCGCCACAGGACGTCCGCCGGCTCGTTGCCACTCTCCTGGATCATCACCTTGGCGTGGCTGCGCTCCTCGTCGGTCAACTCGCGTTCCTCCTCCTGTGCCTGAAGCAGCAGTGTCGCGAGGATGTCGACCTTGACGATGCTCGCCGTGTCGAACGTCTCGTCATCCCCGTACGACTCGATCTTCCTGTCGGATTCGTCCAGGCGGAGCACCGCCACCGACTGCCGCGTCTCGTCGTCCGGCAGCACCGGCCGGAGCGCCCTGGCCAGCGCCGCGCCGAGGGCATCGCGAGGCGCCGGCGCTCCCATGGCGGGCGCCTTTGCAGCCGATGTCCGCACCCGGGGTGAGTGGAGAGTGCCGTCCGAGGA
>CBFGQM010000138.1:0-12157 GCA_965650905.1 uncultured Streptomyces sp. | reverse complement strand
CGCATGCGTTGTCTCGGTACGTCCTTCGAACGCATCGCGTATGCGTACGGCTACGCGGACGCCAAAGAGGCACAGCGGGACTACGAAGCATTCATGGCCGAACGCAGGCGCACGCAGCCCAGCACCTAGCCACACGACCAGCACCACAAACCCGAAGGCTGCCGGTTCCGGGGCGCTGATGAGGCGCACGGGCAGCAACGCATGACCCCCCTGGTGCCCCCGCCAGGACGGGATGGGCCGCATCCCGCGCCGGACCTGCGACCGGCGTGGGCAACGCCCCCAACTGCCTGAGCAACACTCGCAGTTGGGGGCTCTTGCATGTGCACGTGGATCACGCCCGGAAGGTCACGGAATGGTCGCAGGATGGGCACACATGCCTCGATCCTGGGCGCCCAGGGGCAGGCTGTACCCTCGGAATCTGCCCGTTTTCGCAGGTCAGAGGCTACCCGCACTTAAGAAGGTGCACCGCCCCCATGCCCCCGGTTCACACCTCGGCTGAGGGCCGTCCGTGGCTTGCGAGCATGCGCAGGAGCAAGTCCCGCAGTGACAACCGCTCCTCGTGGGACAGGCCCGTTAGTGGCTCGCGGGCGAAGTGGAGGGAGTCGCGGATGCCGCGAGCGACCCGGCGGCCCTCGTCTGTGACGGCCGCGAGCTTCACCCGGCGGTCGCCCGGATCGGGGCGCCGTTCGACAAGGCCGCGGGACTCCAGCCGGTCGACGATGCCCGTGACGTTCGAGGGCTCGCACTTCAGTTTCTGAGCGAGCCGGCGCATAGGGAGTGACTCCAGGGAGAGAAGGCTCAGCAGGCGCGCCTGAGCCCCCGTCAGCGCGTGCTCAGCGGCAGCGCCCTCGTACTCCTCGTGGTAGCGAGCCACAACCGTACCGATGAGGTCGACGACCTCCAGGGTCAGCGGATCGGGACGGGGCTTCTTCGGAGCGGCCATGGACTTCAGCGTACCCCTATTACTTGACAGCATGAAATATTCAGGAGCATGGTTGTTTCAGTTAATGAAACAGGTATCCGAGAAGCGGAAAGGCGCCCCCTATGCCCATCACGCCCGAGATCCCCGCCACCAGCCGCGAATGGCACCTGCTCAGCCGCCCGGTCGGCTGGCCGAAGCCTGAGGACTTCGGCCTGGTCGAGGCCGAGGTCGAGCAGCCCGGCCCCGGCCAGGTCCTGGTACGCAACCAGTACCTCTCCGTGGACCCGTATATGCGCGGCCGTATGAGCGCCGCGAGGTCGTACGCGGCCCCCTTCGAGCTCGGCAAGGTCATGCAGGGCAGTGCCGTCGGCGAGGTCGTCGCCTCGAAGGCCCAGGACATCGCCGTCGGCGACCATGTCCTGCACTGGCTCGGCTGGCGTGAGTACACGGTGGTCGACGCCCCGCATGCCGTCAAGGTGGACCCGGACACCGCGCCGCTGAGCACGTACCTGGGTGTCCTGGGGATGACGGGCCTCACGGCCTATACGGGTCTGCTGCGTACCGCCGCCTTCAAGGAGGGCGAGTCCGTCTTCGTGTCGGCCGCCGCCGGCGCCGTCGGCAGCCAGGTCGGGCAGATCGCCAGGCTGAAGGGCGCCTCACGGGTCATCGGCTCCGCGGGGTCCGACGACAAGGTCAAGCTGCTCATCGAGGAGTACGGCTTCGACGCCGCCTTCAACTACAAGAACGGCTCCGTGAGCGAGCAGCTGCGCGAGGCCGCGCCCGACGGTGTCGACGTCTACTTCGACAACGTGGGCGGCGACCACCTGGAGGCCGCCATCGATGGTCTCAACCGCGGCGGACGTGTCGCCGTCTGCGGCATGATCTCCGTCTACAACGACACCGAGCCGGCCCCCGGCCCGAAGAACCTCGCCCGCCTCATCCAGACCCGCGGCCGCATCGAGGCATTCCTCGTCAGCGACCACTACGACCTCCAGCCCCGGTTCGTGAGGGAAGTCGGTCCATGGGTCCGCTCCGGCGAGCTGAAGTACCGCGAGACGGTCGTCGAGGGCATCGAGAACAACCTGGAGGCGTTCCTCGGCGTCCTGCGCGGCGACAACACCGGCAAGATGATCGTCAGGCTCTGACGGCTGACGGCTGACGGCTGCTCTGCGCCTTCATCTGATCCAGCGTGTCATGACGGCGCGTAAGGAAACCTGAGTCCGGGCCGAAGGCATGGGCTGCGGGCTGCGGGCCCTGGGACTTCCAGCCGGAGCTGGTCCGTCGCAGGGACGCCGTGCGTACGGTGCGACGGACCGCTCCGGCAGTCGGCAGGCGAGACCGCTCAACCGCCGGAGGTAAAGTACACCTATGGGTGATCTTGGTGTTGGGTTCAACTACTTGGTGCAGGGGCAGCGATGGGTGGCCCGCCACGGGAAGCAGGTCGGGTTCGGGCTGATCCCCGGGTTGATCACCCTCGTGTTGTATGCGGCCGCACTGACCGCCCTGGCCCTGTGGGGCGCGGACTTCGTCACATGGGCCACGCCGTTCGCCGACGGATGGGCCAGCCCTTGGCTGGGCCTCTTCCGCGGGTTCCTGACGGCCGTACTCTTCGCGCTGGCGCTCCTTCTCTCCGTGGTCACCTTCACCGCCGCAACCCTCCTCGTCGGACAGCCCTTCTACGAGAACCTCTCAGAGAAGGTCGACAGGGACGTCTCCCCGGACGGGACGGCGCCCGAGTCCGGACTGCCCCCGTGGCGGGAACTGGTGATCTCCGCACGGGACAGCCTCCGGATCGTCGTCAGGGCCGCGGTGTGGGGCGTACTGCTCTTCGGACTCGGGTTCATCCCGTTCGTCGGGCAGACCGTCATCCCGGTGATCGGCTTCTTCGTCACCGGGTTCTTCCTCACCGAAGAGCTGACGGCAGTCGCCATGCAGCGCCGCCGCGTCGAACTCCGCGACCGCCTCGCCCTGCTGCGCTCCCGCAGGACCCTGGTGTGGGGCTTCGGCACGCCCCTGTGTGTCGCCTTCCTCGTCCCCTTCGTCGCCGTCTTCCTGATGCCCGGCGCGGTGGCGGGCGCCACACTGATGGCCCGCGACCTGCTGGGCGAGGAGACCGGAGAGGCTGACGGCCAGGTCCGGGACGACTCGGACAACGGGCAGCAGGTAGGCAGCGTCACCCGGTAGAGCCGGCTGGACCAGGATGGTGGGGAGCCCTGCTCGGGGGAAGCCGAGAGCCTTGGGGGAGGGCAGGGGCGGCCCGGGGCGGGACAACCCGACGCCGTCCGACGTCAGTCGGACGGCTTCGCCGCCGTCACCACGCGGTACGCCATCTCCGCGAGGTGCGCCTGACCGTTCTTGCTCGGGTGGAACCAGTCCCAGGGACTCAACTGCGCGGTGGAGAACCGGAAGTCGAAGACCGCCCCGCCGTCGAAGCGGCACCGCCGGTCCTTCCCGCAGACCTCTTTCAGGACCTCGTTGTACGCCTCCACACGGTCCTGCACCTCCTCGCGCCGCAGCGTCGCCGCCAAGTCCTGGGCATCCGCTTCGCCCAGCATCGACGGGCAGATGCCCAGCTTCCAGATCTCCTTGCCGAGCGCGTTGGTCCGGCCCAGTGACCACAGCCGCTTCAGGTCGGGCACGCTCGACACGTACACCTGGGTCTTGGGCAGGGTCTCGCGCAGCATGGTCATCGCGTCCTCGAACTGGGCGCGGAAGTCCGACACCGATGTCATCGCGGACACCGAGGCGCGGCAGGCGTCATTGGCGCCGGCCATCACCGTCACCAGCTCCGGCTTCCTCGTCGCCGCCTGTGCCATCTGGGCGGGCAGGTCGGCCATCCGGGAGCCGGTCACCGCGTAGTTCCAGCTCCGCTGCGCGGCCCCGGCCCTTCCGAGCAGCCGCACCGCGAGGCTGTTGACCTGTGCGTCGCTGCCGGTCGCCCACGACACCTCCGGGCAGTCGGCCAGCACCGAGCACGCGTCGAAGCCACGGGTGATGGAATCGCCGACCGCGGCCAGCGAGCTCGGGCTGCGGTCCCAGGTGGGCGTGGGCTTCGGGGACGGCTTCGACTGTGTGGAGCTGCCCTGAGGGCCCGGGGAGTCGCCGCCGCTCGCGTCGCAGGCGGCCGCCCCCGCGACGCCCAGAAGAGCCGCCGCCAAGGTCGTGACGACGGCATGTGAACGGTGGCTATGCTTCCGCATCCCCAGATCCCCTCGTTCGTCGTGCAACGGATCCCACCCGCAGTAGCGTTCCCTTGGGGGCTGTGTTTTCCCGGGTGAAACCCTCCGGCCCCCCGGCCGCGGGTCCGGCACGCGTCCCGCCGGGTGAACCTCCAAGTTTCCGGGCCCTGGGACCGACGGTACGTCACGCTCCTTGCACTTTCGCACGGTAGCCTCGCCCCGTGGCCGCCCTGCCACAGACGTTCCGTCAAGTTGCAAGATGTCCCGCTCTGCCCGGAGGCCCCAGTGACGACACGTGGAGTTCTCTACGTGCACTCCGCGCCGCGCGCGCTGTGCCCGCACGTCGAATGGGCCATCGCGGGCGTGCTCGGTACCCGCGTCAACCTCGACTGGATCCGGCAGCCCGCGTCTCCGGGCACGTGGAGGTCCGAGTTCTCCTGGCAGGGAGAGGCCGGCACCGCCTCCAAGCTCGCCTCCGCGCTGCGCGGCTGGCGGATGATGCGTTTCGAGGTCACCGCCGAGCCATGCGCCACGGCCGAGGGCGAGCGCTACAGCTGCACCCCTGACCTTGGCATCTTCCACGCCGTGACGGGCATCCACGGCGACATCCTCATCCCCGAGGACCGGCTGCGCGCCGCTCTCGTCCGCTCCCAGAGCGGCGAGACGGAACTGGAGTCCGAACTCACCAAGCTGCTCGGCAAGCCCTGGGACGACGAGCTGGAGCCTTTCCGGTACGCGGGCGAGGGCGCCCCGGTGCGCTGGCTGCACCAGGTCGTGTGACGCCGCCCTCTTCCAGCTGAACCGCCGCCGCTCTCGCGGACCTGGTTGCTCGCCGTGTCGTTTCTCGATCGAGGGTTGCGGTGTGTTGTGCCTCCGACAACCTCGAAGGCCCGCCCGGCGTACTTCCGGGCGGGCCTTCGAGGTTGTCGGAATCAGACCGTGCGGAACGCCAGGACCACGTTGTGACCGCCGAAGCCGAACGAGTCGTTCAGTGCGGCGATGCGGCCCTCGACGGGGAGCTTGCGCGCCTCGCCACGGACGACGTCGGCGTTGGCCTCGGCCTCCGGGTCCAGGTTCTCGATGTTGATGGTCGGTGGAGCCACCCGGTGGTACAGGGCGAGCACCGTCGCGACCGACTCCACGCCGCCCGCACCACCGAGGAGGTGACCGGTCATCGACTTGGTGCCGGAGACCGCGAAGTGGTCGGTCTCGTCGCCGAAGACCTTGCGCAGCGCCTTCAGCTCGGCGACGTCGCCGGCCGGGGTCGAGGTGGCGTGCGCGTTCACGTGCACGATCTCGGCCGGGTCCAGGTCGGTGTTCTCGAGCAGGTTGAGCAGCGCGCGCGAGATGCCCTCGCCCTCGGGCTCCGGCTGCACGATGTCGTGGCCGTCGGCGGAGATACCTTGGCCGACAGCCTCCGCGTAGACGCGGGCACCGCGCCTGGCGGCGTGCTCGGCCGACTCCAGGACGATGACGCCGGCGCCCTCGCCGAGGACGAAGCCGTCGCGCGCGGTGTCGTAGGGGCGCGAGGCGCCCTGCGGGTCGTCGTTGTTCTTGGACATCGCCATCATGTTGCCGAACGCGGCGATGGGCAGTGGGTGGATGGCCGCCTCCGTGCCACCGGCGACGACGACGTCGGCGCGGCCCGTGCGGATCATCTCGATCGCGTAGCCGATGGCCTCGGCGCCCGACGCGCAGGCGGAGACCGGGGTGTGCACGCCGGCGCGGGCGCCCACCAGGAGACCCACGTTGGCGGACGGGCCGTTCGGCATCAGCATCGGCACGGTGTGCGGGGAGACACGGCGTACGCCCTTCTCCTTCAGCACGTCGTACTGGTCGAGCAGGGTGGTGACGCCGCCGATACCGGAGGCGATGACCGCGCCCAGCCGGTTGGGGTCGACGTCGGCGCCCGACGCGGCGGCGTCCGCTGTCGCGGCGCCCGCCTTGTCGGTGTAACCGGCGTCGGCCCAGGCCTCCTTGGCCGCGATCAGCGCGAACTGCGCCGAGCGGTCCAGGCGGCGGGCCTGCGGGCGGGGGATGACCTCGCCCGGCTCCACGGCGATCTGCGCCGCGATACGGACCGCCTGCTCGGCGGCCCATTCCTGCTCCAGAGGGCGGACACCGGAACGTCCGGCGACCAGGCCCTCCCAGGTAGAGGCTACGTCGCCACCCAGCGGTGTGGTTGCGCCGATACCGGTGACGACCACGGTGCGATTGGTCGAGCTCACGGGAATTCTTTCTCCAACGGATACGAGGAGGACAACCCCGCGTAAGCGGGGACGAAACGGCGCCACCGCCGGGTGGCGGGGACTGCAGCGCCCGGGCCGAGCGGTCGCTCAGCCCTGGTGCTTGAGGATGTACTCGGTCGCGTCGCCGACCGTCTTGAGGTTCTTGACGTCGTCGTCCGGGATCTTGACGTCGAAGCGCTCTTCGGCGGCGACGACGACCTCGACCATGGACAGCGAGTCGACGTCCAGGTCGTCGGTGAAGGACTTGTCCAGCTGGACGTCCTCGGTGGGGATCCCGGCGATCTCGTTCACGATGTCGGCGAGACCGGCGACGATCTCTTCCTGCGTGGCGGCCATGTGAGGCGCTCCTTCGTAGATGTCCAGAGGGTGTGGCGCCCGCCGCGTCAGCGGCAGGTGTTGCATGTCCCCGTACCGGATCCGAAGATCCGGCACGGGGTGCCTAGGGGAGGGTAACGACCGTCGCGGCGTACACGAGACCCGCCCCGAAGCCGATGACGAGCGCGGTGTCGCCGCTCTTCGCCTCGCCGGTCGCCAGGAGCCGCTCCATAGCGAGCGGGATCGAGGCGGCCGAGGTGTTGCCGGTGGTGCGCACGTCGCGGGCGACCGTGACGTGCTCCGGCAGTTTCAGTGTCTTCACCATCGAGTCGATGATCCGCTCGTTGGCCTGGTGGGGAATGAAGACGTCCAGGTCGTTCGCGGTGATTCCGGCCGCGTCCAGCGCCTGCTGAGCGACCTTCGCCATCTCGAACACGGCCCAGCGGAACACCGCCTGGCCCTCCTGCGTGATCGCAGGGAACTTGACATTGCCCTCGCTGTCCAGCGGGAGCTCGGCGACGTCGCCGGTGGGGGTCCCCCCGCTCGAGCGGAGTCGAGAGTGGGGGAGGTACTCGTTCCACGGCACGGTCTGCTTGATCGTGTCGGCCTTGTCGCCCTCGGAGCCCCAGACGGTCGGACCGATGTGCGGCTCCTGGGAGGGGCCGACGACGACCGCGCCCGCGCCGTCACCGAACAGGAAGGCCGTCGCGCGGTCCTCCAGGTCGGTCAGGTCGGACAGGCGCTCCACGCCGATGACGAGTACGTACGGGGCCGAACCCTCGACGACCATGCCCTTGGCGAGCGTGAGGCCGTAGCCGAAGCCCGCGCAGCCCGCCGAGATGTCGAAGGCGGCGGCCTTGTCGGTGCCGAGTTTGTCGGCGATCTCGGTGGCGACGGCCGGAGTCTGGCTGAAGTACGAGACGGTGGAGACGACCACGGCGCCGATCTGCCCGGCCGTGATCCCGGCATCGGCGATCGCCTTGCCGGACGCCTCGATCGACATCGCGGCGACGGTCTCCTTGTCGGAGGCCCAGTGGCGGGTCTCGATTCCGGAGCGTGAGCGGATCCACTCGTCGGACGAGTCGATCGTCTCGAGGATCACCTCGTTCGGCACGATCCGGATCGGACGGTAGCCGCCCACGCCCATGATCCGTGCGTACGGGGCGCCCTTGCTGGGCCTGATCTTCGACATGCTCTGTCGGCTCCTTACGCGCTTCAGGCGGAGGCGTGCTCGGCGATGAGCTCGCGAGCCGCCTCGAGGTCGTCGGGCGTCTTCAGAGCAAGCGCTCGTACACCGGGCAGCGCGCGCTTGGCGAGACCGGTCAGCGTGCCGCCCGGGCACACCTCGACGAGCGCGGTCACACCGAGCTCCTTGAAGGTCTCCATGCACAGGTCCCAGCGGACCGGGTTGGCGACCTGGCCGACCAGCCGCGACAGCACCTCGGCGCCCGTCGCGAGCAACTGGCCGTCCTTGTTCGAGACGTACCTGACCTGCGGGTCGGCCGGCGTCAGGGCGGCGGCGGCCCGTTGAAGGGCCTCGACCGCGGGGGCCATGTGGTGTGTGTGGAACGCGCCAGCGACCTTGAGGGCGACGACACGTCGTACGCCCTCGGGCTTCTCGGCCTCCAGAGCGGCCAGTTCCTCCAGGGTGCCGGCGGCCACGATCTGACCCGCGCCGTTCACGTTCGCCGGAGTCAGGCCGAGCTTCTCCAGATGAGGAATCGTCGTCTCCGGGTCACCGCCGAGCAGCGCCGACATACCGGTCCGCATCACGGCTGCCGCCTCGGCCATGGCCAGGCCCCGCTTGCGGACGAGTTCGAGAGCAACCGTGTCGTCGAGGACGCCCGCGAAGGCCGCGGCGGTGATCTCGCCGACGCTGTGGCCGGCGACGGCACCCGGTGCTACCTCGCCCAGCGCGGACGCGGACAGGATGCCGGCCGCGACCAGGAGCGGCTGCGCCACCGCCGTGTCACGGATCGCGTCCGCGTCGGCCTGCGTGCCGTAATGGGCAAGGTCGATTCCTATGGCGTCCGACCACGCGGCGAGACGGTCGGCGGCTCCGGGGAGTTCGAGCCAAGGAGTCAGGAAGCCGGGCGTTTGGGCGCCCTGGCCGGGAGCGACGAGTACGAGCACTCTCACACTCTCTCTTGTGGACGGCCACCGCCGCCCGTGGGGACAGGGACGAAGAACAGGAAGGGGAATTGTAGGGGTCCGACAAAGCCTAGAGTTGCGGATCTCCATCGGCCAGACGTCCCAGGATCAGTGCGATCCGCAGTGTGAAAGCGGATCGTACATCGGAAGGTGACCAACCGGTGACGTCAGTCACACGTCGAAGGCGGTAGCGCACGGTGTTGGGGTGAACGAAGAGCATCCGGGCGGCGCCCTCGAGACTGCTCGCCTGTTCCAGATAGACGCTCAGGGTCTCCAGGAGTGCGGACCCGGCCTCCTCCAGTGGTCTGTAGATCTCCTCCACCAGCTGTTCGCGCGCCGAGGGATCGCCGGCGATCGCGCGCTCCGGCAGCAGATCGTCCGCGAGTACCGGCCGTGGGGCGTCCTGCCAGGCGAAACAGGCCTTCAGCCCGGCGGCGGCGGCCTGCGCGGACCGGGTCGCGGCGAGCAGGTCGGGCACGATCGGCCCCGCCACTACGGGCCCGGCGGCGTACGGCCCGATCAGCGACTTGGCGACCGCCAGCGGATTGTCACTGCCACCGGCGATGACGACCAGCCGGTCGCCGAGCACACCCGTCAGCACCTGGAGTTTGGCGTGCCGGGCGGCCCTGCGGATGGCCTCGACGGTCAGCTCGCTGTCACCGTCGGGGGCCGTGCCCAGCACCACGCACACATGTTCCGGTGAGTTCCATCCGAGGGCGGCGGCCCGCGACACGGCCCCTTCGTCAGCCTCACCTGACAGGACGGCGTTCACGACCAACGACTCGAGCCGCGCGTCCCAGGCACCGCGTGCCTCGGCGGCCTGTGCGTACACCTGGGCGGTGGCGAAGGCGATCTCGCGGGCGTAGACGAGCAGGGCCTCGCGCAGGACGGACTCGTCGCCGGGAGCCGCGACCTCATCGATCGCACTCTCCATCACCTCGATCGTCGTCCGCACCATCTCCACGGTCTGACGCAGGGTGATCGCCCTGGTCAGCTCGCGCGGGGCGGTGCCGAACACATCCGTCGAGATGGCCTGAGGCGCGTCGGGATGCCGGAACCACTCGGTGAAAGCGGCGATACCGGCCTGGGCGACGAGCCCAATCCAGGAACGGTTCTCCGGGGGCATCGCCCGGTACCACGGCAGCGTCTCGTCCATGCGCGCGATGGCTTGTGCGGCAAGGCTTCCGGAGGACTGCTCCAGCCGCTTCAGAGTCGCGGAGTGCGCGTGGACGGTGTGCGCTGCGGTTTTGGTGTTGCTGGCTTCGGGTTCGGGCACGGGACCAGACTGCCTTATCCGGACGGGAGTGTGCGGCGGCGGGTCTCAGGTGGGGGGACCGCGGGTCTAACGTGGGCTCTGTGATGGACGTACGGCGCGCTGACGAGCGCTACCGCGGAGGGGACCCGCAGACCGGAATCTCCTCCCTGCACGCCTTCTCCTTCGGGCCCCACTACGACCCGGACAACCTGCGCTTCGGCGCGGTCATCGCCTGCAACGAGGAGCGGCTCGCGCCCGGCGCCGGCTTCGACGAGCATCCGCACAGCCACACCGAGATCGTGACCTGGGTCGTCTCGGGCGAGCTGACGCACCGCGACTCGGCGGGCCACGAGTCGGTGGTGCGCCCCGGGGACGTCCAGCGGCTCAGCTCGGCGGGCGGCGTCCGCCATGTAGAACGAAACGACGGCTTGGAGCCGCTGGTCTTCGTCCAGATGTGGCTGGCCCCCTTGCAACCGGGCGGCGACCCCGCCTACGAGATCGTCCACGGCATCGCGGACTCCACGCCGTACGCGGTTCCGGAGGCGGGGGCGATGCTGCATGTGCGGCGGCTGGGGGCGGGGGAGCGGACGGCGGTGCCCGACGGCTCCCTCGTGTACGTCCATGTCGTGCGCGGCGAAGTGCGGTTGGGCGGCGAGGAGTTGGGGCCGGGGGACGCGGCTCGCGTCACGCACGCGAAGGACTTGGAGGCGGTGGCGGGAACTGCGGTGGAGCTGCTGCTGTGGGAGATGCTGGGGTAGCTGGGAGGAAGTCCGACAGCTCAGGTGTGCAACTCCGCGAGCACCGAGTCCGTGAAAGAGGGCCACGTCTCAACCGCCCACGGCCCGAACGCCCGGTCGGTGAGGGCCGCACACGCGACCCCCGCGACCGGGTCGATCCACAGGAACGTACCGGACTGCCCGAAGTGACCGAAGGTGCGAGGCGAGGACGAAGCGCCCGTCCAGTGGGGCGACTTGGCGTCGCGGATCTCGAAGCCGAGCCCCCAGTCGTTGGGGTTCTGGTGGCCGTACCCCGGCAGGACACCCTTTGTCCCCGGGTACTGCACCGTCGCGGCTTGCGCGACCGTCCGGGGATCGAGCAGCCGAGGCGCCTGCACCTCCGCCGCGAAGCGGACCAGGTCGTCGACCGTCGAGACACCGTCCTTGGCTGGGGAGCCGTCCAGCGTCGTCCCCGTCATCCCGAGCGGTTCGAGCACCGCCTGCCGCAGATACTCCGCGAACGGAATCTCCGTCGCCTTCGCCACATGGTCCCCGAGCTGCTCGAAGCCGGCGTTGGAGTACAGCCGCCGCGGCCCGGGTGCCGCCGTCACCCGGTGCTCGCCGAAGGCCAGCCCGCTGGTGTGCGCGAGGAGATGCCGGACGGTCGAGCCCTCTGGCCCGGCCGGCTCGTCGAGGTCGATCGCGCCCTCCTCGTACGCGACCAGCACCGCGTACGCCGCGAGCGGCTTGGTGACCGAGGCGAGCGCGAACCGCTGCCCGGTGGGCCCGTGCGCCCCGAGCAGTGTGCCGTCCGCGCGTACGACCGCCGCGGCGGCGGTGGGGACGGGCCAGTGCTCGATCAGCGCCAGACTCTGCAAGGACATGGGCAAGGACATGGGAATGAGCCTAAGCGGCTCACAGTGTCAGCCGCATCGAGGGGTCCGGTTCGCGTACGAAGCCCAGGGACGTGTACAGCGGCTCGGCCTCGGCCAAGGCGTTGGGGTCGGCCTGGGCGGCGCCCTGTTCGCGAAACCAGAGTGTCCCGTCGCGGACAAGCCGGGCTCTCAGCTCGTCCGCGTAGTACTCGGCGAGAGTCTCGCACTCGCCGGGGAGCACGAGACGGTAGGGATCGCACGCTTCCTTGAGCTGTCCCGCGGCCGCCTCCATCAGAGGATCCGCGCCCGGTCGCGGTTCGACGCGCAGAACGACCGTCCCGCGCTTGCCCGGGAGAGCGTCACTGCCGCGATCGCCTCGAGGGGAATGCGGCGCTCGCCGAGTGCCTGGAAGAGCTTCGGTGTACGAATTCCCCGTTCGAAGCGGATGAGCACGGAGTCGGACTCGAACTCCCAGGCGGCATGAAATCCGGCCAG
>CBFGQM010000137.1:0-12187 GCA_965650905.1 uncultured Streptomyces sp. | reverse complement strand
GAGCTGCCGGAAGACGACGATCTCGTCGATCCGGTTGAGGAACTCCGGGCGGAAGTGCTGGCGCAGCGGGCGCAGGATCTGTTCGCGGCGGGCCTGTTCGTCGGCCTCGGCGTCGCGTGCGGCGAATCCCAGGCCGGCGCCGCGGCGGGTGATCGCCTCCGAGCCGAGGTTGCTGGTCATCACGATCACGGTGTTGGAGAAGTCCACCGTGCGGCCCTGGGAGTCGGTGAGCCGGCCGTCGTCGAGGACCTGGAGGAGGATGTTGAACACGTCGGGGTGGGCCTTCTCCACCTCGTCGAGCAGCAGCAGCGAGTACGGGTGCCGGCGTACGGTCTCGGTGAGTTGGCCGGCCTCCTCGTGGCCGACGTAGCCGGGCGGGGCGCCCACGAGACGGCTGACCGTGTGCCGTTCCTGGTACTCGCTCATGTCCAGGCGCACCATCCGCTCCTCGCTGCCGAACAGGGCCTGCGCCAGAGCGCGGGCCAGCTCGGTCTTGCCGACCCCGGTCGGGCCCAGGAAGAGGAAGCTGCCGATCGGCCGGTCGGGGCTGGCGAGGCCGGCCCGGGAGCGCAGGACCGCGTCGGACACGACGCTGACCGCCTCGTCCTGTCCGATGACCCGCTGATGCAGGTGCTCCTCCAGACCGAGCAGCCGGTCCTTCTCCTCCGCGGTGAGACTGCTGACCGGGATGCCGGTCTGCCGGGAGACCACCTCGGCGACGGACTCGGCGGTGACCTCGAGGTGTCGCCCCTCGTCGGCCTCCCCGTCGCGCCCCGCGCCGATCTTCGCCTTGAGTTCGCCGATACGGTCGCGCAACTGCGTGGCCTGCTCGTACTGTTCGCCGGCCACCGCCTGGTCCTTGTCGCGCGTGAGCTGCTCGACCTCGCGCTCCAGGGCCCGTAGGTCGGTGCCCATCGCCCGGGCGCCCAGCCGCACGCGAGCGCCGGCCTGGTCCATCAGGTCGATGGCCTTGTCCGGCAGATAGCGGTCCGTGAGATAGCGGTCGGACAGTTCCACCGCGGCCACGAGCGCCTCGTCGGTGTAGCGGACCTGGTGGTGGGCCTCGTAGCGGTCGCACAGACCGCGCAGGATCTCCAGTGCGTTGGGGGTGGAGGGCTCGGGGACGAGGACCGGCTGGAACCGGCGCGCCAGGGCCGCGTCCTTCTCGATGCGGCGGTACTCCTCCAGTGTCGTGGCGCCCACGACGTGCAGCTCACCGCGGGCCAGGGCCGGTTTGAGGATGTTGCCCGCGTCCATCCCGCCCTCGCCGCCGCCCCCGGCGCCGACGACGGTGTGCAGCTCGTCGATGAAGACGATCAGTTCGTCGGAGTGCGTACGGATCTCCTCGACGATGTTGGTCAGCCGCTCCTCGAAGTCACCGCGGTAGCGCGTCCCGGCCACCACTGCGGACAGGTCGAGTGCGACGACCCGGCGACGGGCGAGGATGTCGGGCACGTCGCCGTCCGCGATGCGCTGGGCGAGGCCCTCCACGACGGCGGTCTTGCCCACTCCCGCGTCGCCGATCAGGACCGGATTGTTCTTGCCGCGCCGGGACAGCACCTCGACGGTCTGCTCGATTTCCTCCTCGCGGCCGATGACCGGGTCGATACGGTCCTGCCGTGCGAGTTCGGTGAGATCCCGGCCGTACTTGTCCAGGGTCGGGGTGGGCGACGTGTGCGGTCGCTCGGGGTGCGCCGGGGCGCCCACCGCCGCGTCCGGGACCTCGGGCGGCCGGGGGGAGGGGGTGAACCGGGCGGCGTTGAGGATGTGTCCGGCGGCGGAGTCGGGGTTCGCGGCCAGCGCGCTGAGGACGTGCTCGGGGCCGATGTAGCCGACGCCTTCGGCTCGGGCCAGGGCATGGGCGTCCAGGAGGGCGCGCTTGACCGCGGGGGTCACGGCGAGAGGCGTGTGCGGCCGGTCCTCGGACCGGTCGTCGGGCCTGCTGTCGGCGGGGCCCACTCGCTCGTCGATCTCGGTGGCCAGCGCGTCGGGATCGGCACCGGCGCGGGCCAGCAGGCTCCGGGTCGGCTCGATGGCGAGCGCGGCGCGCAGCAGGTGCTGGGTGTCGAGGTCGGTGCTGCCGTGTTCGGTGGCGTACGTCGCGGCGGTGGCGACCAGCTGCCGGGCGGGCCGACTCATCAGCCGCCCGATGTCGATGTGCCGGGGGCCGGGTCGCGGCCCGCTACCGAAGAAGCGTGCGAAGAACTCTTCGAAGGGGTCCGAGCCGTAGCCCTGCGGACCCGTGAACCCGCTGGTCATGGCCATCCGATCCGACGTCCCGGACCGGACCGACCCGGTCGGCGCCGGGCCGGGCACGGGACGCGCTCATTCATCGACGGTGCCGGTCCGCACGCGAGTGCCCGGAGAAGGCCCGGTTACACCTGAGGCCGCATGGGCCGGAGGGTCCCGACCTCCCGCCGCTCGCGCGGCACGGGCCGCCGCGTGGGCGCGACCGGCACGGGCGGCCCGCGGCCGGGGTGCGCAGTCCCGGTTTCGGGAAGGAGTGGGGGTGGGGAAAATGCGAAACATGATCGACTCCGCTGGTTGACGGCGATGGTCTTGCCCAGGTCGGCGGGGAGGCTTACTTTCGGGGCTCTACGTTCCGCGTCTACGGGCGTAGAGGCTCTCTGGCACCCGTCGAAGGAGCAGCTCATGGCCAATGTCGTACGTGCCGCTCTGGTCCAGGCAACCTGGTCCGGCGACACCGAATCCATGGTCGCCAAGCACGAGGAGCACGCCCGCGAAGCGGCCCGGCAGGGCGCGAAGGCCATCGGATTCCAGGAAGTCTTCAACGCGCCCTACTTCTGCCAGGTCCAGGAGCCGGAGCACTACCGCTGGGCCGAGCCCGTGCCCGACGGGCCGACCGTGACGCGTATGCGGGAGCTCGCGCGCGAGACCGGCATGGTCGTCGTCGTCCCGGTCTTCGAGGTCGAGCAGTCCGGCTTCTACTTCAACACCGCGGCCGTGATCGACGCCGACGGCAGGTACCTCGGCAAGTACCGCAAGCACCACATTCCCCAGGTCAAGGGATTCTGGGAGAAGTACTACTTCAAACCGGGGAACCTGGGCTGGCCCGTCTTCGACACCGCCGTGGGCAAGGTCGGCGTCTATATCTGCTACGACCGGCACTTCCCGGAGGGCTGGCGGCAGTTGGGGCTCAACGGCGCCCAGCTCGTCTACAATCCGTCCGCCACCTCGCGTGGTCTGTCCGCCTACCTCTGGCAGCTGGAACAGCCCGCCGCGGCCGTCGCCAACGAGTACTTCGTCGCCGCGATCAACCGCGTCGGCCAGGAGGAGTACGGCGACAACGACTTCTACGGGACGAGTTACTTCGTTGATCCCCGGGGGCAGTTCGTCGGCGAGACCGCGAGCGACAAGGCCGAGGAACTCGTCGTGCGTGATCTCGACTTCGATCTCCTTGAGGAAGTACGGCAACAGTGGGCCTTCTACCGGGACCGGCGGCCCGACGCTTACGAAGGGCTGGTGCGGCCATGAGTGATCTGTACGGGCGCCACAGGGCGGTGCTGCCCGACTGGCTCGCCCTCTACTACGCCGACCCCATCGAGCTCACGCACGGCGAGGGCCGCCACGTCTGGGACGCCGCGGGGAAGAAGTACCTCGACTTCTTCGGCGGGATTTTGACCACCATGACCGCGCACGCCCTGCCCGAGGTGACGAAGGCCGTCGGCGAGCAGGCCGGGCGGATCATCCACTCGTCCACGCTCTACCTCAACCGGCCGATGGTCGAACTCGCCGAGCGGATCGCCCAGCTTTCCGGCATCCCGGACGCCCGTGTCTTCTTCACCACCTCGGGCACGGAGGCCAATGACACGGCCCTGCTGCTGGCCACGGCGTACCGGCGGAGCAACCAGATCCTGGCGATGCGCAACAGCTACCACGGCCGTTCGTTCAGCACGGTCGGCATCACCGGCAACAAGGGCTGGTCGCCGACCTCGCTTTCGCCGCTCCAGACGCTTTACGTCCACGGGGGCGTCCGTACTCGCGGTCCGTACGCGGAGCTGGGTGACATCGAGTTCATCGCTGCCTGCGTCGCCGACCTGAAGGACCTGCTCGGCCATGTCCGCGCGCCGGCTGCTCTGATCGCCGAGCCCATCCAGGGCGTCGGTGGCTTCACCGCACCGCCGGACGGCCTGTACGCGGCCTTCCGCGAGGTCCTGCGAGAGCGCGGCATTCTGTGGATCGCCGACGAGGTGCAGACAGGCTGGGGCAGGACCGGTGACCACTTCTGGGGCTGGCAGGCTCACGGCCAGAACGGTCCGCCCGACATGCTGACGTTCGCCAAGGGCATCGGGAACGGCATGTCGATCGGTGGTGTCGTCGCCCGCGCAGAAATCATGAACTGCCTTGATTCCCATTCCATTTCCACCTTCGGTGGCTCGCCGGTCACGATGGCGGCCGGGAACGCCAACCTCACCTATCTCCTCGAACACGATCTCCAAGGCAACGCCCGCCGCGTCGGCGGACTGCTCATCGAGCGGCTGCGGGCCATCGCCGCGCAGCTTGAGGGCGTACGAGAGGTGCGTGGCCGTGGGCTCATGATCGGCATCGAGCTGGTGAAGCCCGGCACTGACGAGGCCGACCCGGACGCGGCCGCAGCCGTGCTCGAAGCGGCCCGTGAGGAAGGCCTGCTGCTCGGCAAGGGCGGCGGTCACAACACCAGCGTGCTGCGCATCGCCCCGCCGCTGTCGCTCACCGTCGCGGAGGCGGAAGAGGGCGCCGCGATCCTTGAGAGCGCTCTGCGGCGCACCCCGTAAGACCTGAGCAGGGGAGTCCGAGACCTCGCATGGGTTGTCCGGCCACCTGTGGCAGCTGGAGCAGCCACCCGGCCGCGGCCGTCGCCGACGAGTACTTCGTGGGCGCCACCCACCGCGTGGGCGTGGGAAACCCGGGCCCGACGACTGCCTTGGGACCTCGTACTCCAGGGACCCTCGTTTCCCCGGCCGGGGAAACGAGGGTCCGGCTCACCGGGGTTTCGGACCGGCGGCGCCCACCGACCTGCAAGACACCAGTGCCGACCACGGTAGGAGTGGCAGCATGAGCAGCCGTACCGTCATCCGCGGTGGTCTCGTCATCACCGCGTCCGACGAGATCCACGCCGACGTCCTGATAGAGGACGGCAGGATCGCCGCCCTCGCCGCGAGCGGCACCCCCGCCGCCGAGGCCTGGACGGCGGAGCGGACCATCGATGCCACCGGAAAGTACGTGATTCCGGGCGGAGTCGACGCCCATACGCACATGGAGCTGCCCTTCGGCGGCACCTTCGCCTCCGACTCCTTCGAGACGGGCACCCGGGCCGCGGCCTGGGGCGGCACGACGACGATCGTCGACTTCGCGGTGCAGAGCGTGGGCCACTCGCTGCGCGAGGGCCTCTACGCCTGGAACGCCAAGGCCGACGGCAAGTGCGCCATCGACTACGGTTTCCACATGATCGTCTCCGATGTGAACCAGGAGACGCTCAAGGAGATGGACCTGCTGGTGGAGGAGGGGGTCACCTCCTTCAAGCAGTTCATGGCCTACCCCGGCGTCTTCTACAGCGACGACGGCCAGATCCTGCGCGCCATGCAGCGCTCCGCCGAGAACGGCGGCCTGATCATGATGCATGCCGAGAACGGCATCGCGATCGACGTGCTCGTCGAGCAGGCGCTGGCACGTGGGGAGACGGATCCGCGGTACCACGGGGAGGTGCGCAAGGCGCTCCTCGAAGCCGAGGCCACGCACCGCGCCATCAAGCTCGCCCAGGTCGCCGGCGCCCCGCTCTACGTCGTGCACGTCTCGGCGCAGGAGGCGGTCGCCGAGCTGGCACGGGCGCGCGACGAGGGCCTGAACGTCTTCGGCGAGACCTGCCCGCAGTATCTGTTCCTGTCCACCGACAACCTGGCCGAGCCGGACTTCGAGGGCGCCAAGTACGTGTGCAGTACGCCCCTGAGGCCCCGCGAACACCAGGCCGCGCTCTGGAAGGGCCTGCGGACGAACGATCTCCAGGTGGTGTCCACGGATCACTGCCCCTTCTGCTTCGTAGGCCAGAAGGAGCTCGGGCGCGACGACTTCTCCAAGATCCCCAACGGTCTGCCGGGTGTCGAGAACCGCATGGACCTGCTCCACCAGGCCGTCGTCGACGGTCACATCACGCACCGCCGCTGGATCGAGATCGCCTGCGCCACTCCGGCCCGGATGTTCGGTCTGTACCCGAAGAAGGGCACCATCGCGCCGGGCGCCGACGCCGACGTCGTCATCTACGACCCGCACGCCGAGCAGGTGATCTCCGCTTCAGAGCACCACATGAACGTCGACTACTCGGCCTACGAGGGCAAGAGCGTCACCGGTCGTGTCGAGACGGTCCTCTCGCGGGGCGAACTCATCATCACCCAGCGGGAGTTCACCGGGCGCGCCGGGCACGGCGCCTATACCCCCCGCTCCACCTGTCAGTACCTGAACTAGGAGTGGCGACATGGACTTCGGACTCGTCCTGCAGACCGACCCGCCGGCCTCGCGCGTCATCAGCCTGATGAAGCGGGCCGAGCGCAACGGCTTCCGCTACGGCTGGACCTTCGACTCCGCGGTGCTGTGGCAGGAACCGTTTGTGATCTACAGCCAGATCCTCGCGAACACCCAGAAGATGACGGTCGGCTCGATGGTCACCAACCCGGGCACCCGTACCTGGGAGGTCACCGCCTCCACGTTCGCCACGCTCAACGACATGTTCGGCAACCGCACGATCTGCGGTATCGGCCGCGGCGACTCCGCGATGCGGGTCGCCGGCCGCAAGCCCAACACGCTCGCTCGCGTCAGTGAGGCCATGAAGGTCATCCGCGCCCTCGGCCGGGGCGACGAGGCCGACCTCGGCGGAACCGTCATCAGGATCCCCTGGGTGAAGCCCGGCGCCGAACTCCCCGTCTGGATGGCCGCGTACGGCCCGAAGGCCCTGAAGATGACCGGGGAGGAGGCGGACGGATTCATCCTCCAGCTCGCCGACCTGTATCTGACCGAGTACATGGTCAAGGCGGTCAAGGGCGCGGCGGTGGCGGCCGGGCGTGACCCGTCCGACGTCAAGGTCTGCGTGGCCGCGCCCGCGTACATCACCGAGGACGACTCGCCCGAGGCGCTCGCCCACGCCCGCGAGCAGTGCCGCTGGTTCGGCGGGATGGTCGGCAACCACGTCGCCGATCTCGTCTCCAAGTACGGCGAGCACTCAGCCGCCGTCCCCGACGAGCTCACCGACTACGTCAAGACACGCGAGGGTTACGACTACGCGCACCACGGGCGCAGCGGCAACCCCGACACCGCGTTCGTGCCCGACGAGATCGTCGACCGGTTCTGCCTGATCGGCCCGGCCGAGAAGCACATCGAGAAACTGAACGCGCTGCGTGAGCTGGGCGTCGACCAGTTCGCCGTGTACGACATGCACGACGCGCAGGAGGCCGTGATCGACGCGTACGGGTCGACGGTGATCCCGGCCGTGGGCGGCTGACGCAGCCCAGTGGGTCGTAGGTGTAGCGCCAGCGGGTCAGACAGCCTTTCGGACGCGGGTGGTGTGGAGGCGTTCCCCGAGGCCGACCACATGCGCGTGCAGAACCTCCTCAGCCTCGTCTGCGGTCAGGTGGCCTATGAGCACATGGCTGGTGAGGCCGTCGGCGAGGGCGAGCAGGGTGCGAGCCTCGCGCTGTGGGTCGGGCGGCGCAACTCCTTCGTCGGCCGGGACGCTCTCGGCGGCCTCCGTGATGAGGCGGGCGAGGAGGTCCTGGAGGGCCGCGTAGCTGGTTCTCAGCGGGCCGGCGAGCGGCTCGCTGACGGCCGCCTGGGCGACGAACGCGAGCCAGATCCGTGCTTCGGCGCGGTGTTCTTCGCGAAGCAGGGCGATCTCGGTGGCTACGTGGCCCAGGGCGGTGGCGGCCGACTGGGCCGGGGTTCGGGCCAGGCGGTCCCGCACGCGTTCGGTGATGCGCTCAGGACCGGCTGTGGCGGCAAGGAGAGGCAAGCATCCGCCAGCACCACGCCCGCAGTCCACCGCGCCCTCCTCGACCGCTTCCCGGGAAGCCGAAACGGCCCGCCGGAGCATCCGACGGACCGTCACCGTACTGCTGGTCGGATGTCAGTCGACCGGCTCCGCCGCAATGGCGGTCGACGTCTCCGCGATCGTCGGCTCTTCGGACTCTACGCCCTCTTCCCGCTGCTTCTTCAGCGCGAGTTCCTTGGCCGTCTTCTCCGAGTACAGCCTCATATCAGCCTCGGTCCGCAGATCGAACACCATTGCCTCCTTCAAGCATGGTCGAGCCGTGGCTCCCTTGACCGCCGCGGGCGCCTCTTTGCCTGAACATTACCTTGTGGCCCACCCCCGAGTCACCATCAAATCACGGTTGCTCACAGGGAATTGGCGCGCAGTTCACTTCGCATACATGCCGACCGGGATGCGGCCAGGGCCTCGGGGAGAGTCGGCTGAGTCCCGGTTCGGCCGGGCGGCCGCCGTCGACGAAGTCGTGGCCCAGGCGGTCCAGCGGCGGCGGCTCGGCGGGCGCGTGCTCGAGGGCCGCCTTGGTCTTGCCCTGCGCCTCGGAGGTCGCGGTGTTGCGCTGCCTGCGGGCCTCGGCGATTTTGTCGACGGCCTTGATGTCGGCCTTGAACAGCTACTGAGCCTTCTCCAGGGCGGCCAGCCCCTCCCTGGCGGCCTTGATGGCGCCCTTGTTGATCGCGTCCGTACTGGGCGCCTTCTTCGTCTCGAAGTCACTGCCGTTGTACGTGACGACCACCAGCGCGTTGGACGCGCGGACGATCACCATGCCTTCGCGTGTCTGCTGCTTGTCCTCGGTGGTGAGATTCACGACGGAGTAGGCGGCGTCGCCGAGACCGGGGACCACGCCTCCACCGCTCTCCTTCACGATCCGCTTGCTGTAGGCGGACTCGGCGACCTGGTCGGATTTCTTGATCTCGTACGAGATGTCGAGCCAGCGGTAGTCGTACCCCTTGAGGGCGTTCCAGGAGCAGGTGCGGCGCACGGACTCGTCGGTCGACGGGATCTCCTTGCCGGCCGTCTTGGCGCCCGGTACCAGCGCGGTCACCGTCTTGTTTGTGATGCTTTCGCAGGGCGCGGGCGAACCGCGGTACGTCTGGGTTGTCGCCGCTGTCGACGGCGCGGACTCGGAGGGGCTCGGCTTGTGCTCCGCGGTGGGAGTCGCGGCGAACGGGCCGGACGAAAGCGCCCAGCCCGCCGAGGCCAGCACGGCGACCGGCAGCAGGCGGGCGGTGAGGGCGAGCGGCAGAGGAAGAGAACGCACGGCGCACTTCTCGCTGGGGGACGGGTGCGGGAGGGGTCCGCACCGCGGACGGTACGCCAGTGTCACATGAGTCCCTGTGAGGCGATAGTGCCGACTCGAGTCGTGTGCGGGCGGTAACTGTGATGCACGGGATTCCGACACCGTCGATCGCGACTACGAGGCGCCCCGAGCGGTACGGCGGCGGGCCTGCGACGGGCCGCCGCAGTGGGGTCCGCGGCACCGCGTTCATGCCGGTTTTGGCCGTCGTACACCACCCGGGTAGGGATTGTCAGTGGCGCGTGTTGTCATGGAGGCATGATCGAAGAGTTTCTCGCCCACAGGGCGACCGATGTCGAGGAGGCGGTCCGCAAGGCGGCCGCCGCCGAGATCATGCCGCGCTACCGGCAGCTGGCCGCGCACGAGGTCGAGGAGAAGACCGGCCCGCACGACCTCGTGACGGACGCCGACCGCAAGGCGGAGGCGCACCTCACGGCGGCCCTGGCGGCCCTGCTGCCCGGCTCGGTCGTGGTCGGCGAGGAGGCCGTGCACGCCAACCCGACGACGTACGAGGCGATACGGGGCGAGGCGCCGGTGTGGATCGTCGACCCGGTCGACGGGACTCGGCAGTTCGTGCACGGCAACCCGCGCTTCTGCACACTGGTCGCGCTCGCGCTGGGCGGTGAGGTGTTCGCGTCCTGGACGTACGCTCCGGCGCTCGACCTGTTCGCGACGGCGATACGCGGCGGGGGCGCATACCTCGGCGGAGTACCGCTGCGGTCCGGTTCGCCCGACCCGGACCGCCCGCTCGAAGTCGCCACGTCACACCCGGACTTCACGACCGGCGACCAGAAGCGCGCGCTGCTCGGTCTGCGTACGGAGGGGGTGCGGCCGCGTCCCTGCGGCTCCGCCGGACTCGAGTATCTGACCGTGGCGCGGGGCGAGTTGGACGCCACGGCGTTCTCCTGGGAAGCCGCCTGGGACCATGCGGCGGGCCTGCTCCTGGTCGAGGAGGCGGGCGGCAGGCATCTGACCCGCGCGGGCAAGCCGTTCCGCATAACCGGCGGCAACGCCCTCCCGTTCACCGCGGCCCGCGACGCGGCCCCCGCTCGCCGAGTGGCGGGGATGCTGTCGGCCGGAACGTGACCTGGGACGGGTGCGTCGAGCGCAGAAAGGAGAGCTGAGCGAGATCGGCGACGACGACCGGAACGGACTCCTCCCCCTGGAAGAAGATCTGCCGCAGCCCCCGTCCGTCCTCGCCCACCTCGAACCGGCACCAGCAGCCCTCCTCGGGCACATGGAACCGGAACCGGCGCTTCATCCGCCAATGGCTACCCGAGCCCCCCGGCTGTCAGTGGCTCCGCCTATCCTGATGCCGAGTGGCCATCGGCTGACGAAGGAGTCCGAAGGTGCCGTCGATACTCGATGCCGTCGTGGTGGGTGCGGGGCCGAACGGACTGACCGCCGCCGTGGAGCTGGCCCGCCGCGGCTTCAGTACGGCCGTCTTCGAGGCGCGCGACACGGTCGGCGGCGGTGCCCGCACCGAGGAGCTGACGCTGCCCGGCTTCCGGCACGACCCGTGTTCGGCCGCGCACGCGCTGGGCGTCAACTCACCTGCGTTCAACGCGATGCCCCTGGGGCGGTACGGCCTGGACTGGCTGCACCCCGAACTGCCCATGGCGCACCCCTTCCCGGACGGCACGGCGGCCGTGCTGTCACGGTCCGTGGCCGAGACGGCCGCCTCCTTCGGGCCGCGCGACGCCGGGGCGTACCGCAGACTGGTCGAGCCCTTCCTGCGCTCATGGGACACCCTCGCCCGGGACTTCATGTCCCTGCCGCTCACCGCGCTGCCCCGCGACCCGGTCACCCTCGCCCGCTTCGGCCTCGTCGGCCTGCCGCCCTCGACATGGCTGACCCGCAGGTTCCACGACGAGCGGGCCAAGGCGCTGTTCGCCGGGCTGGTCGCGCACATCATCGCCCCGCTCAACGGCTTCGCGACCGGCGCCGTCGGCCTCGTCTTCGCGCTGGCCGCGCACGCCGGCGGCTGGCCCGTCGCGCGCGGCGGCTCGCAGTCGATCTCCGACGCGCTCACCGCGTATCTCAAGGACCTCGGAGGCGCCGTCCACACCGACTACGAGGTCAAACGCCTCGATGATCTGCCGCCCGCGCGTGCGTACGTCTTCGACACCTCGCCCACCGCGCTCAGCCGGATCGCGGGCTTCGGGCGGTACTACGAGGGTTACCGGTACGGGGCGAGCGTCTTCAAGATCGACTACGCGCTGGACGGACCGGTGCCCTGGACCGCGGAGGAAGCGCGCCGCGCCGGGACGGTGCAGCTCGGGGCGAGCAGGGCCGAGATCGCTGCCGCCCTGCGCGCGGCGTCGCGGGAAGGCCGGGCGCCCGACACACCGTTCCTGATCACCGTGCAGCCCAGCGTCGTCGACCCGTCCCGGGCACCGGACGGAAAGCAGGTCTTCTGGGTGTACGGACATGTGCCGAACGGCTGGACCGGGGACCTCACGGACGGGATCGAGCGACAGCTCGAGCGGTTCGCGCCGGGCTTTGGGGACCGTGTCCTGGCCCGCGCCACGGCGGGCCCACCCGAGATCGCCGCCGGCAACGCCAACTACGTGGGCGGCGACATCGCCTGCGGCGCGGCCTCCGGACTGCAGCTGCTGCTGCGGCCCAAGCTGTCCCTGTTCCCGTACAGCACACCGCATCCCGCTGTGTTCATCTGCTCCTCGGCCACCCCGCCGGGGCCCGGCGTGCACGGCATGTCGGGGCACAACGCGGCCAAGGCGGTATGGCGGAGGCTGAGGCAGCCATGACCGCCATCGAACTCGTCCAGGGCGACATCACCCGGCAGAGCGTCGACGCCATCGTGAAGCCGGTGCTGGCGGTGAACTGGGACATGCTGGCAC
>CBFGQM010000136.1:0-12189 GCA_965650905.1 uncultured Streptomyces sp. | reverse complement strand
CCAGTCACATCAAGATCATCTCACCCGTGACCAGCAGTTACGGGACAACCCTTAGGCCCCCTACCGGGGGAGGCTTCCTGGTCACCGCGAGCCTGCCGAGGTACCCGTCATGATCCGAGTCGTGCCGCTGGACGACGAGCCGCTGGTACGGGGCTGCGGATGATCCTGGGAAGCCACGGGACCGCCGAGGTCGTGGCGGAGGACGGTGACGGCACCCGCGCCGTAGAACTGGTCCTCTTTTCTCCCGCATGCGCCTTCTTCCTGATGTTCGCCTGCA
The DNA here is from genome assembly GCA_965650905.1 of uncultured Streptomyces sp. Classification (GTDB taxonomy): domain Bacteria; phylum Actinomycetota; class Actinomycetes; order Streptomycetales; family Streptomycetaceae; genus Streptomyces. Next base: position 11,912 of record CBFGQM010000136.1, on the reverse strand, counting down.
GCTTCCTGTACGACCGAAGACTCGTGCGCAACGGCGTCTACCTCTTCTTCGCGCTACTCTTCCTGTCCTTGCCGCTGCTGGACAAACTGGCGTCGGTGTCCGAGACGGCGGCCGCGATCCTGATAGGGGTTCTCTTTCTCCTTCCCCTGATGATTTTGGTGCTCGCGGTTTTCCTGATCGCCAACGGAATGACGATGATGCGCCGTGAAGGCAGACGTCCGGCGAATCTCCTGTCGCTGGCGGCAGGCGTCGGCATCATCCTGTTCATTGTGCTGAAATCGCTCGCCTACCAGACCCAATGGAAGCTGCTGGAAGTCGTGATGAATACGGCGACTGGCGTCCTCGGTTATGTCTCACTGCTCTTCGTGTGCTTCCTGCTCTACTCTTTCGTCTACGGCAGGATCCGGCACCGGCGTGCCGTCGATTTCATCATCGTGCTCGGTTCGGGACTGGTCGGAGGCTCGAGGGTCCCGCCGCTGCTGGCCGGCCGGCTGGACCGGGGACGCGCCGCCTTCGACGCCGAACGGGCCAAGGGCCGGGACCCGATGCTGCTGACGTCCGGTGGCCAGGGGCCGGACGAGGACCTCCCCGAAGCGCGGGCGATGGCCGACCACCTGATCGCAGGCGGCGTACCGGCCGACCGGATCCTGGTCGAGGACCGGTCCCGCACGACCCGGGAGAACCTGCGTTTCAGCAAGGCGCTGATGGAGGACCGCACACCGGGCTACCGGGCCCTGGTGGTGACCAACAATTTCCACGTCCTGCGCGCCGCGCAGATGGCGCGCAGGGAGAAGGTCGACGCACAGGTCATCGGCTCGCCGACGGCCCGCTACTTCTGGCCGAGCGCGACGATCCGCTAATTCGTGGCCATCTTCCTTTCGCACCGGGTGCTGAATCTCGGCATCTGCGCGCTGCTGATCGTCGTCGGCGTGCTTCCCTCCCGGTAATCCATTTTTCGTGCGCCGATGCCGACCAGGGATCCGGCGCTGAGAGGAATCCACTCATGAGTGCAAGAGTGGAGCCGGCCATGTGGGCCGCTCTGCTGATGTTCGTGGCCGCCTTCGTGCTGTTCGTCCCCTATATCGCAGTGCAGTACCGGCGACGTGGCGAACTGGGCATGGGCAACGCGGCGTTGGCGTTCACCGGACCTTGCTACGGCCTGGCGCTGTTCTTCTACGTGTTCTCCCCGTTCCCGCCCGTGGTGACCAATTTCTGTGCCGTCATCGGTATCCACCGACCGCAGTTGATTCCGTTCAACTTTCTGCACGACATGCAAAAGTCCGCCACCGGCAACGGTCTTGCGGCAACGCTGCACAACCCGGCGCTGACGCAAGTACTGCTGAACGTGGCGCTTTTCATACCCTTGGGCATGTTGGTCCGGCACATGTTCCGGCGCAGCGTGCCGGTCACCGCGGCCATCGGCCTGGGCGTGTCACTGCTGATCGAGGTGACACAACTGACCGGGGACTGGTTCATCTACCCGTGCGCGTACCGGCTGTTCGATGTGGACGACCTGCTCGCGAACGGCCTGGGAGGCTTGGTCGGCGCGCTGGCCGCCCCGCTGCTGCATGCCGTACCAGGTCAGCGGATCGACGCCGAGCCGGGAGAGCCGCGCCCGGTCACCTGGCGCAGGCGGCTGCTGGCGTGCGTGTGCGATCTGATGGCCTTCGGGTTCCTCTATGTGCCGTCGGTCGCCGCCTTTGCGGTGCTGCTGTGGATCTGGCAGGGGGGTTTGTCCGCGGGTAATGGTCCTCCGTACACGGCTCTCTTCGACTATTCAACCGTCCAGCTCTACGGGTTCTGGCTGACGTGGTTCGTGCTCGCGGTCGGATTCCCCCTGGCAGGCAGTGGGGCCGGTCTCGGGCAGCGCATCGTCCGGTTGCAGGCGGTCACTGCTGACGGCCGCCGACCGGATGTGAAGGCGAGACTGGTGCGCAGCCTGACGGGTATCGGCGGCTGGCTGCTCCTGTACCACTTCGATCGGTTCGGCTTGGCCGGTGTCCTGGCAGTGGTCTCGCTCTTCGGGCTGTTCACCACGTCGCAGCACCGCGGCTTTTCCTACGTCTGCGCGCGAGTGACGATGACGGATTCCCGTGTGCGGAGCGGACAAGGGCAAGGCGCGTCGCCCGAGCCTGTTCACTGACTCGCCCCCGCCGGGACGTACCTCCTCCACCGGCGCCAGGGCACCGCGCCCTGGCGCCAGCCGCATGCCGACACGCGTGCGAGCGCGGCGTGCACTCCGCCTCGCCCCATCCGCACTCCGCCATGGAGACCCTGACGGCGCCGATGCCACGGACCTCGCCGGCCCTCGTCGAAAGAGTCCAGCACCGGCCGGTGGGCGAAACCCACCTGCACCGCTCCGATAGCATCTTCGAACTCACGACGAACGCCCCCATCGCCCTTCCTGCACCGGAAAACCATGCCATCCAGCACCGTAAGTAACCTAATTTAACCAATGCCTAACAAATCGGCCAAAGAATTGATACCTATAGCACGGTTGTTTTCGCGAATAAACTGCAGAATTGCGTTCTCCGTGTGGCGTCAACCACGGGCGATACTGTGGGGCACGGCGGGTGTGGCGGTTCTCGGATTCCTCATCGCGCTGGAGATCGTCGCGCGTCGCTACGACCAGCCGGGGCCGATCACCGGCCAGGCACGCGAGGTGATATTCCCGCCCAGATCAGGTTTCCTGCTGTACGCCAGTATGGCGTTGATGATGGTGGTTCTCACCCGGAGGCAACGGTTCATCGCGGCCGGTGCCGCAATCGGCATCGATGTCGCCTTCGTGCTGGTGCGGTGGGCGGTCGGTGCCAAGGTGACCGACGGCCACCCCTTCGGCAACGGCGCTCTGTGGGTGATATTGGGCTGTGCGGTCATCGCTGTCACGCGCCGCTCCGGCGGGGAACGTGTCCTGATGCTGAAGGGCGTCGGACTGGCCCTGCTGCTGGTGGCCGGCCGCAAGACCGGCGATGCCTGGCTACTGATCACGTCGAAGACCCGCCCGGCGGTGCTCGATCAGTACGTGGCAACCGCCGATCACGCGCTGGGCGATCCGTCCTGGCTGGTGGGCCGGATCCTCACGGCCACCGGCCCGATCGGCGCCCATGCTCTCAACTACGTCTACGCTCAGCTTGCGGTGGCCGCGGTCGTCGTCGCGCTGTACCAGTTGCGCAACGTGGCGGTCGAGCGCCGCTTTCCGGGCCATCACCTGGTGCGTACCTTTCTGGTGATCGGCCTTCTCGGGCCGGTCATCTACATGATCTTCCCGGTGGTGGGACCGATCTACGCCTACGGCGCCGGCACCGAGCACTGGGCGTCGGCCCACCTGTGGCCGGAAACGAGGTCCACCGAGCAGTGGGCGGTGGCCAACCTCTGGCCGGACACGGCGTCGCCGATCAAGATCCCGCACCAGATGCCATTCGACGAGATCACCCCACGCAACTGCATGCCCAGCCTGCACACAGCGTGGGCAACCGCGATCTTCATGCATTCCCGGAAGGGCCCGCGGATTCTGCAATTCGCGGGTACGTTCTGGCTGATTGCCACGCTCGTCGCCACACTGGGATTCGGCTACCACTACGGCGCGGATCTCGTTGCCGGGGTGGTATTTGCGGTCACGATCGAGGCAGCTCTGCGCTCGATCGACCGAGGCTGGGATCGATCAGGAATCCAGCTGGTCGCTTACGGCGCAACGGTCTTCGCCACGCTCTTGGTGTCATATCGCTATCTGCCGATGGAGATGACCCGATATCCGTGGGTGTTTGGACCAGTTCTCCTTCTGGCGATGACGTCAGTGGTCCACGGCTACGTACGGACCACCACACTGTGGGAACCGAAGGCCGCGCCGGCGCGGCAGCCGGAACCGCAACCCGACACCCGGACCTGTCAGGCGCGGTCGTAGGCGCGGTCGTCGACGGGCACCCGGTCGAAGAGCGCGCGCGTAAAGGGCAGGCTGTAGGCATGACGTCCTCTCGGAGTCGCCCCCCTGCGCCGACGGCTGCGGGTCCGCCGGCGCGCCTGGGGGATCACGGGCCGGGAGTTCCCTTCGAGCGTCGCAGGTGGTGGGCCATACCTCTTCGGTCGACGTCGTGTGCCGCTCGGCTCGCTTCACCGTGAGGGCTCGCTCCCCTCCCTGGCAGGGCCGAGGCGCGCCGGGGGCACTGTGCAGACGAACTTGCCGTGCAGCAGGTAGGGCAGCGGGTGGGACAGGGTGACCCGGGCGTGTTCCTTCCCGAACTCGGCGGCGTCCAGGACGCTGAGGAAGGTCCGGTCCCGACCCGCGTCGTACACCTGGCACAGCAGCCAGCCCGAGTCCTCCCGGGTGCCGCGGGGGTCGGGGACGAACACCGGCTCGCACACCACGTGGCCCTCGCCGTAGTCGTGGATGTCCCAGGAGCCCAACTCGGTGTCCGCCTTGACGACCCGGCTGGAGCCGGCGATGCTTCGCGCGGTGGCGAAGGCGTAGACGTAGCGGGTCGGCAGGCCCTCGCGCGCGTCGCTGGAAAACGGCGTCTCGCAGTCGAAGGGGACCAGTTCCCGGCTGCTGTAGCGGCCGTCGGCGGTCAGCCGGACGCGGTGCAGGCGGTTGGTGAAGCCCGGGTGGCCCCAGTTGTGGTGCAGGGAGGCCGTGAAGCCGCGGATGCAGGAGTCGTCGGAGTGGATGTTCATGTCCAGCACGACGTCGTCGCCGTCGTCGAAGGCGTTGGCCACGTGGACCGGGTAGCAGGCGGGGGCCTCGTACGTACGGGTGGTCCAGGTCCGTCGGTCGATGACGCAGAACCGTGTCGGCTCCTTCGGGCGCCAGCGGAAGACGTCGTTCATCGCAGTGAAGCCGAGGGTGGCGCCGATCAGGGCCGGATAACATGGGGCAGCTTGATCAGGCGTGAACCGCGGCCGGTGCCGTGCGGGCCGACCGACCACAGCCGCACGCCGGTGGGGAAGGTGCAGATCTCCAGGAAGCATCGCTCGCCGCTGCCCGGATCCAGGTGGCTCTCCCCGACGAGGTACAGCTGCCGTTTCGGCAGCGCGCCGCCGAAGTCGTCCCGGCCCAGTGGGGCGAGGGTGCGCGGGTCCAGAGCGAAGGGCGCCCCCGCCCCGCCGAGCAGCAGCAGCCGGTCGCCGATCACGCAGGGCACGTGGTTGGGGGAGTCCTTGACCGTCTCCCATCCCGCCTGCGGCGGAAGGATGCCAGGGGCGAAGGAGGCCACCATCCCGCGCAGGCCGGTGAACAGCCGGGTGGGCAGACGCCGGTCGGCGAGTGTGCTGAAGGTGGCGCCGATCAACCGTCCCGCGGCCTGTTCGCGGCGGCGCACGGGGGTGCGGACGAGGTCGCCGCGGAAGGAGACACCGGAGTCGGTGAAGGTGTACGCGGCGACGAACCCGTCGGCGTCGGCGAAGGCGTTGGCCAGCGGCGTGCCGTACGAGCGACCGCCCGCCGACTTGGGTCGGTCCGCGACCTGGAGGGTCTCGTCCATCACCCGCTCGTAGCGCATGCCCTCCAGGACGATGCGCGAGCCGTACTCGTAGGCGTTGACCGTGTGCAGGATGAAGCAGGGGTCGATGCTGAACCAGCGGACGTCCGCGCCGGTGCCGTTACGGGGCAGCACCCCGAAGCGGGCCGGGTAGTCCGGGTCCCAGTTGTAGACGGCTCCCCTGAGGACCCGTAGCGGGCTGGAGAACCGTGCGGGCATGTCGAAGAGGATCACGTAGTTCTGGGTCAGCGCCATGTCGTGCATGATCGGCGTGGCCGGCACCGGGACCGGGACCACTTTGCGCACCCGTGCGCCGGGGCCCAGGACGACGTACTGGACGTGCCGGCGGAACGGCTTGTAGGCGATGGCGTGCAGTTCGCCGGTGGCCGGGTCGTACTTGGGGTGCGCGGAGAAACCGCCGGGCAGGGTGCCGTCGAAGTCGGTGTAGCGCAGGGTGTCCAGTTCAAGGCTGAGCTCGGCCGGGGCGCAGCCGGCCTCGACCAGCGCCAGGGTCAGTCCGGCGTGGCCGACCACATGGGTGTTGACCGCGTCGAGGACATTGTGTCGGGGACCCGGCGCCTTGGCCTCGCCCAGGGCACGGCTGACGCCCCGGGAGCGTACCCACCGGTTGCGGTACCACTCGGCGCGGCCGTCGCGCAGGCGTACGCCGTGCACCATGCCGTCGGCCAGGAACGCCTTGTAGCCGCGGGACCTGGGAGGGCGGACGGGGTTCGGTCCGATCTGCGAGCCGGAATGGCCTCCTTCAACCCGATGCCCGGCATCGTCGAGGCGTCGGACGTGGCGGCGGCGGTCGCCTTCCTCGCCTCCGACGACGCCCGGTTCATCACCGGGGTCACCCTGCCGGTCGACGGCGGATACACCGCGTGAGCTCTCCCGTGTGCGGCGGTGTGCGACGCTCGAAGCGCACGCCCTTGCAGGCGAGGCACGTGCGCGACTTCGGCTGATGGGCGCGCTGAGGGCCGGAGGATGAGGGTGGCACCGCGTGCAGCACGTCATCGGCGTTCGTTGAAGCGTCGTTTCCTCGCCGGGGCTTCTGCAACTCCGGCGGCCGGGCTTGCGGTCACCGCGACGATGGCCGTCAACGCCGAGGCGGCGTGGACGTCGGCATCTCGGATGGCCGGGTGCTGCAGGTCGACGCCCGCCCGAGCTCCCGGTTCACGGTGATCTGGCAGCAGGAGTCGTTCCCGTACACGATCAAGTCCGACACCGGTCCCTGACCGGCATCAACTGCCCCGCCGTGCCCCGTCTGGCGGTTTGCTCACCCACCCACCGGTCCAGGTGCGTCACCGGGGTGACCCGGTCCGGTTGGGCCTGATGACCACCAACTCCTGTGCAGGGCACGGACGTTAAGGCATCATGCTGGCATGGCGACGTTTAACCAGGGCAACCAGACGGTGCACGGCAACCAGTACATGGGTGACACCATCAACGTCACTCACGGGGAGCGCAGCCCCATCGACGCCCGGACGGTGGCGAGGGCGTTCGACCGGGCGCTGGCCGCGGTGCAGGAGCTGGAGGTTCCCGCCGCCACCCGCGAGCAGGTGACCGCGGAGCTGACCGCAGCGCGCGGAGAGCTGGAGGCCGGGGACACCGGCGCTGCACGGGGCCGCCTGGCCGGGCTCCTCACCATGGGTGGCACAGTCGCAGAGATGGTGAACAACCTTGCTGGTGCTGTGAGGGTGTTCCTCGGTGGGTAACCCGTATGACCGTGACCGCGAGGGCTCCAGAGGCAACCAGGGGCGGGGGGCAGACTTCAACCAGCAGGGTCAGCAGGTCAACGGCCCCCAGTACAACGCCGATCAAATCAACATCGGCGAATCCATCTCTCCGGATGACATTGCCGAAGGGCTGAGGCGAGACCGTGAGCGCACGCTAAGAGAAAGGGAGAGCGCCGCCCAGATCCAGCGTGAACGTGCCGCCCAGATCCAGCGTGAATGGGACCAGCGTAGACGGGAAGAGAACGACCTCAAGCTCTACGGTTACCGGCACTACACCCGGGACAGGAACACGTGGTTGCAGAGTCTTCCCCCTCGGGAAAGGCGAAACGAGCGACGGCGCCAGAGTGCCCGAACCAAGCACGGAACGCCGCCGTGGCGTCACCATCAGCGAATTCTGCGTGCTGGAAATCTCCCCACTGATACGAGTCCCGCCGACCCTCGGTACCTTCAGGCGAAGAGGGGAGTTGAGCGTACGGAGGAAAAGCGCGAGCTGCACTACGTCACTGCAACCTTTGCCATCATGCTCGCGCTGACTCTGATCGCCATAGTGGACGGTGCCCTCTGGCTGGCTGTGATCTGGGGATCCGTAATGATCAGTGGACTGGTGTTCGGCTACGTCAAGCGCAGGGCTTCGCCGTAGTCGGGTGATGTCCGGTTGATCATGTGAGTCCGAGCGTGGTCAGTACCCACGCGATCGGCGGAGCGGCTGCGGGCTGGACTTGCGCAGAAGCGGCCAGTCGGTCAGCGGGCCGTCGGCTGGGGATCGGACACCTGGGCGAGCACATGGTCGACCAGGCTCAGCAGTACGTCCCGGCAGGCGCCGCGCTCCCGGGCGTCGAAAATGCGTACCGGCGACGTCGGAGGGAGGGCGAGAGCACTGCGGATCTGTTCGACGCCGTAGTGCGGTCGGCCTTCGAAGCGGTTGACGGCCACGACGAAGGGGATGTTGCGTTTCTCGAAGAAGTCGATGGCGGCGAAGCTCGACTCCAGGCGCCCGGTGTCCACCAGCACCACCCCACCGAGGGCCCCGACCGCCAGGTCGTTCCACATGAACCAGAAGCGCTGCTGGCCGGGTGTACCGAACAGGTAGAGCACCAGGTCGGGGGTGAGCGTGATGCGGCCGAAGTCCAGGGCGACGGTCGTGGTCGTCTTGGCTTCCACACCGATCACGTCGTCCACCCCGACCCCCGCGGCGGTCAGTCGTTCCTCCGTACGCAGCGGAGTGATCTCACTGATGGCGGTCACCATGGTGGTCTTGCCGACGCCGAACCCGCCGGATATCAGGATTTTGACAGCCTCGGGAGCGTTGTCAGAGCCGGGCAAGGCCGTTCCTCACTTTCTGCAGCAGGGCGATCTGTGGGCTTTCGGCCACGTGGATGGGTGGGCGGGCGAGGATCCTGCCTTGTTCCAGCAGGTCCGAGAGCAGGATGGTCGTCACGGAGACCGGCAGGTCCAGGTAGGCGGAGATCTCGGCGGCAGCCAGTGGCTGCGCACACATGCGCAGGATGCGCAGGTGCTCCGGCTGTAGGCCGTGGCCGACGGACGGCAGGGGCAGATCGACCGTCGTCACCAGAGTGATGAGCGTGAAGACGTCCTGGCTGGGCTGGGTACGGCCGCCGGTCAGCGTGAACGCCCGTACCATCCTCCACTCAGTGCCCCCCTCGGGCTGAGCCCAGGACTGCTGAGGGCCGCCGTTCACCGCTCGAAACCGTGCACGTCGGGCGGGGTTGAGAACTCGGCACGGGGGGCCGCACTGAGGTGCTCCCCGACCTTCTTCAACAGCATGTTCATCTCGAACGCCACCACGCCGACATCGGCCTGTGCCTCGGTCAGCACAGCGAGGTGCGCGCCTGCGCCGGCCGACGTGAGGACGAGGAAGCCATTCCGCATCTCGAGCAGCGACTGGACGACCGACCCACCGTCGAAGTCGGCGCAGACGCCCCGGCCCAGGCTCATCAGCCCCGACACGGTCGCGGCCAGCCGCTCGGCCTCGGGTCTGGGGAAGGCCGCGGACTTACTGACCACCAGACCGTCCTCGGACACCACGACGGCGAATCTCACACCGGTCACCTGCTGTACAAGGCCGGTCAGCAGGAAGTCGAGGTTGTTGGAGGTGGCGGGGGCGCGGTGCGGGTGAACGGTCATCGGGGAGCCTTCGTCGTTGTGGAGGAATTGCGGTCGGGGGCGGGGCGTGCCCCGAAGTCACGGGCGTGCTCGGTGCCGCGCTGGAAGGCGGACATCGTCCTGGCGACCTGCTCCGCCTGCGGCAGCGGATCCGGGTCTGCCGGGAAGGGGCCGGCAGGGGGCGGGTCACGGCGCAACTCCTCGGCCAGGCTCGCCTGGGGGACGCGCTGCGGCAGGGGCAGAGTGCCGTGGACGGTGAAGGAGGCCGCCGGGGGCGTGGTCGCCGTAGGCCCCGCCACCAGGACGCTGCTCGAAACCGGTGTGGTGACCGGACGGCGCAGGGGGGTGAACACGGAGGGGCGCTCCGACGCCGGCTGCTCGTCGTGGTGGGGAGCGCGGTGGGCGTCCGGCTGCCCAGCCGTGCCGACGAGGGCTGCCGTATGCCGGGTGTCCGCCACGAGCGTCGCCGGAACATCAGGGTCCATCGGGAAATTCGGGACCATCGAGGATTCCTCGATCAGAAGTGCCGAGGGGATCAGGACCACCGCCGAGGTGCCGCCGAACGGCGAGGAGCGCAGCGTGACCCGGATGCCGTGCTGGGCGGCCAGCCGGGCGACCACGAAGAGGCCGAGGCGGGCGTCGTCGGCGAGGGCCAGGACGTCGAACTGCGGGGGCTGCGAGAGTCTCCGGTTGACCTCGGCGTACTCCTCCTCCCTCATGCCGAGCCCGCGGTCCTCGATCTCGACGGCGAGCCCCTTGCCGACGTACTCCGTCCGGACCAACACCGGGCAGACGGGCGGCGAGTAGCTGGTGGCGTTCTCCATGAGTTCCGCCAGCAGGTGGATCAGGTCGGCCAGGGCGTGCGCGGCCAGCTTCAGCTGCTCGTCGGCTTGCACAGTGATGCGCTGGTAGTCGGCGACCTCCCCGACGGCGCCGCGTATGACGTCGATGACGGTGACCGGCTGGGTCCAGCGGCGTCCGGGCTGCCCCCCGCTGATGATCACGAGGTTCTCCTCATAGCGGCGTATCTGGCTTGCCTGGGAGTCCAGCTCGTAGAGCCCCTTCAACACGTCGGGCTCCTGGTGCTTGCGCTCCATGGTGTCCAGCAGGCTCAGCTGGCGGTTCACCAGGTTCTGGGTGTGCCGGGCGACGCCCAGGATGGCCTTCTGGAAACCGCGGCGGGCGTCGGCCAGACTCACGGCGCTGCGCAGCGCGGTGCGCTGGGCGGAATTGAAGGCGTGAGCGACCCTGCCGAGCTCGTCGTCGCCGTAGTCGAGGTCCGGCGCTTCCGACTCGACGTCGACGCTCTCCCCGCGGTTGAGCCGGTCGATCAGGCCGGGCAGTCGGGTGTCGGCCAGCTCCAGGGTGGCACTGTGCAGGCCGGCCAGGCGCTGCATCAGGGAGCGGGTGAGCCGCCAGGACAGCAGAGCCACCACGATGACGGCGGCGAGCCCCGTCCCGCTGGTGAGGAGACCCTGCCACAGCAGCGAATCGGCTCGGGCCCGGCTCTGGGTGATGAGGGCGATGATGGGGTCGGCTGTGATCTTTCGCATCTTCGGGAAAATTTCGGCCATGGTGCCGGGCCACTGCCGGGCGGCCGCGGGCAGGGAGGCGCTGTCGCCGTACCGCCGGGCGATGACGGCGTCCTCGATCTTCTCCATGGTCTTCCACGCCTGGCTGCCGGTGAGCTGCTTCACCTCCGCCAGGTGCTGGGCATCCAGCTGGTTGGACAGGGTCGCCATCAGGTGGCGACGGGCACCTACCGCGTGGACGAAGGCGGCTCGCTCCTGGGAACCCAGCTGTCCGCTTGCGACGGCGGGTGCCAGCGTGGTGTCCTCCAACAGCAGCTGCGTACGGGCGCCGATCAGGGTCGTGATCGGGATGGTCGCGATCACCAAGGACGCGTCGTTCATCCGGCCGGCTTCGGCGGTGCCGACGATCTCGGCGTTGATAACGCGGGTGAACGCCGCGGTGGCCGTCCGGACGTCGGTGGACCGGCTGTCGATCCGAGCGCGCAAATTGGTCAGGTCCAGTGCTCGCATGGCGTCCGCGACAGGCTGGTACGCCGCCTTCAACTTCTGTGGGGCGTCCTTCAGCGTGGTGGGAAGCCCTGCTATCTCGGCCACGGCTATGTCTGTTGTGCGGCGCTGCGCCTCCAGTTCGCTGTGCGAGGCGTCCGGGTCGGCCAGCCAGACCGCACTGAGCGTCCGTTCCTGGGACGCGGCGTCGATCATGTCGCTGAACGGTTTGGTGACCACCATGTTGGTGGCGAATTCGGCGCGCAGGCTGAAGCCCTGTGACAGCACGCGGGCACTGGTGTTGGCCCAGAGGCCGCCGAGGGCCAGGCTCGGAACCAGGGCGAGCAGTAGTAGCGAGGTGCGTATGGACCGGAAGCGCTGCAGGGCAGGAGTCCGTGACGGCATCGGGCGTCCTTGGGTGAATGGGGGCGAGCGCGACAACCGGATCTATGCATTCCGCTTCGTGCGCAGTGCCGCGGATCTTAGTTGACGTCTTGTAGAAGAGTCAGCAAGGCCCGCACATTTCCTGATTTCAGGATGATCACGATCATTTACGACGC
>CBFGQM010000135.1:0-12315 GCA_965650905.1 uncultured Streptomyces sp. | reverse complement strand
TGTTGAGGACATGGTCGCAGACCTCCTCCAGGGGCTGGGAGGGGTCCGTCAGCGTGCCCACGAATGCCTGCAGGCCCTCGTCCAGCGGGTGGTCGCGGGATTCGACGAGTCCATCCGTGTAGAGCGCGAGGAGGGCGCCCTCCGGCAGCTCGACCTCGACCTCCTCGAACGGCTCGCCGCCGACCCCGAGCGGCATCCCGGGCGGTACGTCGAGCATGAGCGCGCTCTCGCCGGGCTCCACCAGCACCGGTGGCAGGTGTCCCGCGTTGGCGAAGGTGCAGCGGCGCGTGACAGAGTCGTAGACCGCGTACACGCAGGTCGCGAGATACACCTCGGAGAGGTCGGCGTCACGCTGCGACTGCCGGCCGGCGGTGCGGGTGGCCTGCTGGATGCCGCCGGGTGTGCCGAGGCCCCGGGCGATCTCGTCCAACGCAGAGAGCACCTCGGCCGGTTCGAGGTCGAGCAGCGCCAAGGTACGTACGGCCGTACGGAGTTCCCCCATGGCGACGGCTGCGCGCAGGCCGCGGCCCATCACGTCGCCGACGACCAGCGCGGTGCGATGGCCGGGGAGTTCGATGACGTCGAACCAGTCCCCGCCCACCTCGGTCGCGGCGTTTCCGGGGAGGTAGCGGCAGGCGATGTCGAGGCCGGATGCCTCCGGGTCGCCGGGGGGCAGCAGGGACCGCTGCAGTATCAGGGCGCGTTCGTGCTCGCGGCGGTACAGGCGGGCATTGTCGATGCAGACCGCGGCGCGCGCGGCGAGTTCGGCGCCCAGCGCGCGGTCGCGTTCGTCGAACGGCTCGCTGCCCTTCGTACGCGAGAACTGGGCGAGGCCGACGACCATGTCGTGCGCGACCATCGGGACGGCGAGCGTGGACTGGACGAGGCCGCCGTCCTCGCCGCGCACGGATCGCGGGCGGGCGGCGCGCAGGGCGTCCGCGCAGGGCGAGTTGAACGGGAATTGGTGGACGGCGCCGACGTTCACCGGCTCGGGTCCGCTGAGGAAGGGCCCGACGGCGCTCGCGAAGGCGACCCGGCGCAGCTCGGCGCTGCCGTCGGCGAAACCGGGCGGGGTCTCGTCACCGGAGAGGAGCGCCTGGTAGAGGTCGACGGAGGCGAGGTCGCAGAAGCCGGGTACGGCCACGTCGAGGAGTTCACGAGCCGTGGTCTCCAGGTCGAGCGAGTTGCCGATGCGTGCCCCGGCCTCGTTGAGGATGGCGAGATTACGCCGGGCGGCGGCGGCCTCACGGGCGGCGGCGCGGCGCGAGGTGACGTCGGTACCCAGCCACGCGATACCGATCGGCCGGCCCGACCCGCTGTGTACGCGGTGGAGGTTGATGGACCAATGGCGTCGCTTGGTCGAACCGGGCACGCTGCCCGTCACCAGCATGTCGGTGACGGAGTCGCCGGTCTCCAGGACGCGGCGCATCGTGGCGGAGACCCGATCGGCCTCACCCTGCGGCAGATAGTCCCTGACGGTGCGTCCGCGGTGGTCGTCGACACCACCGCTGAAGACCGAGGCGAACCGCTCGTTGGCACGGCGGATCTTGAGTTCTGTGTCGATCAGTAGAAAGCCGAACGGGGATTGGCTGAAAATTGCCTGAGAAGCAGCGAGGTCCGTCTCAATACTGCGCAGGGTGCGCGCGTCCACGACGATGCAGACGGCGGCTCGTTCGCCCGCGTCCGTACGCGTCGGCATGACGTAGACCTCGGCAAGCCCCTCGGCACCCCGGCCCGCCCCCTCGGGGTCCGGCAGTTGGAAGGGGACCACACCGGTCCACTCCCGGCCGTCGAGGATCTCGGCCATCTTCCGCTGCCCTTGCGCGCGGCGGTCCGCGGCGACGAAGGCCTCGACGGGATCCATGCCCACGGCCCGCTCCGCGGCGATGCCGAAGATCTGCTCGGCGCGCAGACTCCACTGGTCGACGAGGCCGTCGGGGCCGATCGAGAACGAGGCGACCTTGATGTAGTCGTAGATCGACCCAGGCGGACTGCTCTGCCATGTCACGTCGCCCGGCGCCTCCACGGCGCCATCGCCCATCGCCTCAGTCACCGCGCGGCCCGCCGGGTCCTCGGACTCCGTGGACTCCGTCGACTCCATGGCCTTCGCTGGTATCTCGCTCACGCGAACCGTCCCCTCCAGCTCACCGCGGCCCGGCACCGGTCACCGGGGGCGGCTGCCCGCAGTATCCAGCACTACGGTGCCGCACAACACGGTGTTCACGATCACAGCACGATCCCGATGCTTTTTGGACCGGCGGCGGCAAACACTCCCAGTCTTCTCACCAGCGCCCCCCGTCGAATCACGCACTAAGGCCGTCCCTCGCGGCCAACTCGTCCCGACCGGCCCGAAAGTCGCTTCCGCTCAGCCCGGCAGGGCCAGCTCGAACCACACGGTCTTACCCGTTCCACCGGGCCGGGTACCCCAGCGCCGCGAGGAGGAAGCCACCAGTTGGAGCCCGCGGCCGCCCTCGTCCTCGGGGTGCGCTGTCCGCTCACGCGGCGGGTTGGGCAGCGGGTCCGAGACCTCCACGAGCAGCGCACCGAGCGGCTCCGAAGGACGGACGAGGCGTACGCCGATGGGGCCCGTGGCGTGCCGGAGGGAATTGGTCACAAGCTCGCTGACCAGCAGCGCGGTCACGTCTCCGAGACAGTCGAGCCCCCAGACACGTAGCTGGCCCCGGACGACGGCGCGGGCGGTCCGTACGGAATTGGGATCCGCGGGGAAGGTCCACTCGGCGGTGTCGCCTTCGGTGTGGATCACGCAGATCACTCCCGAGCCAGAAGCGGGGCCATGTCCGGTTACGTGGGGTTAATTGGCACATACCCGATATGTCGGGCGGAGTACCGCACATGGGGGCGCACCGTGGCACGAACGGCGTACGACCGCCGCACGGTGCGACCACCTCAGGCGCCACATGCGCCCCACGGACGAGGGTGCCACGTACGACGGGTGTCGCGCACTCGCAAGCCCAACTCGGGCACGGAACCGGGGTTCGGGCCGTCGTCCCGCACCTCAGGGCCACGCATCCCGGCTCAAGCGTCCCAGCGCTCACACACTCCAGGCCTGGCGTGCGACCTCCATCACGGCCGGCACATCCTGGTCCAGCCAGTCCACGTCCCAGACCTCGTCGGGCGTCAGCCAGCGCAACTCGTCGTGGTCCTCGAGGGGCTTCGGGTCGCCCGAGCCGGGGAACAGACGGGCGGTCCACACATGGAGGGCGTACGGGGACTTCAGCGGCCACTCCCCCGCGATGCGCGCGAGCGGCTCAGCCTCGACGCCAAGCTCTTCGCGCAGCTCACGCACGAGGGCCCGCTCGGGCGTTTCGCCGGGCTCGACCTTGCCGCCGGGCAGCTCCCAGCGCCCGGCCAGCTCGGGGGGCGCACTGCGGCGCGCGGCCAGGAGGCGTCCCTCGCTCAACAGGGCGGCTGCGACCACCACGATCCGTTCCGTCATGCGCCGGAGCCTACGGGAGCCGTGCGGGCGAAATCACTTGGTCCCGCTCCGCTCGATCCGCTCGATCCAGTAGAGCTGCTTGTGGCCCCGGTCCCCGAGGCCGTCCGCAATCTTCTGGGCCTCGGCCCTGGTCGCGTACCTGCCGACGCGGTAGCGATTACCGCTGTCGTCCTGCCGGATGACGAGCCAGGGGAGAGTGATCGTGCTGTCGCTCACCGCACCCCTCCGCTCCCCGACCCCGGTCCTCGCCATACCGTGCTCGATAAGGAAACCGCAATCCGCATATGCCCGAGCCTATGCCCAAACTTCACGCTGCGCATACGGCTTTTCACAAAGAGGCACGCAACCAGCCAAGATGGATGGGCGCCTGCTCACGCAAGCGCCCCCTCGTACCCCCGTCGGCGCCGTCAACAGCACGGACAGCCGACCGATGAGCCGGCCTGAGAACGGCCGAATTCCAGCGGCACGTGCCCCCTTCCAGCGGCACGTCCCCAGGAGGCGCCCCGACCACCCCAGGAGATGCGGGGCGGCCGGGAGGCGGGGGGCCGGGGTCGGGTGCCCGGAGTTCGCGGGCTACCTCACCGGCAGGTGATAGGAGATCCGGTACCGGTCCGCCGGTACCACCACGTCCGCCGTCTCCACTGGCCGCCCCGACGCGTAGAACGTGCGCTGGATGACGAGCACCACGTGCCCGGGAACACCCCCCAGCGCCGCCAGTTCCTCGGCGACACCGGGTCGCGCGCCCACCTCCTCCGTGACGTTGTCCACGACCAGGTCGATGGCCGCCATACGCTCGGCCACCCCCAGGCCGCCTAGCGGGCCCTCCTCGGGGAGCATCACCGGCGTACGTCCCGTGACGGCGAACGGCTCCCAGGACGTGGAGAGCATCATCGCCTCGCCGGCATCCCGGAAGACGTACTTCGTGCACGTCACGCGATCGCCGGGCTGGATCCCGAGCCGCTCGGCGATCGCGCCGCTCGCCTCGGTTTGCCGGCTGTACGACTCCCATGTGCCGCATGCCTCGACGTCAGCCTGCTCCTGACGGAACGGGGTCGCGCCGTGCTCCGGCCGGTACCCGGAGCGGGCGATGCGGCGCGGCACGGGCCGCTCGCGCACATACGTGCCGGACCCCGAGCGGCCCTCGACCAGGCCCTCGGCCATCAGCACCTTGCGGGCCTCCAGGGCGACCGTGTCCGAAACCCCGTACTCCTGGCGGATCCTGGCCTGGGACGGGAGGCGGGTGTGCGGTGGCAGCGCGCCGTCGACGATCTTCTTACGGAGATCACCCGCGACGCGGAGGTACGCCGGCTGCTCACCGAATGTCACTGGCCGCTCCCATCAGGTTGTACAGACAGCAACAGCGTGGCAACTCTGGGCTGTTCCAGGCAAGGAAAGGCCAGAGAATCACTCAAAGTGATGATATCGGCACGCTGGAGGCTTTACGCAGCAGTGGGGTCTCGTCGCTGCGCAGCGAGCCGGTCAGGCTGCCCTTCTCGTCCGTTGCGCCGAACAGGCAGCTGATCTCGCGGTCCCCCAGGTTCCAGCTCTGCCGTGTCGGGGTGACCGCCGGGTGCGTTGAAGCACCGCGAAACCGTTGACGGGGGCCGGGCGATTGTACGGGGAGTAGCCCTGGCCCACGGTCGGCGAAGCCGCCCGTGCCGTACGCCTTTCCACGTGTAGGCGGTGCCGTCGGGGGCAATCAGCTGCACCCGCGGGTCGCCGAGGTAGATGTGGATGATGCTCATTGCACAGGAGGACTTGCCGGACGTAACACGCGGGCTGTCCACCGGTCATGGCACAACGTCACCGAACGGCGCCTCTAACCTGCGCTCATGACTACTCCACTGCCGGATCGCTTCTGCCCGATGGACGGCACCCGCGTCCTGTCGGACTCGCCCGCCTGGTGCTGCCCGGTGTGCCGCGGCCCGCTCGACCTGGACTTCACTCCAACGCCCGCGCCCCTCAAGTCGCTTGCCGGACGGGTGAATTCACTGTGGCGGTACGCCGAATGCCTGCCCCTGTCCGCACCGACGGTGTCGCTGGGCGAGGGCCGTACGCCGCTGGTCCCGCTGAAGAACGGTGTTTCGGCCAAACTCGACTTCCTGTTGCCGACGCTCTCGTTCAAGGACCGCGGGGCGGTGCTGTTGACCGAGCTGGCCCTGCGGCTGCGCCCGCGCCGGGTCATCGCGGACAGCAGCGGCAACGCGGGCACGGCAGTCGCCGCGTACTGCGCCCGAGCGCAACTGCCGTGCACCGTGTACGTCCCTGAGGGCACGTCACCGAAGAAGCTGGAGCAGATCGGGGCGCACGGGGCCCGGCTGGAAGTGGTCCCCGGCGACCGGGAGGCGGCCGGGCGGGCGGCCCGGGCGGCGGCGGACGAGGAGGGCACGTTCTATGCCAGCCACGTCTTCAACCCGTACTTCCTGCACGGCACGAAGACCTATGTCCACGAACTCTGGGAGGACCTCGGCGGACGGCTTCCCGACGTACTCTTCGTGCCCGTCGGCAACGGGACACTGCTGCTGGGCGCCGCTCTCGCCGTGGCCGAGCTGCACACGGCGGGGCTGATCGACCGCCGGCCCGCGCTGTACGCGGTCCAGTCCGCCGCGGTGGCGCCCCTCGCTCAGGCCTGGAACGAGGGCGCGGACGACCTCGTCGACGTCACGCCGAGGGCCCCCACTCTCGCGGAGGGCATCGCGATCCCGCGCCCGCCACGAGCCCGGCAGATCCTGCGAGCGGTACGCGAGTCCGGGGGCACCTTCCTCACCGTGACAGAGGACCAGATCCAGCATGCCCAGCGGGACCTGGCCTCGCGCGGGCTGTACGTCGAGTCGACGGGGGTGGCCTGCTGGGCGGCCGTCCGGGACGGGGTGCCGGGAAGCCGTACGGCTGTCGTGCCGCTGTGCGGGGCGGGGCTGAAGACGGGGCTCGCGCGGGCGTAGGGGGAGTCGTCGGGCCAGTAAATCGGGCTTCTGAGCCGCGAACTCCCAACGGACCTCGCGCAGGACGAGGAGGGGCGGGAAGCGGAAGCGGGCTTCGGACGAAGCGGGCCTCAGCCCACCTGCTTCACCGGGGCGGGAACCGTGCGGACGCCAACCGAGCGGGCCTGGGACGGAGCAGGCGTCAACCGAAGCGGTTCAGCAGCCGCCGGTACAGGGAGGGAGCGACGCCGCGTACCCGACCGGGCAGATGGAGCCAGGACGGTACGTAGGCGTCCTCGCGTCCGTGCTTGACGGCGTCCCAGACGGCGTCGGCCACCTCGCCGGCCGGGACGGGGCACGGCCAGGCGCGCTGGTAAGGGGCGCCACGCCGCTCGAAGAACGCCGTGTCCACGGCCGCCGGCACGACATGCGTCACCCCGATGCCTGTGCCCCGCAACTCCTGCCGAAGCGCCTCGGCGAAGGCCGCCAAGGCAGCCTTGGCGGCCGAGTACACCGCTTCGTCCCGTACCCCGACCATCCCCGCGACCGACCCGACAAGCACGACGCGTCCGCGTCCGGCCGCCACCATGGAGGGCAGTACCGCCCGTACCAAATGGAGCGTCGCGTTCAGGTCCACGGTCAGTAACCGGTCGATGGCCGCGTGCGGCATGGAGACGAAGGGCCCGGCCCAGCCGATGCCCGCCCCGGCGACCAGCAGGTCGATCTGTCCGGCCGCGCCGAGCGCGGACTCGGCCAGCAGGCGGGGACCGTCGGGAGTGGCAAGGTCGGCGGGCAGAATCGTGGCCGACGTACCGGCGGCCGTCTCCTCCAGCCCGCGCCGGTCCCGGCCGCTGAGCACCAGCTGCCAGTCGCCCTCGGCGAAGCGTCGCGCGATCGCGGCACCGATGCCCGAGGACGCGCCCGTCACCAACGCCACCCCCGGGACGCCCCGCAGGACCGGCTCTTGCTTCCTCCCCGAGGCGTGACCGGTCGCGGCCGGCGAGAGAGGATCAACGGGCCTCGCCCCGGGGTCGTAGGTGGGGCCGGAGTGCGTCATCGGACTGTCTCCCTGCGTGCGTCGGCGGGCGCCCACACGGGGCGGTGGCGCGGTAGCCCGCCGGCTCCGTCGTCACCGAGCGGGCCCCGGCAGCGGCGGGGGCTGGTGCGGGGGAGGGGCGGAATCCTCACAGTGCCGTTCCCTACCCGGCGCCGGAGCGATGGCGGTACGCAGATGTGGAGTCACCCGTGTCAGCGTGCCGGAAACCACCCTGCAGCAACCTCCGATACCGCCGGCTGGCGGTACTCCCCGCGGGTTCACCGGGATAAGAAGGGGATACCCCCACCTCCAAGTTCGTGGCAAGGTGATGATGCGTCTCCTGCTCGTCCACCCCAGCGCCCTGATGTACTCCGAGATCTTTCTGAGACTGGAGCCGCTCGGTCTCGAACGAGTGGCGGGCGCCGCCCGCGACGCCGGTCACGAGGTCCGTGTCGTGGACCTCCAGGTGCTCGACCGGTCCCTGCTGATGAGCGAACTCAGGTCCTTTGGGCCGGAGGCCCTCGGGATCTCCCTCAACTACCTGGCGAACATCCCGGAGGCCATCGACCTGGCCGCGCAGGTGAAGCAGACCGTACCCGGCTGCTTCGTCTTCTTCGGCGGCCACAGCGTCTCCTTCGTCGCCGAAGAGGTGCTGGAACAGGCGGGCGGCTCGGTCGACGCGGTGGTGCGCGGCGAGGGTGAGCCGGTGATCGCGCCGCTGCTGGAGGCGGTCCGTGACGGAGCGGCGCAGGACGTCCCCGGGGTCGTCACCACGAGCGGCCGGGGACCGGCGCCCCAGATGCTCGACAGCATCGATGCCCCGCTCCCCGCGCGTGACCTGATGCGCAATCGCCGCCGGTACTTCATCGGCGAACTCGACCCGTGCGCCTCGGTCGAATTCACCCGCGGCTGCCCCTGGGACTGCTCGTTCTGCTCCGCATGGACGTTCTACGGCCGCAGCTATCGCAAGGCGTCGCCCGAGGCGGCGGCCGACGACCTGGCGAGCATCCGCGAGCCGAACGTGTTCATCGTCGACGACGTCGCCTTCATCCGGCCCGAGCACGGCGACGCCATCGCCTCCGAGGTGGAACGCCGCGGCATCCGCAAGCAGTACTACCTGGAAACCCGCAGCGATGTGCTCCTGCGCCACCCCGAGGTCTTCGAACGCTGGTCACGGCTCGGGCTCCAGTACATGTTCCTCGGTATGGAGGCCATCGACGCGGAGGGGCTGGACCTGTTCCGCAAGAGGATCAGTCCCGACGAGAACTTCCGTGCCCTGGAGGTGGCCAGGAAGCTGGGCATCAAGGTGGCGATCAACCTGATCGTCGACCCCGCATGGGACATGGAGCGCTTCCGGATCGTGCGGGAGTTCGCGCTTTCCGTGCCGGAGATCGTCCACTTCACGGTGATGACGCCCTATCCCGGTACGGAGATCTGGCACACCGAGTCGCGGCGGCTCACCACCCGGGACTACCGTCTCTTCGACATCCAACACGCCGTGGTCCCCACCACGTTGCCGTTGGACCAGTTCTACCGGGAACTCGTACGCACCCAGGCCGTCATCAACCGCAAGCACCTGGGAGTGCGCACGGCCTTCGGCGCGGCACGCGTCCTGGGCCGCAACCTGCTGCACGGCCAGACCAATTTCGCCCGCATGCTGTGGAAGTTCAACCAGGTCTACAACCCGCGCCGTCAGCTCGCCGACCATCAGCTCCCCGTCCGCTACGAACTGCCGGAACCCCAGCCCATCGATGTCGGTGACCGCCGTCGTCTCTACGTCCACACCCGGGGACCGACGCACCCGCGGAAACCGGACGCCACCGACTGACGCCCAGCGTGCCGCGCCACCGACTGACGCCCAGCGTGCCGCGAAGGAGCAGGACCCGGAATGCCGATCGCCGTCCTCGCCGCGCTCGCCGCGGGTGCCTGCTTCGCCGTTGCCGGAGTGCTGCAGCAGCGAGCCGCCAGCACACGACCGGACACCGAGTCGCTCTCCCTGCACCTGCTGGTCCGGCTGGCCCGGGAGCCCCTGTGGCGCACCGGCATCGCGCTGGCGGTACTGGCGTACGGCTTCCAGTCCCTCGCTCTGGCCTTCGGCCCGCTGAGCCTGGTCCAGCCACTGGTCGTCGCCGAGTTGATCTTCGCCGTACCGCTGTCCGCACGTCTGCACCGCGCGCGGCTGGGCGTCCGCGAGTGGCTGGGCACCCTCGCGGTGGCCACGGGGCTGGCCCTCGCCCTCGTGTCGGCCCGTCCGCACGGCGGTGACCCGGAAGCGACGGATCTGCTGTCCTGGCTCACGGTCCTGGGAACGACCGTGGCCCTGGTGGGCTGCGCGCTGGCGGCCGCGAAGCCGCTGTCCGGTCCCTGGCGGGCCTCGGCCGTGGCGCTGGCCGCCGGAGCGGTCATGGGTACCCAGTCGGTCCTCCTGGCCGCGACGGTCGACCGGCTCAGGCAGGGCGTCGGCGCGACCCTCTCCGCCTGGCAGACGTACGCCCTCGTCGTGGCGAGCGTCGGCGGGCTGCTGCTGATCCAGAGCGCCTTCCAGCAGGGCCCGCTGGCCGCCAGTCTGACCGTGATCGACGCGACCGAGCCGGCGGTCGCCGTCACCGTCGGAACCACTCTGTTCGGCGAGACGATCCGCTCCGGCTGGCCGGTCACCTGCTTCACCGTTCTCGGACTTGCCCTGGTGACCGCGGGGATCGTGAGCCTGGACTCCTCGGCGCGGATCGCCGCCCTGTACCGCCCGGAGCGCGACGGGGACCAGGCGCGCCCCGAGCACCGTCCGTGATCCCGCTCCGTTGGAGTCCCCGCTCCGTCCCCTCAGGCCACGTGCACGTCGCGCCGCGACATCGCCGGCCCGCGCCAGACGGGGATCAGATCCTCGGCGAGGACCTGATCCCAGGAAGGATGCTCGCTCCGGGCCGTCTCGGCCGCACGCCGGGCCACGGCGCGGAGCCGCCGGGGCCGGTCCACCAGCGCGCCGAGCGCCTCCGCCCAGCCGCGTACGTCGTCGCGGCGGACCACGATGCCGTCCTGGTCCGCGGCGGTCAGCCAGTGCGTCGTCCGGGCACCTTCCGGCAGGAACACCGCAAGTCCGCTCGCCATCGCCTCGGCGACGGCGTTGCCTATGGTCTCCGTCCGGGACGGGCAGGCGAGGATGTCGCACCCGGCGTACACGCGCGCCAGCCGATCCTGCGGGAGCGAACCGAGCAGGGTGACGTGCCGCCCGAGGATCTGGGCGATCCTGTTCCTCTCCACGCCCGACCCCGCCATCACGGCATGGACCGCTCTGCCCTCCTCACGCGTCCGGCGCAGGCTCTCGGCCAGCATCAGTACGCGCTTCGAGTCGTCGAGGCGGCCGACGAACAGGACGAGCGGCCGGTCGGCCGGAACCCCGTACTCCTGGGCGAGCCAGGCCCGAGCCGTTGGGTCGGGCCGGAATCGCGCGCGGTCGACGCCACGACGCAGTAGGCAGACCCGGTCCGGGCCCAGTGTCCCGGCGAGTTCCGCGCGCTCCGCCGGTGTGGCGACCAGTACCCGCTCGCAGGTCCGCAGCAGTCTGGCGTGGCGCCGCCGCAGCCAGGCGCTCACATGGTCCGACGCGCCCTCCGTGACGCTGCGGCCCACCGGCCGGAAGGGGGCGGGCAGGCGGTCGGAGAGATGACGGACGTGCACGGCGGCCAGCGCGGGAACGTCGGTATGCACCGAGGCGACGAGCCGCGGCTGCCGCGCCCCGCCTTGCGCCCCTCTCCGTGCCGCGCACCGGGCCAGCCGGTCCGCGGTCGAGGCGAACGCGAAGCAGTGCGTCATATGCCATACGTCGTGGCGCGGCAGCAGCGCGGCGAGCCGGGGGTGGTACGGAGCGAGATCCGAGACATCCGTTCCGTCGCCGGCCGGCAGCACGGCCGCCGTGCTGAACACCGGGCGGAGGGTGACGAGCCGTACCCATGGCGACAGGCGCTCGATCCGTTCCCGCTCCCCCAGCAGATAGAGGGTCAGATCGACTCCGGGACCACCGATCCCTAGGCCGTCTGTTCCGGGTTCCTGGTACCGGGCCGCGCTCTCGGCGAAGCGCTCCCAGCATTTGACATGACCGCCGGCCGTACGGCTTCGCATCAGCTCGACCAGGACCGCGACCGAGGGGACGTTCGCCGGCCGAAGTGGGGCGAGCGGCGGAGAAAGGGCGTCACGCATGGCGTCACGAGTACCCCACCGCTGATTCTTCGCTCACCACCGAGAGCAGGCGGCGACCTCGGCCGACGCGGGACGGAAGCAGGGCTCCTGGCCCGGCAGCGGCCGGCAGGGGGCCGGTACTCGCGCGGGCGGAGATCAGCGGTCGCGGCAGGACGTGCCGGGGAGGGGCGTCGGGGACGCCGGCCGTTCCATCAGCAGCTCGACAGCGCCCCGGCTCATCTCACGGGCCGGCATGTCGGCCGCGGTGAGCTGCGGGGTCACGCGTTCCGCCCAGGGACCGGACACCATGTCGACGACCAAGAGTCCCGCGGTACAACGCGCCCGGCGTGTTTCAGCCCGCGGTACAGACCGCCCAGGCCTGCCGTCCGCCGTCGCTGCCGCCTGCCTCCTGCCGCGCGCGAGCGGCAGCCTTTCCGGCTTCTGGCCCAGACGCACCGGCGTCCAGGCCACCCGGAACGAACCGCGCCATCCCTCCCCCGTGCGGATGGCGTCTCAGGGCCGGAACACGATCGTGCGACTGCCGTTGAGCAGGACTCGGTGGTCGGCGTGTGCGGCGACGGCCCGCGCGAGTGCGAGGGCTTCGAGGTCCTTGCCGATCTCGGTCAGGTCGAGTGCCGAGTGCGTATGATCGACCCGGGCGAAGTCCTGTTCGATGATGGGGCCCTCGTCGAGTTCCGCGGTGACGTAGTGCGCCGTGGCACCGACGA
>CBFGQM010000134.1:0-12367 GCA_965650905.1 uncultured Streptomyces sp. | reverse complement strand
TGTCCGTGGACGAGACCATGGAGACGGTCGACGCCATCAAGGAGAAGTTCCCGCAGCTCGTCTCGCCGCCCAGCGACGACATCTGCTACGCCACGCAGAACCGTCAGCTCGCCGTGAAGCAGATGGGTGCCGAGTCCGACCTGGTCATCGTGGTCGGCTCGCGTAACTCCTCCAACTCCAAGCGACTCGTGGAGGTCGCCAAGCTCGCGGGCGCGCGCGAGGCGTACCTCGTGGACTTCGCTGACGAGATCGACGAGGTTTGGCTGGAAGACGTCACGACGGTCGGTGTGACGTCGGGTGCGTCCGTGCCGGAGGTGCTGGTCGAGCAGGTCCTGGAGTTCCTCTCCACCCGGGGCTTCGAGGACGTCGAGATCGTCAAGGCCGCCGAGGAGTCCATCACGTTCTCGCTTCCCAAGGAGCTCCGCCGCGACCTGCGCGCGGAGGCGGCGGCACTGGTGGCGGAGCGCACGAGCGAGAAGTGACGCGTCCGCGCGCCGTGGGCCGCCGGGAAGTGAAGGTTCCGAGGGGCGTACGACTCCGAGAAGTGACTGTCAGTCGTACGACGTAACGTGGTGTCCATGCAGATCTTCGGCGTGGACATCGGTGGATCAGGGATCAAGGGCGCTCCCGTGGATCTGGATCGGGGCGACCTGGCGGACGAGCGTCACAAGGTGCTCACGCCGCAGCCCTCGACACCCGACGCGGTGGCGCTCGGCGTTCGGGAGGTCGTCGGCCACTTCGGCTGGACGGGCCCGGTCGGGATCACGTTCCCGGGTGTGGTCACCGCGGGCGCCACCATCCGTTCGGCCGCCAACGTGGACAAGGGCTGGATCGGCGTAGACGCGCGCGCCCTGCTCTCCGAGCGGCTCGGCGGGCTCCCCGTGACGATTGTGAACGACGCGGACGCGGCGGGCGTGGCCGAGACGCGGTTCGGCGCGGGGCGGGACCGTCAGGGCACGGTCGTCCTCCTCACCTTCGGCACAGGCATAGGCAGCGCGGTCTCCGTGGACGGCGTCCTGGTGCCGAACACGGAGCTGGGCCATCTCGAACTCGACGGCCACGAAGCAGAGAAGCATGCTTCCACCAAGGCCAAGGACGACCACGACCTGAGCTGGGAGCACTGGGCCCGGCGCGTCCAGAAGTACCTCGCGCACGTGGAGATGCTCCTCTCACCCGAGCTGTTCATCATCGGTGGCGGAGTCAGCCGCAAGTCCCACAAGTTCCTGCACCTGATCGAGGGCATCGAGGCGGAGATCGTACCGGCGCAGCTGCAGAACAACGCGGGGATAGTGGGGGCGGCGATGCGGGCTGCGAAGGTTGGGTAGCGGCGGCTGCTTGTCGCCGTGGAGTGACGGGCTGAGGGCGACGGGCCGAGCGTCAGGCGGTGCGGCGCCTTGGCTGGGCCGGCGGCCTGTGCTGTGTTGGAGTCCTCTGCTGGGACGGCGGCCTCTGCTGGGACGCGGGCTTCGAGGCCTGCGCGGCCGCCCTGCGTTGCGCCGCCCGCCGACTCATGAGACGCACCTTGCGGACGGTCACGATGAGGCCGGCGATCAGTGTGCCGCCGTACAGCCAGCCCGCCTGCGTCGCGAGGGCCGTGAACAGGCCCATCAGCCGCCCCCAGATCCCTCCGTCGCTGTCGGCGACGGGCAGCAGACCGACGGCGAACGCGATGGGGACGGCGATCAGCGCGGTGACGAGGTCGGCCCGCCCCACCCAGAGCGCGGTGAGCGCGCAGACCGGCAGGAACAGTACGCCGTAGACGACGAGGGACGCCCCGAAGAGCAGCTGGTCGAGGCAGGCGAGCGCGAACATCGACGCGGTGCAGAAGAGCCCGCTGCCGAGTCCGGTGAGCCGGGGGTTCGGCATCCTGGGCGTCGCCCGCCCCACGGGCGACACGGACGGCGCGCTCCGCGGTACGCCGGGCCGGCTCTGCCGGGTCGTGCGGGCTCCACCCGGCCCGGCCTGCGGGGGAAGGGGTGCGCCGCGCCGCGGCCGGGGCTGAGGGGGACGCGTTCTGTGTTGCTCCACTGGTCAAACTTAGGTCGGGTTATGTGGGGAATGGCCCCTGAGACACGCCCTTTGACCGAGCTTGGTCAAGCGTTCGATACGTCGCCTGGGCGAAGCCCCGCACGCCGTAGACTGGTGGATCGGTCCGCAGACTGGTGGACCGGCCCGCGCATCGCACAGCAGGGCCTGACCCGGGCCCACCGGCTCCGGTTTCCTCCAACCTCACGTACGGGAAGTCGCAACGTGTCGCTCACGATCGGAATCGTCGGTCTGCCGAATGTCGGCAAGTCGACCCTGTTCAACGCCCTGACCAAGAACGACGTGCTGGCGGCCAACTACCCGTTCGCCACGATCGAGCCGAACGTGGGCGTGGTCGGTGTCCCCGACACCCGCCTGTCGAAGCTGGCCGAGATCTTCGGCTCGCAGAAGATCCTCCCCGCCACCGTCGACTTCGTCGACATCGCGGGCATCGTGCGCGGCGCGAGCGAGGGCGAGGGCCTGGGCAACAAGTTCCTCGCGAACATCCGTGAGTCCGACGCGATCTGCCAGGTCATCCGCGCCTTCAAGGATGAGAACGTCGTGCACGTCGACGGCAAGGTCTCACCCAAGGACGACATCGAGACGATCAACACCGAGCTGATCCTCGCGGACCTGCAGACCATCGACAAGGTCCTGCCGCGGCTCCAGAAGGAGTCGCGGATCAAGAAGGACATCGCGCCGAAGGTGGCCGCGGTGGAGGCGGCCAAGGAGATTTTGGACGCGGGTCAGACCCTGTTCGCCGCGGGCGTCAGGCAGGACTCGGACCAGGAGTCTGTCCTGCATGACCTGCACCTGCTCACCACCAAGCCGTTCCTCTACGTCTTCAACGTCGACGAGGACGAGCTGACCGACGAGGACTTCAAGGCCGAGCAGAGGGCCCTGGTGGCCCCCGCCGAGGCGATCTTCCTCAACGCGAAGCTGGAGGCGGACCTCGCCGAGCTCGACGAGGAGGAGGCCCTGGAGCTCCTCCAGTCCGTCGGCGTCGAAGAGCCCGGCCTCGCCACCCTCGCCCGCGTCGGTTTCAACACCCTCGGCCTCCAGACCTACCTCACGGCCGGCCCCAAGGAATCCCGCGCCTGGACCATCAAGAGGGGCGCCACCGCCCCGGAGGCCGCCGGTGTCATTCACACCGACTTCCAGAAGGGCTTCATCAAGGCCGAGGTCATCTCCTTCGCCGACCTGGTCGAAACGGGCTCGGTCGCCGAGTCCCGCGCCAAGGGCAAGGCCCGTATGGAGGGGAAGGACTATGTGATGCAGGACGGGGACGTGGTGGAGTTCCGCTTCAACGTGTAGCGGGTGACTTAGCACGACTTAACTGATCTTGCAAACGTGCAGGTCGGATGGGGTCTGTCTTCTCGAGGCAGGCCCCTTTTCCGTTCCTGTGCTGACTTGGTGCTGACCCGGTTTCCCCGTTCTGCAAGTGGACGCGCTGCGAGCGGTAACGCTGAGGACATCCGCATGCGGTTCAACCGCGCGCGGGCGCGTCGCGCGTCGGCCTGGGGCACCCGTACTTCCACGGTGGCCTGCTCTGAATGCGACACCGCGTACGACAGCGCCGAAACCGGCATGCTGCTCAGTGTGACGGCGAGCCTGGCCAGCGCCCCGCGACTGTGTCGGAGGGTCACGGTGAGGGTGCAGTCGGTGCTCTGCGTCTGCGGCATCGGCTCTCCGTTCCGCAGACGTGACGCGCCTGGTTCACCGGCTTCGCGCCGAGCGCGAAAAGGGGACGACGCGTTGGTGGAGGTCCGGGTCGGCGCTGTCGGCGGCGAGCGGATCGGCCGCGTGGGCAGAGGCGCCGACGTACGGCTGGTGGTCGACGGGGTGAGGCCGACGACCTCGGCGATGGCGTGGGACACCCGGGGTGACACCAAGTAGGCGCGAGGGGATCGTAAGTGACTCTTTTGCCACTGAAGAACTCGTGCACATGTATCAAACATGGCATAAAATCCGCTGTCCGGACGCAATGTACCCATGAGCTGGAGAGGTAGCTGCAAGCATGGACGTCGCCGCTTCCGTTCCTGGCTCGGAGCCGGAATACGAACTTGATGTGTACGTCGTCGCGGACGGCAGGGTGCTGCCGGCCGACTCCGCATTCGTGCTGTCCGATGAAGGCCCATCCGGCCGGGCGCCGCGTGAGCTCGTGGACCTTGCCCTCGGGCTGCTCGCCGAGTCTGCCGCGGCCCTGGATTTCATCTGGACGGGCGACGAATCGGCCCCCTACTGGAGCGTGCACCTGGAACGGGTCGGCCTCGGACGACGCACGGCCGCGCGTGTCAGGGCCAGCCGGTCCCAGACACTGCCCTATTCGCTGACCAAGCGCGAGCTCGACGTCGTGACGCTGCTGGTCGCTGGTTTGTCGAATGCCGCCATAGCGGTTGCTCTCACGTTGAGTCCGCGCACCGTGACCACCCACGTGGACCACATCATGCGCAGGATGGGGGTGCCCAGTCGGTCCGCGGTCGCCACTGCCGCCCTGGATGATGGCATCGTCGCCGTCCCGCTGCCGGTCGATGCCTCGCAGTTCCAGACGCTGCGCATAGGACGCGTGGTTCGGTCGGCGGGCACTCGGAGCCGGATCGGGACCGCGCTGCGGGCGACGACCGGAGCGAGCGCCCCGGTCCTGATCGGCTCCTTGGTGCCCCTGCTGGGGCGTGCCCGCGAGGACGGCGTGGAGATGGTCCGCGGTGCTTCTCTGGCCATCGACGAGATCAACGCCGCCGGAGGAATTCATGGTCGCCCAGTGCAACTCGAGGTCGAGAGCGTGGATATCGAGCGGGGCGGCCTTGCGAACGTCACGGAGGCGATGCATCGGCTGCTCAGTGGTGGCGCGCATGCGATCACCTCGGGCTATCTGCTTCACCAGGAGCGCGCGGTCGAGCTGGCCGCGGCAGAGGGGGTGCCGTTCCTCCATGCGTCGGCCTCGTCGTACATCGACGATCTTGTGGCGAGCAACGCCGCTCGATTCCGTGGCGTTTTCCAGGTCTGTCCGAACGACCGGAACTATGCGCCCAACTTTGTCGACTTCATGACCAGGCTGCGTAACTCGGGGCAGTGGACGCCGATGTCCCGCGAACTCGTGGTCGCCCAGCAGAGCATGTGGGAGATCATCGACTTCGGGATGGCCCACGCCACCCGGCTGGCGCACGACAACGGCTGGGATCTGATCCCGGTGGACGTCTCGGACCATGAGGGAGCCGAGGAAGCCTGGTCGGCCCTCCCGGGACGGATCGGCAGCCCGGCAGCGGTGATGCTGGGAAGCTTCTTCTCCGATGACCACCTTCGGTTCCTGCGTTCCTTCGTCGCTGATCCGGCCCGGTCCCTCGTTTATTCGATCTATGCACCCTCGGTCCCCACATTCCGGCAAAGGGCTGGAGGTGACGCCGACGGACTGCTGTGGGCGTCGACCACAGGAACGTATTCGGACACGATCGCGCGGCAGTTCGTCGAGGCTTACAAATCGAAGTTCGCGGCTGTGCCGGGGCGATCGATGGCCGGCATCGCGTACGACCGGATCCAGATCCTGGCTCAGGCGTGGAAGCAGGTCTACGACGTCCGCAACTACGACGACGTCAGCTCCACGATGCTGAGGACGCGCTTCCGAGGCGTCAACGGCTCCTACACCTTTGCCAGTGAAGGGCAGGGCACGCTGGCTCTCGGCACGGAGTCGACGGACCCGTCGATCGCACAGGCGCACACGATCTTCCAGATCCAGCGAGGCCGCAACGTCCTTGTCGCTCCCCACGTCTATGCGGCCGGAAGGTTCACTCCTCCCCCCTGGCTCAGCAGGTAGGCCCCCGACGGCGCGCCTGCGGGCCGTCCGGGCGGCAGCTCTCCATGACGTCGCACGTCGGTCCCTTGCGGGGCCGGCAAAGAATCCCGCCGGAAATCCCTCTTCGGAAGCTCCATATACGTAATCCGACCGATGCCTGCCTATCACCCGACTCCCTACGGTCCGACCCACGATGACCGAGGTGATGTGACGCGTGTCTCCCGAGCGCTGCACGTCATCCGAGCTGGAGGAGCAGGGCATGGAAAAAGATGCAGTGGCCCATCGGATGCCGCACGGCATCACCCGTGCGGGTGGGGTGGATCGATTCCGACTGGCTTGTGACGCGAAGGCGGGGTCGCAGCGATGACCTCTGAGCCCCTCGTGACCCCGGATGACGTCGCCCCGCTTCAGGTCTCTTACGAGGACGACCCGCGTGTCGTCAAGGAGGCAGCGACCGAGGACTACTCCACGCATGCCGTGCCCCGCTCGTGGCGGAGTGGCAAGTTCTCCCTTTCCATGGCTTGGTTCGCTCTGTTCAGTGCCATGTTCTGGCTGGTCGTTCCGGCCCAGCTTGCCAGCGCCGTGGGTACGGTCGACACCATCATCGGCCTGGCGCTGTCCGCCGTGACGTACGGCGCGATCAACTACGTCTTCACCCGGTACGCGATCCGCACCGGCCTCACCGTCGCCCTGATGTCGCGCCGTATGTTCGGCTACCTCGGTGCGGCGCTCGCCCCGCTGATCTTCGGTGCCACGGCGATCTACTACGCCGTGTTCGAGGGGTCAGTTGTCGGTGCCGCCTTCTCGTCGTACTTCGGCGGCAACATCAAGATCTGGTACCTCGTGGTGGTGCTGTACAGCGTGCCGCTGGCGATCGGCGGTATCCGTGTCTGGCTCGACAAGCTCAACGGGGTCCTGCTGCCGTTCTACATAGTGGGTCTCGTAGCGGCCGTCATCGCTGCCGCCGTCAAGCACGACGCCGGCAGCGCCTGGCTCACGTTCAAGCCCAAGCTGCCTTACGACGCCGGAGTTCCGGGATGGCTGTACGTATTCACGGTCTTCATGGGCGTCTGGATCATGATGATGTACACGATCGATTTCGCGCGCTTCGGTAAGCCCGAGGACGCGAAACACCACGGCATCGTCACGTTCGGCCCGCTGTTCTACATCGCGACCTTCCTCGGCAACGGCCTGGTCGGCATCTTCCTGGCGCAGACCGTTCCGGCCAAGGGCGCGCTCTCCGAGCTCTCTTCGGTCAACTCGATCATCTCCCTGCTGGGTTTCGGCGGAGTCGTGCTTGTGTGGGTGAGCCAGACCCGCATCAACACCGCCAACTACTACCTCTCGTCGGCCAACCTCGAGGCGTTCGCGTCCCGCACACTCAAGATTCAGTTCCCCCGCGCCGTCTGGGCCGCGATCGCCGGCGTGATCATCTATCTGATCATGCTCACCAACGTGCTCACCTACATCCTGCAGGCCCTCGCCTGGCAGGGAGTCTTCGTGGTCGCGTGGGTGGGCATCGCGCTCACGCACATCGTCGTCGTGGGTGACGATGCCCATGGCGTTCCCGAGTTCCGACCGGGGCGTGTGCGTCTCCTGACGCCTGGCGTCGCGGCATGGCTGGCGGCGTCGGCACTCGGCATCTACCTGGTCGAGGGCGGCGGGACCTTCGGGGCCACCTGGTCAGCCCCTATCACCCTCCTCGTCGCGGTCGTGGCGTACGCCGCACTCGTCAGGGCAACCCGAAGCCCGCTCCTGACCCGTGGACATGACCCGCGCGATGAGGTCGATGACGCGTGGGCCGCACGCATCCGCTGCCATCGGTGCGACAAGTCGTACGTCGCCATCGAGATGGACCGCGACCCGAGCGCGGGCTATGCCGCGATCTGCTCGAGTTGCGCAGCCGCGAGCCCCCGCTTCTACCACGCCGCTCGCCGCGACAGCGGGGACTGAGAGGGTACGGCTACCCCGCAGCAGCGTTGGACAGGGCGCCGCCAGACCTCCGGTTTGGCGGCGCGCGCTTTCAGGGCAACGCTTCGGCAAAAAGGCCCCGTCAGCACGTTGGCGTCGCAATACGTAATCCTTCCGATGCCAGCCACTTGGCGCGTCCCTACCGTCTTCCCACCGCGGTGAACCCGTCCTGGGCGACCCCGATCAGGAGGGCTGGGCATGTATCAAGAGACATCGGTCCGCCGGTGGCCGGCTGCGACGGGCGGTCGCCTGTCGCTCCTGGCGTTGGGACCGGCCTTCGTCGCCGGCATCGCCTACGTGGACCCCGGCAACGTCGCCACCAACTTCGCCGCGGGCTCGACCTACGGCTACCTGCTCGTGTGGGTGGTCGTCGCCGCCAACTTCATTGCCGTCCTGATCCAGTACCTCTCTGCGAAGTTGGGCATCGCCACCCGCCGAAACCTCCCGCAGCTCTGCCGGGAGAAGTTTCCACGGCATGTGTCGTGGGGGCTGTGGCTTCAGGCCGAGGCTGTCGCCCTGGCAACCGACCTGGCCGAGGTGCTGGGCGGCGCGGTCGCGCTCCACCTGCTGTTCGACCTCCCTCTCCTCGTTGGCGGAGTGATCACTGGCGTAGTCTCGTTTCTGGTCTTGTCCCTTCAGCGACCGGAACGCCAGCGACGGTTCGAGTTGGCGATCGTCTACCTCCTGTCCGTCATCGTGCTGGGGTTCATCTGGGCGGCCGTGGTTGCGCGCCCGAGCCCGGCGGAGGCCGTCACGGGACTCGTGCCGTCGTTCGCGGACGACGCGAGCGTCCTGCTCGCCGCGGGAATTCTCGGGGCGACCGTGATGCCGCACGCCATCTACCTCCACTCTGCGCTCGTGGTGGACCGCTTCGGCTCCAAGCTGCGTAGCCGTGGATTCAGGCATGCTGCACTGCGCGCCACGCGTGTCGACGTGGTCCTTGCGCTGGCCGTGGCCGGTGCCGTGAACATCGCGATGATGCTCGCCGGTGCCGGAGCCCTGCAGGGACGTGGTGTGGAGTCGCTCGATGACGTCTACACCGGGTTGGGAAGCGTCCTGGGACAGGCCACGGCGGTCATGTTCGCGGTGGGCCTGCTCGCGTCGGGCTTCGCATCCTCATCGGTGGGAACCTACGCCGGCTCCGTCATCCTCGAGGGCTTCCTCCAACGACGCATCGCCCTACCGGTCCGGCGCCTGATCACCCTCGCCCCAGCACTTCTCCTCATCGCGCTGGGCCTCGACCCGACACAAATGCTCATCGTCTCCCAGGTAGTCCTCAGCTTCGGTATCCCCTTCGCCCTGTGGTCGCTCGTGATCCTGACGCGCAACAGGCCGCTCATGGGTGACCTCGTGAATCGGCGCGGCACCACCGCCGTGGCATCCGTTGCAGCGATGGCCATCACGGTGCTCAACGTCATGCTCGTCGTCCTCACTGTGACCGGCACCTGACCTGGAGGCTTCTGTGAGCCAAGTTCCCGACGCAGTCCTCGGGATGGGAACACTCGGCTTGCTGTGGGCCGTCGCGTTCCGCGCCGCGCTCCGTGTCACGCCACCCGAACTGATCCCCGGATTCCTGCACCAACGAGTCCGCCGGACCCACGCGGCCACCCGCTACGTGGCGGCGGTGGCGGTCGGCCTCCTGCCACTCGGCGCGGCAATGAAGATCACATGAATACGTAGTTCTGCCGATGCTGTCCCAGCGCAGCGACCTTAGCTTCTCGTCCACCGGGGGCCGTCGGCCCCTCAGTGAATGTCGGTCAAGAGGCTGGCTTCGCATACCAGTTGAAGGGAAGGAACCAATGTTTCGAATCGGAGTCGACATTGGCGGCACATTCACAGACCTGTACGCCCTCGACGAATCAAACCCGACCGCGGCCGGTGTGCGTACGGCAAAGGTTTTGTCGACGCCGGAGGACCTGTCCCTGGGCGTTCTGAACGCACTCCGCTCGGCCGGCATCCAACCGAACGAGATCTCGACGATCGTGCATGGCACCACCGTCGCGACGAACGCTCTCATCGAGCGCAAGTACCCCGAGCCTGCCCTCATCACGACCGCCGGTTTCCGCGACGTCCTGGAGATCGGTCGCCAGCGACGCCAGCACCTCTATGACCCGTACCAGGTCAAGCCAGCGCCGCTGATCAGTCGGCGGAACCGCTACACCGTGACGGAGAAGCTCGGTTCGGATGGCGCCGTCGTGAAGCCGCTGGATGTTGCGGACCTCCGGGAGATCGCGGCGGAGATCAAGGATCGCGGCATCAAGAACATCGCCGTCGCGTTCATCAACTCGTACCAGAACGGCAGGCACGAGCGGCTGGCCCGGGACATCCTGCTCGAGGTCATCCCGGACGCGGCCATCGCCCTGTCCTGTGAGACCCGCCCGAAGGTTCGCGAGCTGGGCCGTTTCACCACCACCGCGATCCGCGCCGCGATGCTGCCGGTCGTCGGTGACTACATGACCCGCCTGGAGACGAAGCTCGCCGAGGAGGGGTCGACCGCGTCCCTCTACATCGTGAAGAGCAACGGCGGCATGATGAGCGCGGCCAATGCGAAGGAGCACCCGGAGGAGCTGATCGAGTCCGGTCCCGCAGGCGGCGTCGCCGCGGGCGCGTACCTCAGCCGCCTGCTCGACACCCCTAACCTCATCGTCACCGACGTGGGTGGCACCAGCTTCGAGGCCGCGCTGCTCGAGGACGGCCGTGGACTGGTCACCGACGAGTACGAGCTCGAGTGGGAGATGCCGGTCGTCGTCCCGATGCTCGACATCCGCAGCATCGGCGCGGGTGGCGGATCCATCGCGTGGATCGATTCCGGCGGCTCGCTGCGGGTCGGTCCGCAGAGCGCCGGTGCCGTGCCGGGTCCGGCTTGTTACGGCAGTGGTGGTGACAAGCCGACGGTGACCGACGCCAACGCCGTCCTCGGGCGGATCAGCCCGGACCTGGGCGGCAAGTTCACCCTG
This sequence comes from uncultured Streptomyces sp., assembly GCA_965650905.1. Classification (GTDB taxonomy): domain Bacteria; phylum Actinomycetota; class Actinomycetes; order Streptomycetales; family Streptomycetaceae; genus Streptomyces. The sequence continues at coordinate 1,624 of CBFGQM010000134.1, read as the reverse complement.
GACATCGCGGCTGCCGAAAGGGCGATCGCCACCGTCGCCGAGCCGCTGGGGCTCAGCGTCGAAGAATGCGCCGAGGGCATCCTCAAGATCCTCGGCGAGAACATGGCCGGTGCGATCCGGATGGTGTCCAGTGACCGCGGCCGCGACCCGCGCGACCACCTCATGGTGGCGTTCGGCGGCGCAGGCGGCCTGCACGCCTACGAGACCGCCAAGGGTGCCGGCGTGGAACGCGTCGTCGTGACGCCGTACGCCGGTGTCGCCTGTGCCTTCGGCGCGATCACCATGGACGTGCGCCACGACCTGGAGTCGACGTTCTACCACGCGATCGACGGCATCGACATGACGGCCTTCAACAAGGCGCTCGATGACCTGGAGACGCACGCCCGTGAACTGCTCGCCAGCGACGGCGCCAACTCCGACACCGTCATCGTCGACCGGTACGCAGCCATGCGGTACATCGGACAATCCTACGAGGTTACGACTCCGCTCCCGAGTGGTGAGCTGTCCGAGGACTCGCTCGAAACGATCAAGAGGTCGTTCTACACGGCGCACGAGCAGGAGTACGGCGTCTACTCGACCGAATTCCCCGTAGCCGTAGTGAACATCCGCGTCACCGCTGTCGGCGTGACGAGCAAGTCGGCGGACGACGCGATGGCCGGCATGGCCACGGAGGGAACGGCCGAGCCGGGAAGGCGCCAGGTCTTCTTCGACGGCAAGTTCATCGAGGTCGATGTCTACGACACTTCCTCGACCAAGGTCGATGCGCGCATCGACGGCCCGTCCATCATCGAGCAGGACCACGGCGTCATCGTCGTGCCCCCGGACGCCCGGGCGGTCGTGGATCGCTTCGGAAACGTCCTCGTCGAGAGCAAGGAGCGCTGAAAATGACTGACACCACCACGGGCCGCGGGCTCGACCCGGTCACCTTCGAGGTACTGCGCCGCGGCTTCGACTACGCCTGCGAGCGTATGTCGCAGGTCCTCCAGAAGTCGTCGTTCTCGCCGATCATCTACGACATGGTCGACTTCTCGAACGCCGTCTTCGATGCCGACATCGAGCTGATCGGCCAGACCGCGAACTGTCCGGTCCACATCGCCGCGATGCACTACAGCGCGCGAGCCTCCCTCGAGGCATACCCGAAGGACACCCTGGAGCCCGGCGATGTCGTCCTCCTGAACGACCCCTACCTAGGAGGCACCCACACGCCCGACGTGACCCTCACGACGCCGGTCCACCACGACGGCGAGCTGCTCGGCTTCGCGGTGACCCGCGCACACTGGACCGATGTCGGCCAGTCGCTGGACACCCACATCGCGGGCGAGGGATTCCGGCTTCCTCCGTCGAAACTGGTCTCCGGCGGCGAGGTCAACCGCGAGCTCATGGCGATCATCAAGAACGGCACGCGCACGCCCCAGTACATCGAAGGCGATGTCCAGGCACAGCTGGCCGCGCTCTGGGCGGGTCGCGAGGAGATGCAGAGGCTCGCGGCCAAGTACGGCTCGGACACGCTGCGGCAGGGCATGCGTGAGGTCCTCGACTACACGCAGGTCCGTACCTGCAAGGCGATCGACGCGATCCCGGACGGCCGCTACGAGGGCTCGGACTACGTGGACAGCGATGGCTA
>CBFGQM010000133.1:0-12405 GCA_965650905.1 uncultured Streptomyces sp. | reverse complement strand
CCGGGGCGGGGGAAGCGGAACCGTCCGGGGCGGGGGAAGCGGAACCGTCCTGGGCGGGGGGAGCGGTACCGCCCGGGGCCGTGGGAGGGGCACCGCGCGGGTCGAGCAGTCCGCCCCAGTCCGCGTGGTCCGTGAACCGGTCGCCCGGCCGCTCAGCGCCGTGCATACTCGCGGAAGCCGCGGCCGGTCTTGCGGCCGAGGCAGCCCGCGGCCACCAGGTGCTCGAGCAGCGGCGCCGGGGCCAGCCCCGGGTCGCGGAACTCGCGGTGCAGGACCTTCTCGATGGCCAGCGAGACATCGAGTCCGACCACGTCCAGGAGCTCGAACGGGCCCATCGGGTAGCCGCCGCCGAGCTTCATCGCGGCGTCGATGTCGTCGAGCGAGGCGTAGTGTTCCTCGACCATCTTGATCGCGTTGTTCAGATACGGAAACAGCAGCGCGTTCACGATGAAGCCCGCGCGGTCGCCGCAGTCCACCGGGTGCTTCCGTATCTCCGCGCAGACCTCGCGGACCGTGGCGTGCACGTCGTCCGCCGTCAGGACGGTCCGGACGACCTCGACCAGCTTCATCGCCGGAGCCGGGTTGAAGAAGTGCATGCCGATCACGTCCTGGGGCCGCGAGGTGGCGCGGGCACAGGCCACGACGGGCAGCGAGGAGGTGGTGGTGGCAAGGATCACGCCCGGCTTGCAGACCTTGTCGAGCACCGCGAACAGCTGCTTCTTGATCTCCAGGTCTTCGGCGACGGCCTCCAGGGCCAGATCGACGTCGGCGAAGGCGTCGTACGAACCTGCCGGGGTGATCCGCTCAAGGGTCTCGGCGGCGGCCTCGGCGCTGAGCCTGCCCTTGTCGACAGAGCGCGAAAGCGACGTGCCGATACGGGCCTTCGCCGCCCGCGCCTTCTCCTCGCCGCGCGCGGCGAGCACGACCTCGTACCCCGCCTTCGCGAAGACCTCGGCGATCCCGGACGCCATGGTGCCGGAGCCCGCGACGCCGACGGAGCGGACGGGACGGCCAGGGGTTTCGGGGCCTTCACAGAGCGGTGTCAGCGCGTCCCGCACCACGGTCGGGCTGCCCGGGGCCTCGTAGGTGTAGAAGCCGCGGCCCGACTTGCGGCCGGTCAGGCCCGCCTCGCTGAGCTGCTTGAGGATGGGCGCGGGCGCGTGCAGGCGGTCGTGCGAGGCGGCGTACATGGCCTCCAGGACCGTACGCGCGGTGTCGACGCCGATGAGGTCGAGCAGCGCGAGCGGGCCCATGGGCAGGCCGCAGCCCAGCCTCATCGCGGCGTCGATGTCCTCGCGACTCGCGTACTTCGCCTCGTACATCGCGGCTGCCTGGTTGAGGTAACTGAAGAGCAGCCCGTCGGCAACGAATCCGGGGCGGTCGCCGACGGCGACGGGCTCCTTGCCGAGTTCCAGGGCGAGGTCCGTGACGGCGGCGACGGCGCCCGGCGCGGTCAGCACGGACGAGACGACCTCGACCAGCTTCATCACCGGGGCCGGGTTGAAGAAGTGCAGGCCGAGGACGCGTTCGGGGCGGGCCGAGTCGGCGGCCAGCCGGGTCACGGACAGGGCGTTGGTGCCGGTCGCCAGGATCGTCTCGGGGGCCACGATGCCGTCGAGTTCGCGGAAGATCTGCTGCTTGATCTCGTACGACTCCGGGGCCACCTCGATCACCAGGCCGGCGTCGGCCGCGGCCCGCAGATCGGTGGAGGTACGGAAGCGGGCGAGGATGTCGCCGCGCTCCCGCTCGGTGAGACGCTCGCGCCGCACGGCACGGGCGGTCGAGGCCTCGAGCGCGGTGACGGCCTGCGCGGCGGCGGCCTCACTGATGTCGATGCCGACGACCTCGCGGCCGGCCCGGGCCAGGACTTCGGCGATGCCGGAGCCCATCGTGCCGAGGCCGACCACGGCGATGGTGCCGAGCGGGGACAGAGGGGTGTCGGACAGGGGAGTGGCCATCACGGGACTCCAGGAATGAGTGACGACTGAGGGACGCTTCCGGATGCGCCGACGAGGCGCACAGGGAGCGCGGGCTGCGAGAACCGCGGTGTGGCGAGAGTTGCGGGCGTCGCGGTATCGGGGGTGTTCCGGGCTACGAAGCGCACAGGCCCGGCGCCGTCCACGGGCGAACACACGGGCCCGCGGGGCGGTGAAGCTGACCGACCGGCCCTGTCCCGGGGCCTTGTCGTACTCGGGTACACGGAGTACCGAACCGACCGACACTTATGGCGGCTGCGTCACCAGGCCACCGTAAGCAGGTACACGAGTGGGTGACTCGCTCGATGGAGCTTAACCCGCGGGTAATGGGCACGCCAGTCCGTGTGTGAGCCGGAACCACGTGACGTACGTCGCCGATAGGCTCCCTTCATGGACGAAGAGTTGCGCATGCTCACTCACCGTTTACGGAATGAGGCGGGCACGGCGGCGTCATCCTCGTACGAACGCCTTGTCTCGAACGGTGACCTCGACGAGCTGGCCACCGTGCTCACCGTCCCCGAACAGCCGCTCTGGGCAAGGGAGCTGGCCGCCTTCCGGCTCGCTATGGCCGGGGACCGGCGAGCCTTCGAGGCGCTTGTCCTGCTCCTCAACCACCGGGACCCGCAGCGTTGCGCGTCCGCCGCGTACGCGCTGGCCCGGCTCGGCGATCCGCGCACCGCGCGTGCGGCGGCCGCACTCGCCACCAACGAACTCCGGGTCGCGTACGCCCTCCATCCGGTACGGCTCCTCGTCGAGCTGCGCGCCCCCGAGGCGGTGCCGGCGCTGATCACCACGCTGGCCCGCCGGCTGCGGCCGCACGACCCGTACCGCGGGGTCGCGATCGCCTGTGTGGAGGGGCTCGGCGCCCTGGGTGACGAACGGGCACGCCCCGTTCTGAACGAGGCCCTCGCCCACCCGCCGTTCGCGCAGGCGGCGGCCGGGGCACTGAAGCGCCTGCCCGCGCCGCGACCGCCGCGGTGACGCGGCCCGCGCTGTGGCCCGACGAGGTGGGCGACCCGGCGGCCTGCCCGACTGGGTGCGCGCGGCAGGACGCACCGGGGGAGGTCTTCCCTTCCCCGACCCCGCCCCTTCCCGAAAGGTTTTCCCAGCGCATGACGCCTCCTCGACAGCCTGGGCACAGAATTGGACAAATGTTCCCTTGGTCATGTGACCGTCACCCGACCGTCACCGCTGGTCCTCATAGGGGACCCCGATTTGGGCGGCTCGGCCGCGTGGTGGTTGGCTGATCGTGAACCCCCGAGAGTCCAAGTGCTGGAGGAACGCAATGGCGCAGGTCGAGGCCACCACGGAGCGAGTCGTAGCGGCTCAGCCGGACGACGTTTTCGACGCCCTGGCCGACTACAGCGGCACGCGCGCGAAGCTGCTGCCCGAGCACTTCAGCGAGTACGAGGTGCGCGAGGGCGGCGACGGTGAGGGCACCCTCGTCCACTGGAAGCTCCAGGCCACCAGCAAGCGCGTCCGTGACTGTCTGCTCGAGGTGAGCGAGCCCACCGACGGCGAGCTCGTCGAGAAGGACCGCAACTCCTCGATGGTCACCACCTGGCGGGTCACCCCGGCCGGCGAGGGCAGGTCCCGCGTCGTCGTGACGACCGTGTGGAACGGCGCCGGCGGCATCGGCGGCTTCTTCGAGAAGACCTTCGCCCCCAAGGGGCTCGCCCGGATCCACGACGCGGTGCTCGCGAAGCTCGCCGCGGAGGTGGAGAAGTAACTTCTGCTGACCGGAGGTTGTCCAACTGAACGTGGCCTACAGTCCGACTCGTCTGCCGCCACCTGCGGCTCTGCCGGACCGGAAGGCGGCACCACCGTGTGAATCGGCTCTGCCGCCTTCTGCCGCCGGTCGGCGCTGCGGCCGTGCGGAGGGTACGGCCCTACGCGCGGGAGCAGGGCCATGACGTGCTGTGGTCAGAGCTCGTCGTGGACCAGAGCACCGGGCCGACGATGGCTCCCGGATTGGACTGCCGTCGAAGTGGCTGGTGCAGGGCGTACCTGAGGGCCGGTCAGAGGCCACGGGGGGGTGGGTAAACGGGGTTTCACCAGGCCAGGGCGCTCTTGGCCGGCCGCAGGGACATATGACATGGTACTGCCGTGACCAAGCGACTGACCTGCGATGTCGTGGTAGTCGGGGCCGGCATCGTGGGTGCGGCCAGTGCCCTGTACGCGGCCCGGGCGGGCCTGGCCGTCCTCCTCGTGGACCGTGGCCCGGTGGCCGGAGGCACGACCGGTGCCGGAGAGGGGAACCTGCTGGTCTCGGACAAGAAGCCAGGGCCAGAGCTCGAACTCGCCCTGCTGTCGGGGCGGTTGTGGGCCGACGTCGCCGCCGAGCCCGGTGTGGCGGAAGCGATCGAGTACGAGGTCAAAGGTGGTCTCGTCGTGTCCTCCGGGGCGGCGGGGCTCACGGCCCTGGAGGGGCTCGCCGACGGCCAGTGCAGGGCCGGAGTGAAGACCGTACCGGTCGGTGTCGACCAACTCCACGAACTGGAACCGCACATGGCGAACGGGCTGGCGGGCGGCGTGCTGTACCCGCAGGACGCCCAGGTGATGCCTACCCTCGCCGCGGCCCACCTGGTACGTCTCGCCCGGGCGGCGGGCGCCTCGCTGCGCACCGGTTGGGCGGTCACGGAAGTGCTGCGCACGGCGAAGGGAGCGGTGCACGGAGTGCGTACGTCCCAGGGGGACATCCATGCCCCGTCGGTCGTGAACGCGGCCGGTACCTGGGGCGGAGAGCTGGCCGCGCTCGCCGGGACCTTTCTGCCCGTGCTGCCCCGGCGCGGCTTCGTCCTCGTCACCGAGCCGCTGCCGCCGCGCACGGTGCGCCACAAGGTGTACGCCGCGGACTACGTGGCCGACGTGGCCAGCGACTCGGCGGCGCTGCAGACCTCGCCGGTCGTGGAGGGGACGGCTGCCGGGCCGGTGCTGATCGGGGCCGGCCGGGAACGGGTCGGGTTCGACCGTTCCTTCTCGCTGCCGGTCGCACGGGCGCTGGCGGCCGGGGCGACCCGCCTGTTCCCCATGCTCTCAGGGGTCCGCGCGATGCGCGGCTACCTCGGCTTCCGTCCGTACATGCCCGACCATCTGCCCGCGATCGGGCACGATGCGCGAGTGCCCGGCCTCTTCCACGCGTGCGGGCACGAGGGCGCGGGGATCGGACTCGCCACAGGCACCGGCCACTTGATCGCTCGGATACTGACCGAGAAGACCCCGGATCTGGACCTCACCCCGTTCCGTCCCGACCGTTTCGCCGAGGAGGACGCATGAGCTCCCCACGGTCCCCACTGTCGCCACTGCCTTCACTGTCGCCACTGGAACTGGTCCGGGCCCGGCCGGGCCCCGCCTTCACCGTCACCTTCGACGACCGCGAGATCTCCGTCCTGCCGGGTCAGACGATCGCCGCCGCGCTCTGGTCAGCGGGTATCACGTCCTGGCGTACGACTCGGGGAAGCCGCGAGCCACGCGGTGTCTTCTGCGGTATCGGCGTCTGCTTCGACTGCCTGGTGACCGTCAACGGGCGGGCGAACCAACGGGCCTGTCTGGTGCGGGCACAGGCCGGAGACGTGATTCGTACGCAGGAAGGGACCGGTCACCATGTCTGAGGGACCCCACCTCGCGGTGGTCGGCGCGGGTCCCGCCGGGCTCGCGGCCGCACTCGCCGCCGCCGTACGCGGGGTACGCGTGACCCTGGTCGACTCCGCGGCGGAGGCGGGCGGCCAGTTCTACCGTCAGCCCGCGGCGGCGCTCGGCGACCGCCGCCCGCAAGCCCTGCACCACCGGCGGCGCAGCTGGGAACGGCTCCGTGACGGCCTCGCGGCGCAGGTCGCGGCGGGGCGTGTCACACACCTGACGGATCACCATGTCTGGTTCGTGGAACCCGTCCCCGGCGGCTTCACCACGCACGCCCTCCTCGGCCCCGCGCAGGAAGATCCCGTCGCCGTCCGCGCCGACGCCGTGCTGCTGGCCACCGGCGGGTACGAGAAGGTCCTGCCGTTCCCCGGCTGGACTCTCCCCGGAGTGGTCAGCGCGGGCGGGGCGCAGGCCATGCTCAAGGGCGGGCTCGTGCTGCCGGGGCGAACCACCGTGGTGGCCGGGACCGGGCCCCTGCTGATGCCGGTGGCGGCCGGGCTCGCGGCGGCCGGTGCGCAGGTCGCCGCGCTTGTCGAGTCCGCCGACCCCAGGGCCTTCGTACGGCACGCCAGGACGCTCGCCGCGCACCCCGCCAAGCTCGTCGAAGGCGCCCGGTACGGCGCCGAGTTGGCGCGGCACCGGGTGCGGATCCACGTCCGCCACACCGTCGTCGCCGCGCACGGCACCGGCCGGCTGGACGCCGTGACCGTCGCCGCTCTCGACGGCGACGGGCGGGTCCGGCCCGGCACCGAGCGGCGCGTTCCCTGCGACACGCTCGCCGTCGGCCACGGCATGCTCCCGCACACCGACCTCGCGCAGACGCTCGGCTGCCGTCTCGACGGGCAGAACGTCGCCGTCGACGACGAGCAGCGCACCGACGTGACCGGCGTCTGGGCGGCCGGGGAGACCACCGGGATCGGTGGCGCCGCGCTGTCACAGGCCGAGGGCAGGATCGCGGGCCTCTCGATCGCGGCCCGGCTCACCTTGCGGACGCTCGAGCGACGTTCGTACGAGGCTGCCACCAAGGCCCGTACGGGACTGCGGGAGTTCTTCGCCGCACTCGACACCGTTTACGCCCCGCCGGCCCACTGGACCGAGCAGGTCACCGACGACACCGTGGTGTGCCGCTGCGAGGAGGTGCCCGCCGCCGCGATCCGGGAGGCCGTCGGCGAGCTCGGCGCGGGTGACGTCCGCACCGTGAAGCTGCTGACCCGGGCGGGGATGGGCTGGTGCCAGGGCCGGATGTGCGGCCCGGCGGTGGCCGGGCTGGCGGGGTGCGCACCGGAGCCGTCGCGGCGGCCGTTCGCACGGCCGGTGCCGCTGGGCGTTCTCGCAGGGGGCCCCACGCCACATCCACCCGGTAAGTCACGCCCTATTGATCGGATGGGACCCTCATGAGCGTCACCGAGAACCGCCCCTGGCGCGGTGTCCTCGTCGCCACCGCCCTGCCCCTCGACGACGATCTCTCCGTGAACCATGACAGGTTCGCCGAGCACTGTGCCTGGCTCGTCGAGAACGGCTGCGACGGAGTCGTCCCGAACGGCTCGCTCGGCGAGTACCAGGTGCTGACCCCCGAGGAGCGGGCCAGGGTCGTCGAGACGGCCGTGGCCGCGATCGGCGGCTCGCGGGTGATGCCCGGCGTCGCCGCGTACGGCTCCGCCGAGGCCCGTCGCTGGGCCGAGCAGGCACGCGACGCGGGCTGCGCCTCCGTGATGCTGCTGCCACCGAACGCGTACCGCGCCGACGAGCGTTCCGTCCTCGCCCACTACGCGGAGGTCGCCAAGGCGGGCGTACCGGTCGTGGCGTACAACAACCCGATCGACACGAAGGTCGACCTGGTGCCGGAGCTCCTCGCGAAGCTGCACGGCGAGGGGTACATCCATGGCGTCAAGGAGTTCTCCGGCGATGTACGCCGCGCCTATCGCATCGCCGAACTCGCTCCGGAACTCGACCTGTTGATCGGTGCCGACGACGTGCTGCTCGAACTCGCACTCGCGGGCGCCAAGGGCTGGGTCGCCGGTTACCCGAACGCGCTGCCCGCTGCGGCCGTCGACCTGTACCACGCGGCAGTTGGCGGCGACCTGACCACCGCCAAACAGCTCTACCGGCAGCTGCACCCGCTGCTGCGCTGGGACTCCCGGGTCGAGTTCGTGCAGGCCGTCAAGTTGTCCATGGACATCGTCGGCCGCCACGGCGGGCCCTGCCGCCCACCCCGGGTCCCGCTGCTGCCCGAGCAGGAGGCCGCGATCCGCGCCGCCACAGAGAAGGCCGTCGCCGCGGGGCTCGCATAACCCGTACCCGCTCGTACCACGCGTACATGCTCCTACCAGGAGGCCGGACATGCGCAGCAAACTCGTCCTGCACGCCGTCGACTCGCACACCGAGGGCATGCCGACCCGGGTGATCATCGGCGGCATCGGCACGATCCCGGGCGCCACCATGAACGAGCGCCGTCTGCACTTCCGTGAACACCGCGACGACATCAAGCAGTTGCTGATGAACGAGCCGCGCGGCCATGCGGCGATGAGCGGCGCGATCCTGCAGCCGCCCACCCGCCCCGACTGCGACTACGGGGTCGTCTACATCGAGGTCTCCGGCTATCTGCCCCTGTGCGGGCACGGCACGATCGGCGTGGCGACCGTGCTCGTCGAGACGGGCATGGTGGAGGTCGTCGAGCCGGTCACCACCATCCGGCTCGACACCCCGGCCGGTCTCGTCGTCGCCGAGGTCGCAGTGGAGGACGGGGCCGCGAAGGCCGTCACGCTCCAGAACGTCCCGTCCTTCTCCGTCGGCCTCGACCGCAAGGTCACCCTGGCCGACGGTCGGACGGTGACGTACGACCTGGCGTACGGCGGGAACTTCTACGCGATCCTGCCGCTCGACCAGTTCGGGCTGCCCTTCGACCGGGCGCGCAAGGACGACATCCTCGCCGCCGGTCTCTCGCTGATGGACGCCGTCAACGCGGAGCAGGAGCCCGTCCACCCCGAGGACCCGTCCATTCGCGGCTGCCACCATGTGCATCTCGTCGCACCCGGCGCGTCGGCCCGGCACTCGCGGCATGCGATGGCGATCCACCCCGGCTGGTTCGACCGCTCACCCTGCGGTACGGGGACCAGCGCGCGCATGGCGCAGTTGCACGCACGCGGTGAACTCCCGCTGCACACCGAGTTCGTGAACGAGTCCTTCATCGGGACCCGGTTCACCGGGCGGCTCCTCGGGACCACCGAGGTGGCCGGGATCCCTGCCGTGCTGCCCAGTCTCACCGGCCGCGCCTGGGTGACCGGCACCGCCCAGTACCTGCTCGACCCCACCGACCCGTTCCCAGCCGGATTCGTCTTCTAGGGCGTGTTTCGAAAGTCCCGCACCTCGGCCTGCTCGCGCTCGCGGGCAACGGGCACCTGGTCGAGGTCGTCGGCGACCTCCGCAAGCGCTCTCGCCTCCACGGCCCGCACGCACTGGCCGAGGCGAGCCGCCTGGAGGACTCCGCCGGGGAGCACCTGGAGATCCTCGACGCGCTCATCGCCCGCGACGAGGAAGCGGTGCGCGCCGTCTCCGCGCGCCCTGTGGGCTCCTCCCGGCTGCGATACAACTGGTGGATGGTAAAGATCCTCATCAGCGCCGACATGGAGGGCGCCACCGGCGTGACCTGGCCGGCCGACGTGCTGCCGGGCACACCTCAGTGGGAGCGCTGCCGGTCGATGTTCACCTCGGACGTGAACGCCGCCGTGCTCGGCTTTTTCGACGGCGGCGCCGACGAGGTCCTCATCAACGAGGCGCACTGGACCATGCGCAATCTGCTTCTGGAGCGGCTGGACGCACGGGCGCGGATGCTGACCGGGCGGCACAAGACGCTGTCCATGGTGGAGGGCGTGCAGCACGGGGACGTCGACGGCGTCGCGTTCGTCGGCTATCACGCGGGGGCGGGCATGGAGGGCGTGCTCGCCCACACCTATCTCGCCAACTCGATCACCGGTGTGTGGCTCAACGACGTACGCGCCAGTGAGGGCCTGCTCAACGCGCACGTCGTCGCCGAGTACGGCGTCCCCGTCGTCCTCGTCACCGGCGACGACGTGGCCTGCGAGGACGCGCTCGGCTATGCGCCCGAGGCGCTGAAGGTCGCCGTCAAGGACCATGTCTCGCGGTACGCGGCGGTGTGCCGCACGCCCGCGCGGACCGCGTCCGACATCCGCGCGGCGGCGCAGGAGGCGGTCGGGCTCGCCGTACGGCACGAGCCCGTGGACGGCGGCCCCTTCACCGTCGCGCTCGAGTTCGACGCCGAGCATCTGGCCATGGCGGCCACCGTCGTGCCGGGTGTGGACCGGATCGGGGAGCGGAAGGTCGCGTACACCAGCGCGGCCATGTACGAGGGAATCCGCACCTTCAAGGCGGTCACCACGATCGTCTCGGCCGCCGTGGAGGAGACGTATGGCTGACGAGCAGGCTCTCGAGGAGGTCGTGCGGTTCACCTCCGACCTCATCCGTATCGACACGACCAACCGCGGCGGCGGGGACTGCCATGAGCGGCCCGCCGCCGAGTACGCCGCCGCGCGGCTCGCCGAGGCGGGCCTGGAGCCGACGCTCCTGGAGCGCACGAAGGGGCGTACGAACGTCGTCGCACGTCTGGAGGGCACCGACCCGTCCGCGGACGCACTGCTCGTCCACGGTCACCTGGACGTCGTACCCGCGCAGGCGGCGGACTGGAGTGTGCACCCGTTCTCCGGGGAGATCCGCGACGGGGTCGTCTGGGGCCGGGGCGCGGTCGACATGAAGAACATGGACGCGATGATCCTCGCGGTCGTACGCCGGTGGGCGCAGGGCGGCGTACGCCCCCGCCGTGACCTCGTCATCGCCTTCACCGCGGACGAGGAGGCGAGCGCCGAGGATGGTTCGGGCTTCCTCGCCGACCACCATCCGGAGCTCTTCGAGGGCTGCACCGAGGGCATCGGTGAATCGGGGGCGTTCACCTTCCACGACGGCACCGGCCGGCATCTGTATCCCCTCGCGGCCGGTGAGCGCGGCACCGGCTGGCTGAAGCTCACCGCACGCGGCCGGGCCGGACACGGCTCCAAGGTGAACCGGGCCAACGCGGTGACCCGCCTGGCCGCCGCGATCGCGCGGATCGGCGCCCACGAGTGGCCGGTGCGGCTCACCCCGACGGTCCGCGCGGCGCTCACCGAGCTCGCCGCGCTGTACGGCATCGAGCCCGAACCCGACTACCTCGACGATGTCGACGGACTCCTCGGCAGGCTCGGCCCGGCCGCCGCCCTCGTCGAGGCCACCGTCCGCAACAGCGCCAACCCCACCATGCTGGACGCCGGTTACAAGATCAATGTGATTCCGGGGGAGGCCGTCGCATACGTCGACGGCCGGTATCTGCCCGGCGCCGAGGACGAGTTCCGCACGACGCTCGACGAGCTCACCGGACCCGACGTGGAATGGGAGTTCCACCACCGGGAGGTCGCCCTCCAGGCGCCGGTGGACTCGCCGACGTATGCGAGGATGCGCGCCGCCGTCGAGGAGTTCGTGCCCGAGGGGCATGTCGTGCCGTACTGCATGTCGGGCGGCACGGACGCCAAGCAGTTCTCGCGCCTCGGCATCACCGGATACGGGTTCTCGCCGCTGAAGCTTCCCGAAGGCTTCGGCTACCAGGCCCTCTTCCATGCTGTCGACGAGCGTGTACCGGTCGAGGCGCTCCACTTCGGTGTCCGCGTCCTCGACCGCTTTCTGCGCACGGCCTAGTAGGACTTCGTCGGGTACGGCCTTGAGGGCGGCACTCCTACGCTAGGGCCAGGAGGACCGGGGCCTTCTTCCGGCACCGCGCGGCGAAGTGGGAACCCGCCGAGACGGTCGGACCACCGTGGTAGCAATCCCCCTTCAGGGCGGGGAGCGGAAGTTCAACCCGCCGCGTTCCGGTCCGCGTACTCGTACACGGTCCCGTCCGGATGCAGGGCGATCAGAATGCGGCCCGCCGGTGTGGCCACCGGGCCGGCGACGACCCGCGCGCCCGAGTCGGTGAGTACCTGATGGGCTTCGTCGACGTCCTTTACGGCGATCGTCGCCGCGACCTTCCGGAGCACCTCCAGCTCCGCCTCCGGTCCGCTCATCAGGAGGAAGCAGCCGACCGCGGCGACGGAGACACCGCCGCGCTCGAAGCGGAGCGCTCTGCCGCCCGCCAGCTTCTCGTAGAAGGGGACCGTAGTCTCCAGGTCGTCGACGCAGATGCGCAGCGTGGCTCCCAGAATCTCCATGCGCAGAGCCTAGTGGGGGCAGGGCGGGAAAGAGATCGTTTCGGCCGGATACCTGCTCCCGGGGCGGAAGGGAGCCGGCCCCGCTGCCCACGTTACGCGCGTGGGGGCGCGGGTACCCGCCCGCCATGGATCGTACGGATCATCTGGATCACCTGGAACATCCGGACAAGAGCCTCGTCGACGAGCCGGCGCAGGTGGCCCGCGACGCCGTGCGCGACGAACTGCGGGAGCAGACCCGCAAGCAGCGCCGCGCCGCCGCCCTGTACGCCGCATCCGGCGCCGTCGCCCTGTACGCGGGCGCTGCCCTGGCCCTCACCGTCGGTCTACTGCTCGCGCTCGGCCTTCCCGACTGGGCGGCCGCGCTGATCACCGCCGCCCTGCTCGGCGTCGTGGCGTACATGCTGCGCAACGCGGCCGGGCCCGCCGGGTCCCGGCCCACCCCGGAGCGGGCCGCCGAGGGCCGGGGCGACCGTGTCGCGGCCGGCGTGCCGCCCCGACCCGGCTCGTCCGCGTATCCGCCGGTGCCGCCCGTCGCGCCCGGT
>CBFGQM010000132.1:0-12440 GCA_965650905.1 uncultured Streptomyces sp. | reverse complement strand
GCCGTCGGCTACGAAGGCTGGCCCTGTGTGCTGCGGACCGTGTCGTCCGCGGTGTCCTCCTGGGCGCGGTTGCGCTCCAGGGTGGCCTTCGCCCGCTCCACCCGCTCGACGATCTGGATGGAGGCGCGGTCGCGCTCCTTGCGCAGCACCACGAAGCTGATCGGGCCCGAGAGCAGCAGGGCGAGCAGGACGACCCACATGCCGTTGGAGGCGCCGAGGCCGCGCGGGGCGAGGCCCGACTGGACGAGGCCCCAGACGACCACGAGGCAGCCCACGAAGACTGCGAGGCGCATCATTGTGTAGCGGAGCATCTCAATCCACGCTTCCCGTTCCGAACGTTCCCCCAGGGCACCGTCCAGTGAAGCACGGCCCGCCCGGGATCTTGTACGGGGGCCGTGCCTCATGGTTCACGCCCCAGGCCGGCCGAGCGTGGGAGTGGCAGCGGCATCGTGATGTCCTCCCGGTCGTCGCCGGGCGCGACCCGGATCGCGCCGGGCACGCGGCCGACCAGCAGCCGCGTGAGGCCATCGGTCATCGCGGCGAGGTGCTTGACGAGTGCCGGGCCTGTCGCGTCGGGCGTCGGCGCCTGTCGATCAGGCCTCCGCCTACGCTCCGATCAGCTCAGCGCCCGTGCCGCCACCTTCAGGTCGGAGACCAGCCCCTGGTACACCGCTTCGCGGTCGTCGGCGCGCAGCGCGGCGGACGGATGGATGGTGGCGACCACGCGGGCCGGCCGCCCGTGGATCTCCTCCTCCAGCAGCATCCCGCGCTGCTTCGTCACCCGGAACGAGGAGCCGAGTAGCGCCTTGCCCGCGGTGGCACCGAGCACGACGATCAACTCGGGTTCCACCAGGGCCAGTTCGGCGGCCAGCCAGGGTGCGCAGGCCGTCATCTCGCGCAGGCTGGGCGCCTTGTGGATACGGCGCTTGCCGCGGCCGACGGCGGTATCACCTGTTCGAGCGGAGCCGGGAGCGTGGGGGAGGGTGAACTTGAAGTGCTTGACGGCATTCGTGACGTACGTCTGGCCGGGGTCGATCCCCGCCTCGGCCAGTGCCCGGTCGAGCAGCCGGCCCGCCGGTCCGACGAACGGCTTCCCCTGCCGGTCCTCCTGGTCGCCGGGCTGCTCTCCGACGAGGAACACCCGGGCGCCGGTGTCCCCGCTGCCGAAGACGGTCTGCGTGGCGTCCCGGTGCAGCGGGCAGCCCTGGCACCCGGCTGCCGCCTTACGCAGCGCGTCCAGTCCGCCACGGTCCGGAACGAACGGCTCCGCCGTGTACGCGTCCTCGGGGGCCGTTGGCTCCTTCGGCGTCTTGGTGCTGGCCATGTTCGACGGGTACCCGGTCTGTGCGGGGCTTCACATGCGATCGCTGCCCCACCCCGCCCCTTCCCGCAACAGGGACGGGGCCCTGGAGCCGCGGCGCTGAATGGTCTCGCCTCAAGCGCCTGACTGGCTGGGAGAACCCGTGGCGGGTGGGAAAGCGTGGGCGGGTCGGCGGGGGGAGAAACCTCACATCCGCATCGGCTGAGGGGACTCGCGAAGCGACGCGTCCGGGCCCTCGTACTCGCGGATGGTCTCGTACCGCGTGTTCCGCTCGACCGGGCGGAAGCCGGCGTCGCGGATGAGGTCGAGCAGGTCCTCACGGGTCAGCTTGTTGGGCGTGCCGTAATGGTCCGCGTCGTGCGTGATCTTGTACTCGACGACCGAGCCGTCCATGTCGTCGGCGCCGTGCTGGAGGGCCAGCTGGGCGGTCCGCACTCCGTGCATGACCCAGAAGACCTTGACGTGCGGGACGTTGTCGAAGAGCAGCCGGGAGACCGCGAAGGTCTTCAGGGCTTCGGCGCCCGTCGCCATCTGTGTCCGCGACTGCAGGCGGTTGCGGACCTTGCCGTCCTTCATGTCGACGAAGTCGTGCTGGTAGCGCAGTGGGATGAAGACCTGGAAGCCACCCGTCTCATCCTGCAACTCACGGAGCCTGAGCACGTGGTCGACCCGGTGCCGCGGCTCCTCGATGTGGCCGTACAGCATCGTGCAGGGCGTCTTGAGGCCCTTCGCGTGTGCCAGGCGGTGGATGCGCGACCAGTCCTCCCAGTGGGTGCGGTGGTCGACGATGTGCTGGCGTACCTCCCAGTCGAAGATCTCCGCGCCACCGCCGGTGAGGGACTCCAGGCCCGCGTCGATCAGTTCGTCAAGGATCTCCGACGCCGACAGACCGGAGATCGTCTCGAAGTGGTGGATCTCCGTCGCCGTGAAGGCCTTCAGGGAGACGTTCGGGAGTGCCTTCTTCAGTTCGGAGAGCGAGCGTGGGTAGTAGCGCCACGGCAGGTTCGGGTGGAGGCCGTTGACGATGTGGAGTTCGGTGAGGTTCTCGTTCTCCATCGCCTTGGCGAGGCGGACGGCCTCCTCGATGCGCATCGTGTACGCGTCCTTCTCGCCCGGCTTCCGCTGGAACGAGCAGTACGCGCACGACGCCGTGCACACGTTCGTCATGTTGAGGTGCCGGTTGACGTTGAAGTGGACGACGTCGCCGTTCTTCCGCGTCCGCACCTCGTGCGCGAGTCCGCCCAGCCAGGCCAGCTCGTCCGACTCGTACAGTGCGATGCCGTCCGCACGGGTCAGCCGCTCACCGGCCCGGACCTTCTCCTCCAGCTCGCGTTTGAGCCCGACGTCCATGCCTCTCCCTCTGCCTACGAACAACTCGGTCAACCATACGGCGCTGCGCGCCTACTCCTCTTCGGGCAGCTCACCCACCCGGTCCTCCCACTTCGTGGAGAGCACTATCGTCGTCCGCGTGCGTGAGACGCCCTTCGTCCCGGACAGCCGCCGGATGGTCTTCTCCAGGCCGTCGACGTCCGGCACCCGGACCTTGAGCATGTACGAGTCGTCGCCCGCGATGAACCAGCAGTCCTCGATCTCGTGCAGGTCCTTCAGACGGCGCGCCACATCCTCGTGGTCGGCGGCGTCGGAGAGCGAGATACCGATCAGGGCGGTGACACCGAGGCCCAGCGAGGCGGCGTCGACCGTCGCGCGATAGCCGGTGATGATGCCTGCCGCCTCCAGGCGGTTGATGCGGTCGGTGACGCTCGGCCCCGACAGTCCCACGAGGCGTCCCAGTTCCGCGTAGGAGGCCCGCCCGTTCTCCCGGAGGGCCTGGATGAGCTGCCTGTCCACCGCGTCCATGCGTTCGAAAGCCTTCCGCTGAAAAGTTTCTGAAGTGATGAGTGCGTGTGTTGCGGGTTGCTCGGTGGTGAGAGTTGCCCCGGTCGTGCTGGTCGCTTTTTCGGCTGATTGCTCAGGTCATGCGTGAGCCGCCGCCGAGTTGGCCCTCCCAGCGGCGGTAGAGCGTGTGCTCGACCCCCGCCGTGTCCAGCACCCGCCCGGCGACGAAGTCCACCAGGTCCTGGATGTGCGTGGCCCCCGCGTAGAACGCCGGGGCAGCCGGCAGGACGGTCGCGCCCGCGTCGTCCAGCGTCACCAGATGCCGCAGCGTCTGCCCGTTCAGCGGGGTCTCGCGGACGGCGACGACCAGCTTCCGGCCCTCCTTGAGCGTGACGCTCGCGGCGCGCTGCAGCAGGTCCTTCGAGAGGCCCAGCGCGACGCCGGCCACACAGGCGGTGGACGCGGGCACGATGAGCATGCCCTTCGAGGGGTACGAGCCGGAGGACGGCCCGGCCGCGAGGTCACCCGGACCCCAGTGCCGTACATCGTGGACCCGGATGTCGAAGGTGCCCGGTTTCCCGTCCGCGCCCCGGGCCAGCCACTCCCGCAGGTCATCGGCCCAGTGGGCGTCCCGGAAGCCGATCCCCGTCTCGTCCAGCAGCGTCAGCCGCGAGGCCCTGCTGACGATCAGATCGACGCTCTCCCCCGCCTCCAGGAGCGCACGCAGCACAGCAGCGGCATAGGGAGTCCCGGACGCCCCGGAGACCCCCACGATCCAAGGCGTGCGCTGCGTCTGTCCTACCTTCATGGTGTCGAGCCTATCCGGCGGCCTGACGTGGGAACGGCGGCAGGGGCCGTGGCCGTTACTCTGGCAGAGCCGGGCGACGGCGACGGGCGGGGACGGCGATGGCTGGTAGGGAACTCGAATGGTCCCGGAGTGACCGGGCGAAGACGGCCGCCAAGCTGATGGTGGGCTGGGTGGCCGTGTTGTGGCTGCTCGAAGTGGTCGATGTGGTCACGGGCCACTCGCTGGACGGCCTCGGCATCACTCCACGCGCGTCATCGGAGCTGGCCGACATCGTGCCGGCCGCGTTCATCCATTTCGGCTTCGCCCACGTGGCGTCGAACAGCGTCCCGCTGCTGGTCCTCGGTTTCGTCGCGGCTCTCGGCGGGCTGCGCCGCTTCGCCGCCGTGTGCGCGCTGATCATCGTCGCCGACGGGCTCGGCGTCTGGCTGATGTCTCCGGCGGACAGCAACACCGCCGGGGCCTCCGGCCTGGTCTTCGGGCTTTTCGGCTTCCTCGTGGTCAGCGGTTTCGTGGAGCGCAAGCCGCTCGGCATCATGGCCGGACTGCTGATAGCGGCGGTCTGGGGCGGCTCGGTCCTCGCGGGCATCGCCCCCACCAACACCACGGTGAGCTGGCAGGGCCATCTCGTGGGCCTGGTGTCCGGTGCGGCGGCGGCGTTCCTGTTCCGCCGCCGCGCATCCGGCCCGTCGCCCGATGGGGCTAGACGGTGAGCCCGCGCATCAGAAGATCGAGCAGGGCACATACGAACAGCGTGATCCCGATGAAACCGTTGACGCTGAAGAACGCCCGGTTGACGCGGGACAGATCGTGCGGCCTCACGATCGTGTGCTCGTACAGGAAGGCGCCCGTGACGATCACCAGGCCCAGCCAGAAGAAGGCACCCGCTCCGATGGTCAGGGCGTACCAGACGAACAGGGCCGTTGTGATGATGTGACAGGCGCGGGCGCCCCTGACCGCGGCCGGCACGCCAAAGCGGGCCGGTACGGACATCACGCCGATCTCGCGGTCCGTGTCGACGTCCTGGCACGCGTAGATGAGGTCGAAGCCGCCGATCCAGACGCCGACCGCGAGGCCGAGCATCACCGCGTCCCAGGACCACTCGCCGGTGATGGCCAGCCAGCCGCCCACGGGGCCCATCGCCTGGGCGAGACCCAGGATGGCCTGCGGGAAGTTCGTGAACCGCTTGCCGTACGGGTACACGACCATCGGGATCACCGCGATCGGGGCCAGGGCCAGGCACAGGGGGTTCAACAGGGCCGCGGCGCCGAGGAAGAAGACCAGCGCCACCAGTGCGCCCGTCCACGCGTGCTTCACCGTCATCGCACCGGTGACCAGCTCGCGATGGGCCGTACGGGGATTGCGGGCGTCGATCTCACGGTCGATGATCCGGTTCACGGCCATGGCGAACGTGCGCAGCCCGACCATCGCGACGGTGACGAGCAGCAGGCGGCCCCAGTGGATGTTCCGGTCCAGCTGGAACATGGCGGTCAGCGCGGCGATGTACGCGAAGGGCAGCGCGAACACCGAGTGCTCGATCATGACGAGGCGGAGGAAGGCCTTGGTGTTCCCCGGCCGCGGGACTGCTGCTGATGCGCTGCTCACGAGAGTCCGTACTCCTTCCAGCGGCGGTCGACCTTCGCCGCTGTCTCAGGATCCGACAGCACCATGTCGGGCCAGCCGCCGTCCCTGGTGTACCCCTCCTCGGGCCACTTCCTCGTCGCGTCGATGCCCGCCTTGCCGCCCCAGAACTGCTGGTAGGAAGCGTGGTCGAGGTGGTCGACGGGGCCTTCTACGACGGTGAGGTCACGGGCGTAGTCCGTGTTGCCCAGTGCGCGCCACGCGACCTCGTGCAGATCGTGGACGTCGCAGTCGGAGTCGACGATCACGATCAGTTTGGTCAGCGACATCATGTGCGCTCCCCAGATGGCGTGCATCACCTTCTGGGCGTGCTTCGGGTACTTCTTGTCGATCGCGACGATCGCGCAGTTGTGGAAGCCGCCGGCCTCGGGGAGGTGGTAGTCCACGATGTCGGGCACGATGATCTTCAGCAGGGGGAGGAAGAACCGCTCCGTCGCCCGGCCGAGGGGTCCGTCCTCCGTGGGCGGGCGACCGACCACGATCGACTGGAGCAGGGGGCGCCTGCGCGTCGTGACGCAGTCGATGGTCAGGGCGGGGAACGGCTCCTGCGGCGTATAGAAGCCGGTGTGGTCGCCGAACGGGCCCTCCGGGAGCGTCTCCCCCGGCTCCAGCCATCCCTCCAGTACGACCTCGGCATGCGCGGGCACCTGGAGCGGCACCGTCCTGCAGTCGACCATCTCGATCCGCTTGCCCTGGACGAACCCGGCGAAGAGGTACTCGTCGATGTCGCCCGGGAGGGGCGCGGTAGAGGCGTACGTCACGGCGG
This sequence comes from uncultured Streptomyces sp., assembly GCA_965650905.1. Lineage (GTDB taxonomy): Bacteria > Actinomycetota > Actinomycetes > Streptomycetales > Streptomycetaceae > Streptomyces. The sequence continues at coordinate 6,071 of CBFGQM010000132.1, read as the reverse complement.
GCGGACATCCGAAGGCGATCGCGACGGGCAGCCGCTCGCCCCTGCGCGCGGCCAACTGGTAGTGGTTCCGGCTGTCCTTGTGGATCTGCCAGTGCATGCCGATGGTGCGCTTGTCGTGGCGCTGGAGCCGGTACAGCCCGAGGTTGCGGATGCCGGACTCGGGGTCCTTGGTGTGGGTGAGCCCGAGGTTGAAGAAGGACCCGCCGTCCTTCGGCCAGGTGAAGAGCGCGGGCAGGGTGTCGAGGTCCACGTCGTCCCCGTGCAGAACGACCTCCTGCACCGGCGCGTTGTCGGACTTGACCTTCTTCGGCGGTACGTGCGTCATGGCGCCGAGCTTCCCGAACGCCTCGCGCACTCCGACGAACCCGTGCGGCAGCTCCGGCCTGAGCAGTCCGCCGATCTTCTCGGTGATCTCGCCGTACGACTTCAGGCCGAGCGCCTTGAGCAGGCGGCGGTCGGTTCCGAAGACGTTCATCGCGAGGGGCATCGCGGACCCGCGCACGTTCTCGAAGAGCAGTGCGGGGCCGCCCGCCTTCTGTACGCGGTCGACGATCTCCCCCACTTCCAGACAGGGGTCGACCTCGGCCTTGATGCGCTGGAGATCGCCCTCGCGCTCCAGTGCCCGGAGCAGGGAGCGAAGATCGTCGTAAGCCATGCGTCCCAGTATCGGGCACCGGCTACCCTGGCCCCGTAACGGGCCCGGTCCGGTGGCCCCTGTCACGACGCACAAGGGGACCGCTCATGCTCAGGGTGCTGATGGTTCTGGTGCCACTGGCGCTGAGCATCTACGCGTTCATCGACTGCATCACCACCGATGAGAAGCAGATCCGGTACATCCCGAAGCCCCTCTGGGCCCTTCTCGTGCTGCTCTTCCCGCTCGTCGGCTCCATCTCCTGGCTGCTCGTGGGCAAGGAACGCACAGCGCCGCGTGCCACGGGCGGCCGTCGCCAGGACGGCTGGGTGGCGCCGGACGACAATCCCGATTTCCTGAAGTCCCTGAAGGAGGAGAAGTCCTCCAAGGAGCCCGAGCCGGCCCGGGGCGACAAGGACGACGAGCAGTTGCTCGAAAAATGGGAAGCCGATCTGCGCCGCCGCGAGGAGGAGTTGAAGCGGCGCGAGCGGGACGACGAGAACGGCACCGCGTAAGTGGGGGGGCTCCGGCTCCTCGCCACCTCAGCACCACCCAGCCGTCGCCATCGTGGACCCGTTACGGGACAGCCTCGATTTCCGGACCGCACTCCCGGCGGAGAGCTCAGTCGCCGCCCCGGTCCGCGGTGAGTGCCGCGAGCAGCCGCTCGAAGCGCTCGCTCCAGGCCGTCGGGGCCTGGGCGCGTCGCTCCTCGTCGCCCTCGAACTCGTTGGTGAAGCGGAGCGTCGTGCCGCGCTCCCCCGCGGGCTCCAGGTGGAAGCGGATCCGGCCGTGTACGTCCACTGTGTACTCGGCCACATGCTCGACGTCCCACGCGGTGACGCGCCCCGCGCCCAGCCCGTGCAGCACGACCGCCCCGCCGAGCCGGGGCTCGAACGGCTCGGCGGCGGCCAGCCACCTCCGCAGGCCGCGGGCGGCGGCCACCATCGGCCAGACGTTCTCCACAGGCTGGGGAAGCCGCAACGTGAAGTGGAGCGTGTGGGCGTGTCCCCGGCTCTCGGCGGCTCCCTGTTCGATCGCCTCGCTCATGCCTCCAGCGTCACTCGGCGCCCCACGGCACGCACCCTCTCCTACGGCGCTGCTCGCCCGCCTCGCTCGTTGCACAGGAGGAGGTCAGACCCCTGCGTACGAGTGCTTGCCGGAGACAAAGATGTTTACTCCGTAGTAGTTGAACAGCCAGCAGGCGAAGGCGATCAGCGCGATGTACGCCGCCTTGCGGCCCTTCCAGCCGGCCGTAGCGCGGGCGTGCAGGTAGCAGGCGTACGCGACCCATGTGATGAACGCCCAGGTCTCCTTGGGGTCCCATCCCCAGTAGCGGCCCCAGGCGTCGCCCGCCCAGATCGCGCCCGCGATGATCGTGAACGTCCACAGCGGGAAGACGGCCGCGTTCACGCGGTACGAGAACTTGTCGAGGGAGGCCGAGGCCGGGAGCCGCTCCATGACGGAGGTGGCGAAACGTCCGGGCCTGCCGCCGCCGGCCAGCTTGCCCTCGTACGAGTCCTTGAAGAGGTACAGGATCGTGCCCACCGCGCCCACGTAGAAGACCGCGCCGCACAGGATCGCCGTGGACACGTGGACGTACAGCCAGTACGAGTCGAGGGCGGGAACCAACTGGTCGCTGGCGGTGTACAGGACGGTGACGGCGAGACCGAGATCGAGGAGGACCGTCGTGATCAGCGGGAGGCCGAGCCAGCGGATGTTCTTCTTCAGCACGAGCAGCGTGAGGTACACGCCGACGGCGACCGTGGAGAAGGTGATGTTGAACTCGTACATGTTGCCCCACGGCGCCCGCTGCACCGACAGGGCGCGTGCGAGCACACCGCCGAACTCGATCGCGAAGGCGAGCACGGTGAGGGACACGGCGATACGGCCGTAGAGGTCGCCCTGCTCGTCCCCGCCGTGCGCACCGGGCCCGTCGGGCACGTCGCGGGCGCCGGGAGCGGCCCGGACGACGACCTTGGGCCGCTCCATCACGGCGGTGCCACCTGCCTTCTTCACGGTCACCGCGGGCGCGTCGGCCTTCTTCGGGTCGGCGGTGAGCGCGGCGGCCGTGCGGGCGACCTTGCTGCGGCTGCCGAGGAGCCATTCGGCGATGTGGGCGAGGAAGGCCAGGGTGTAGACGGCCATCGCGGAGTAGATCAGCGTGTTGCTGATGTTCGCGAGGTTTTCGTTGGTCGCGGCGGCGAGGTCGGTTGCGGCGGCGAGAGTCATGTCTTCTCAGCCCCTTCGGCGGCAGGTACGACTGGGGGGTCGGCGGCTGGATCTGGGTGACAGGCGCCGTTCGGCGCACTGTCGGGCGCGCTGGGCGCCTGGTCGTGCAGGAGCCCGGCGAGGTCGCCGAGTTCCTCCGGGACCTTCGCGGACTCGCTGCGGCCGAGCCCGGCCATCTCGACGACCGTCACACCGTCCGCCCCCCTGGTCGCGCGCACCCACACGCGGCGGCGCTGGATGAAGAGGGAGCCGGCGAGACCGAAGATGGCGATGATCGATCCGGCCAGCGCCCAGCCGCTGCCCGGCTGCTGGGCGATCTGGAAGCCGCCCCACTCCTTGATGTCCTTCTCGAAGGTGATCGAGCCGGCACCGTTCGGGAGCTTCATGGTCTCGCCGGGCAGCAGCCGCTTCTTGAGCAGGTCGCCCCTGGAGTCCTTGAACTCCTTCATGTTGGTCTTCTCGAGCTGGTACACGCTCTGCGGGAGGCCCGAGTCGACGCCCAGGTCGCCGTGGTACGCGGACAGCGCCAGCACCGGGAAGTCGAGTGCCGGGAACTGCGAGAGCATCTGCCCCTTGCCGGCGCCCGCGAACGTCGGCACGAAGAAGGCGTTGAAGCCGAGCTGCTCCTTGACGCCCCGGGCGTTCGTGTAGCCGTCGAGGACCTTGACGGCACCGGAGGAGGTGACGTTGGAGTCGAGCGGCAGCAGCGGCACGGCCTGCTTGAAGACGACGTTGCCCTTGCCGTCCCGGACGGTGACGACGGGGGCGTACCCGTGGCTGACGAGGTAGACCTTCGAGCCGTCGACATCCAGCGGCCCGTTGGGCTTGATCGTGGTCGTCTTCTCCTTGCCGTCGGCGCCCTCGCTGTAGGTGACCGCGGCCTCGTAGGTGCGGGGGGTGCCCCGGTTGGGGCCGGTCCGCTCGTACGTGCCCTTGAAGTCCTTCAGGGTGAAGCTGAACGGCTCCAGGTCGTCCGGGCTGAAGAGGCTGCCGGACTTGAAGTCGTCGTACTGGGTGAGGGTGTTGGCGAACCCGTCGCCCTCGAGGACCAGTTTGTTGCCCTCGGACTTGAAGAGCTGGCCCCAGGCGAAGGCGATCAGCATCACGACCAGGGCGACGTGGAAGGCGAGGTTGCCGACCTCACGGAGGTAGCCCTTCTCGGCGGCCACGGCGTCGCCGGCCGAGTGCGCGCGGAAACGGCGCTTCCTCAGCAGCGCGAGCGCGGTCTCGCGGACCTGCTCGGGGCCGGCCTCGGTGCGCCAGGTCGTGTACGCGGGCAGCCGGGTCAGCCGCTTGGGCGCGCCCGGCGGACGGCCGCGCAGCTGGCCGACGAACTGCCAGGTGCGGGGCACGATGCAGCCGATGAGGGAGATGAACAGCAGGATGTAGATCGCCGAAAACCACACCGAGCTGTAGACGTGGAACAGGCCGAGCTTCTCGTAGACCGGAGCGAGCGTGGGGTGGTCCTGCGCGAACTGCTCGACCTTCATCTCGTCGGTCCCGCTCTGCGGGATCAGCGACCCGGGGATCGCACCGAGGGACAGCAGGAAGAGCAGGATCAGCGCGACCCGCATGGAGGTGAGCTGCCGCCAGAACCAGCGGGCCCAGCCGATGGCCTCACGGCCGGTCCACGCCAGCCACCCGACGGCACCGGGAGCGCGGGAACCGCAGAAGGAGCCGGGCATCGCCGTCTCCACGGGCGCGGTGGACAACTGCGCGCCGGCTTCGCCGAGATCGCGCGCGTCGCCCGACATGTCACCCGGCATCTCGGCGGTGTCGCTCCCATCGGTCTGCACGTCGGTGCTCTGCACGTCAGCGTTCTGCACATCAGTGTCCCGTGTGGTGCTCATGGATCAGATCCCCACCGTGAAGCCGTCGGACCAGACCTGCATCTCCTGCACGATGCGGTCCCACATACCGGTCAGCAGGAGCAGTCCGGTCGCGATCATCATGACGCCGCCGACACGCATCACCCACGCATGGTGCCGCTTGATCCAGCCGAAGGCACCGAGCGCCTTGCGGAAGGCGACCGCGGCGAGGACGAAGGGCACGCCGAGACCGACGCAGTACGCGACGGTCAGTATGGCCCCGCGGCCCGCGCTCCCCTCGTTGAAGGCCAGGGCCTGCACCGAGGCGAGGGTCGGGCCGATGCAGGGCGTCCAACCGATCCCGAAGAGCGCGCCGAGGAAGGGGGCACCCACGAGCCCGACGGACGGCCGCTTGTGGAAGCGGAACTCGCGCTGGGTGAGCCAGGGCATCAGACCCATGAAGAAGACGCCCAAGACGATCATGAGTACGCCGAGCACCCTGGACAGGGCGTCCTGGTGTTCCCGCAGGTTCTGGCCGAAGTACCCGAACAGCGCCCCGCCGGAGACGAACACGGCGGTGAAGCCGAGCACGAAGAGCGAGGCGCCCGCGGCCATCCGCCCGCGCCGGGCATCGGCCAGGTCGGTGCCGCTGACACCGGTGACGTACGAGAGGTAGCCGGGAACGAGCGGCAGAACACACGGCGAGAAGAAGGACACGAGCCCGCCGAGCACGGCGATCGGCAGAGCGAGCAGCAGGGCCCCGCTGAGGACCGTCTGACTGGGGTCGGTGGCTGCGGCGAGGAGCACCTCAGGGGCAGGGGCAGGGGCTGCGGCGAGGAGCACGTCAGGTCACTTCTCCGCGAGGACCGGCTTGAGCATACCGAGCAGCTTCTCCTCGCTGAGGGCCTGCAGCGCTCGCGCCGCGATCTTGCCGTCCCGATCGATGACGAGCGTGGAGGGGATCAGCTGCGGATTGAGCGTGCCCTTCTTGAAGCGGAGCATCAGCTTGCCCGTCGGGTCGTACAGGCTCGGGTACGTGACCCCGTGCGCCTTCTCGAAGGCACGCGCGGGGGTGGTGCTGGTGTCGCGGGTGTTGATGCCGACGAACTGTACGCCCTGGTCCTTGAGGTCCTCGGAGACCTTGACGAAGTTCTTCGCCTCCAGGCGGCACGGTCCGCACCAGGAGCCCCAGACGTTCAGCACGACGATCTTGCCCTTGTAGTCGGCGACGTCGAGCTGCTTGCCGTCGATGGTCTTGCCGGACAGGTCGGGAGCCGGTGTACGGCTGCTCTTCGCGACCGTGGCGATGCCGTTGGCGCCGGTGACGAAGCCGGTGTTCCCTCCGCCGCCCTGGGTCCCCCCGCTGCCGCACGCGGACAGGAGCAGCACCGCGACGGCGGCCC